>NZ_BAAAPH010000006.1:0-357815 GCF_039531045.1 Kribbella hippodromi | reverse complement strand
GACAAGCTACTGTCCAACCAAGCAAATCCACCCGGTGTTGCAACCACCGCGTGAATCCGCCTTGAGGTACTGGGCAGTTTCGGGTTGGTGGAAGAAGGTTGCCCAGGCGGGTGCGTCGGCGTTGAACTGGGTGTCCTTGATGGTCAGGTCCGCGCCCCGCTCGACCAGGAATCGCAGTTCGTCGACTGACCCTGTGCCGGCGGCCACATGCGCCGCGGTCACGCCGCCCGCGGCGCGTTCGTTCACCCCGAAGCCCAGCTCGGCCAGCCGCCGCACGACCTCCCACCGCTGCGCCGTCGCGGCCTCGGCGAGTAGGGCCGGTCGGTCGGCCGCCGTGAGCTCCCCACGCAACGCGGCCGGAAACGGATCCTCACCCCGCGCCCCCTGATAGAAGTCGCGGACAGTACCAACCTCGGCGCCATGATGAATCAACTCATCCAAGATGTGCAGCGCGAACGACGTCCCGTCATCTTCAGCGTACGGTCCGGCGATCGCCCCCATCGGCCGATCCAGATCCTCCTGGCTGAGCGCCGCGAGCCGTCCGCGCCAGACCTCGTACGCCCGATCGAGCGCCTCAAGCGCCGCACCAGCCGACCCGGGCACCGACGGCGGCTCCGACGTCGCCGGATGACCGAACCAGGTAGCCGTCCGCTCAGCCTGCAGTACGTCGATCAGATGCGTGATCCGCCAAGCCAACGTCGTGAACGGCGCCGGCGCCGGCGGAAGACGTGAGCTGTCGGCGCTGAACCCGTCAGACGTCTCCCGCACACTCCAACACCCGTCGAACGGCTCCCAGAAGTACTCCTCGTCCGTCAACCCCTCCACCCGCAGCCGCAACCGCTGCCAAGCGAAGTCCGACAGATCCAGAAGATTCTGCGCGAGCGTCGTCATCCCTTCACCGTAGAACGACGTCCGGACAGAAACTGTCCTAGCTGTCCGCGAGAGCCTTCCGGATCCGCTTCTCCGAGATCGGGTACGGCGTCCCGAGCGTCTGCGCGAACAAGCTGATCCGCAGTTCTTCCAGCATCCACCGCACCTCGAGCAGCGCCGGACTCGGGTACTTCCCAGTCGGAACCGCCCGCAGCCGCTTCCGGTACTCGTCAGTCAGCATGTCCACAACAGCCATCCCGGACCGATCCCGCGCCGCGTTCGCCCCGAGCTTGTCCAGCCGCTGCTCCATCCCGCGCAAGTACCGCACCAGATCCGGAAGCCGCTTCGCCCCCGTCTCCGTGATGAACCCCGGATGCACGAGCCCTTCAAGCTGACCGCGTACGTCGGACAACGCAGCCAGCAACGCCGGACTCGAAGCACGCGAGATCTGCTTGTCCACAGTCCGCGCATACCCGAGCACCTGCTCAACTTGCTGCAGGATCGTCAGCACCGTGTCGGCGAGTTCGGAGCGTACGGCGTCGCGCAGGATCGAGAACGCGGTGAGATTCCACGCCGGACCGCCCGCGCCCGCCATCAACTGATCGACCGCCGCCCCGATCGCGTCGTCGAGCAGTTCACCGACGTTACGATGCGGCCCCGCCAGCAAGGTCAGCTTCTGCGCACTGCTGAGCTGTCGCTGCACGACGTCGATCACCGAAGGCATCGTCAACAGCAACAGCCGGCGCGTACCGGTCCACATCGCGGCCGCCTGATCGCGCTCGGTCTCCTGCAACCGGATCGCCACGGTCTTGCCCTCGTCGACCAGCGCCGGGTACCCGGCCACCGTCAAACCGTTCCGATGTTCGGAGAAGCTCCGCGGCAGATCGCCGAAGGTCCAGTCGGTCAGCCCCGACTTCTCCAGCCCACTGACCGCCTTCGACGCCACCTGCGAGATCGCGGCCGTCGTCTTCGGCTTCAGCTTCTCCTTCAGCCGGGCGAGGTCCTTGCTCTCAGCAACCGTCTTGCCCTTGTCGTCCTCGACCCGGAACGTCATCCGCAGATGCTCCGGCACCCGGCTCCAGTCCCAGTCCTCCGGCTCGATCACGACGCCGCGCAGCTCCCGCAACGCCCGCGCCATCGCATCGGTGAGCGCACCGGACGCCGGGTCCAGCTCGGGAAGAATCTGTCGCGCGTGATCCGGCGCCGGCACGATGTTGCGCCGCACGGCCTTCGGCAACGACTTGATCAGCGTCGTGACGAGCTCCTCGCGGAACCCCGGCACGCTCCACTCGAACCCGTCCGCGGTGACCTGGTTCAGGACGAGCAACGGGATGTGTACGGTCACCCCGTCGGCGTCCGTGCCCGGCTCGAACGCGTACGTGAGGTCGAACGTCATCCCGTTCCGCGTCCAATGCAGCGGGAACTCGTCCTCCTTCACCTCCGCACCCTCACGCACGACCAGCGACCGTTCGAAGTCGAGCAGATCGGCGTCGCGCTGCCGGGCAGTCTTCCACCAGGTGTCGAAGTGCCGACCGGTAACTACCTCGGAGCCGATCCGCTCGTCGTAGAACGCAAAGAGCGTCTCGTCGTCGACAAGCAGGTCGCGACGCCGCGTACGCTCCTCGAGCTCTTCGACTTCCTCGATCAGCTTCCGGTTCTCGTGGAAGAACTTGTGGTGCGTGTCCCAGTCGCCCTCGACCAGTGCGTGCCGGATGAACAGCTCCCGCGACACCTCCGGATCGACCTTGCCGTAGTTCACCTTCCGGCGCGCGACGATCGGCACGCCGTACAGGGTGACCTTCTCGTACGCCATCACGGCACCGGCTTTGCGTTCCCAGTGCGGCTCCGAGTACGACCGTTTGATCAGGTGTGGTGCGAGGTCCTCGGCCCACTCGGGCTCGATCTTCGCGTTCACCCGCGCCCACAGTTTGGACGTCTCGACCAGTTCGGCGGCCATCACGAACTGCGGCGGCTTCTTGAACAACCCCGACCCGGGGAAGATCGCGAACTTGGTGCCGCGCGCGCCGATGTACTGGTGCTGGTTCGCCGGGTCTTTCAGCCCGAGATGCGACAGCAGCCCGGACATCAGCGAGATGTGTACGCTCTGCGGGTCGGCCGGCGCGCCGGAGTTGAGCGTGACACCGATCTGCGACGCGACCTGTCGGAGCTGCGCGAAGATGTCCTGCCACTCGCGGACGCGGAGATAGTTCAGGTACTCACTGCGGCACATCCGGCGGAACTGGTTGCCGGACAGCTCCTTCTGCTGCTTCTTCAGGTAGCTCCAGAGGTTCAGGTACCCGAGGAAGTCGCTGTTCGGATCGCGGAACCGGGCATGCGCCTGCTGGGCCTGCGCCTCGGCGTCGGTCGGCCGTTCCCGCGGGTCCTGGATGGACAGCGCGGCCGCGATCACCATCACCTCGCGGACGCACGAGTGCTTGTCGGCCTCGACGATCATCCGGGCCAGCCGCGGATCGAGCGGGATCTGCGCGAGCTGCCGCCCGATCGGTGTCAGCCGCCCGCCCTTCGGGGACTCGATCGCGCCCAGCTCGGTGAGCAACTGCAGGCCGTCGGTGATGCTGCGCTTGTCCGGTTCGTCGATGAACGGGAACGCGGCGATGTTGCCGAGCCCGATCGCGGTCATCTGCAGGATCACGGACGCGAGGTTCGTCCGCAGGATCTCCGGGTCGGTGAACTCGGGGCGGCTCTCGAAGTGCTCCTCGGAGTACAGCCGGATGCAGATGCCGTCGCTGGTCCGGCCGCTGCGGCCCTTGCGCTGGTTCGCGCTGGCCTGCGATACCGGCTCGATCGGAAGATGCTGGACCTTCGTACGGTGGCTGTAGCGGGAGATCCGCGCCGTACCGGGATCGATCACGTACTTGATCCCGGGCACTGTCAGCGAGGTCTCGGCGACGTTCGTGGCGAGTACGATCCGGCGGTTCGAATGTGCTTGGAAGACGCGATGCTGCTCGGCGTTGGACAGCCGCGCGTACAAGGGGAGTACCTCGACGGCGCCGGGCCGGCCGCGCTGGGAGGCGTACTTGTCGTTCAGCGCGTCGGCGGTGTCGCGGATCTCGCGTTCGCCGCTGAGGAAGACCAGTACGTCGCCGTCGGCCTCGTACTCGAGCTCCTCGACCGCGTCCAGGATCGCCTGGGTCTGGTCGCGGTCGATGGTGGCCGGATCGTCGGGATCGTTGACCGGGCGGTACCGGACCTCGACCGGGTACGTCCGGCCGGAGACCTCGACGATCGGCGCCGGGGTGCCGTCGGCAGCGGCGAAGTGGGTGGCGAACCGCTCCGGGTCGATCGTCGCCGAAGTGATGATCACCTTGAGGTCGGGACGCCGGGGGAGCAGGCGTTTGAGGTACCCGAGGATGAAGTCGATGTTCAGGCTGCGCTCGTGCGCCTCGTCGATGATGAGCGTGTCGTACCGGGTCAGGTCACGGTCGCGCTGCAGTTCGTTCAGCAGGATGCCGTCGGTCATCAGCTTGACCAGCGAGCGCTCACTGACCTTGTCGGTGAACCGGACCGCGAAACCGATCGTCTCGCCGAGCTCGGATCCGAGTTCCTCCGCGATGCGCTCCGCGACCGTGCGCGCGGCCAGGCGGCGGGGCTGGGTGTGGCCGATCATCCCGTGGATGCCGCGGCCGAGCTCGAGGCAGATCTTCGGGATCTGGGTGGTCTTGCCGGAGCCGGTCTCGCCCGCGACGACGACGACCTGATGATCGCGGATCGCGGCGGCGATCTCGTCCTTCAGCTGGCTGACCGGAAGCTCTTCCGGGTACGTGATCTCCGGAACGGCCGCCCGGCGCAGCTCGACGCGTTGCTCGGCCTGCTCGACCGCGCCGATGAGTCCCTGCAGCGCCTGCTCACGCTTCCCGGCCTCGTGGATGCCGCGGACCCGCTCGAGCCGCTTCCCCAACTGCACCCGGTCGTAGGCGGTCAACCCGTCCAGCCGAGCCACCAGCTCCCCGAGCCCACCAGTCGGCGCGGCGGGGGAGATGCGGCCCTTCCCGCCGCGGCGGCGCCGGCGGTTCACTGGCTTTTCGGTGGGGACTTGGGACGGCTCGGTCCGGGCATCAGGCATAACTGGACCAGTTTACGGGGGCGGTGGCTGCCCGCTCATCTGGTTATCCGCGGTCAGTCGTGTGGGGAGGCGACCTTGACGGCGAGGACCGGGACCGGGGACTCGAGCAGGACGCGCTGGGCGGTGCTGCCGAGGATGAGTTTGCCGACCGGGCTGCGGCGGCGCAGGCCGAGGACGATCAGGCCGACGTCGTCCGCGGCGGCCGCCTTCAGCAGCGCGCCGGCCACGTCACCGTCGGAGAGGGCCTGCTGAATGATGACCTCGACGCCCTTGGCGCGCAGCGCGGCCTCGGCGGCGGCGAGCTCGTCGGCGTTGGCGTAGCGGGCGTCGATGTAGGCGTCACCACGGCTGGTGTTCAGCAGCAGCACCGAGGCCCCGCGCAGTTCCGCCTCGGTGGCGGCCGCGGCCAGCGCGGCCTCGCCTTCGGGAGTTGGCACATAACCGACCAGGATCTTCACGGGGCCACTCTCCCATGCGGGCACGTTCATTGATCGGACGGCGGGGTGAGTCGGCCGCGCAGCACCTTGCCGGTCGCGTTCCGTGGGAAGTCGTCGACGATCACCACGCGGCGCGGGGTCTGATAGCGCGCGAGGTTCGCCTTCGCGTACGCGATCAGGTCGGCTTCCGAGACCGGTTCGTGCAGTACGACGTACGCGACCAGGCGCTGGCCGAACTCATCGTCCGGTACGCCGACGACGACCGCCTCCGCGACGGCTGGATGCGTCGCGAGGCAATGTTCGACCTCGACCGGGTACACGTTCTCGCCGCCGGAAACGATCATGTCGTCCTCGCGGCCGTCGATGAACAGTCTTCCGGCCTTGTCGAGGTGGCCGAGGTCGCCGGTACTCATCCGGCCGTCGACCGTGGTCTTGGAGGTGCCGTCGGAGTAGCCGCCGAAGACGAGTCCGCCGCCGGCGAAGATCCGTCCGGTGGTGCCTGGGGGTACCTGCCGGTCCTGGTCGTCGAGGATGCGGATCGAGCTGCCGAGGCACGGGCGGCCGACGGTGCCTGGCGCGGCGATCAGGTCCGCGGAGGTGGCGATCGTGGCGATGCCGATCTCGCTCGAACCGTACGCGTCGCAGAGGAGCGGCCCGAAGCGGTCGATGAAGTCGGCGGCGAGCGGTACGTCCAGGCGGGAGGCGCCGGAGATGACGGCGCGCAGGGATCGGAGGTCGTACTCGGCGGTGGCGGACGGGCCGAGATCGAGCAGGCGCCGGAGCATGACCGGTACGGCGACCACCGCGCCGGCTCGGGTCGCCTGGATGTCGGAGAGCAGGGTCGCGGCGTCGAAACGCGGCCGGAGCACTAGCGGTGAGCCGAGGAACAAGGCGAGCATCGAGGTGAGCAGCCCGAGCCCGTGGAAGAGCGGTGGGCAGATCACCGTCGGCTCACCCGTCCGCAACCCGAACCGCTGCAACGCGCTCCCGGTCAACCCAGCCAACCCGAGCGCGGTAGTCGCCCGCGGCGCCCCCTTCGGCACCCCCGTAGTCCCCGAAGTCAGCAGCGTGATCCGCCCAACCCGCCCCGGCGCCGGCGCCGGTGGAGCCGACGAACGCGCAAGTTCCTGTAGATCACTGGTGACTGAGGGGATGTCTGGGGGTGGGGTGAACTCGGGGTCGTGGATCAGGAGGCTGGGTTGGTGGTGCTGGAGGGTTTTGTGGAGTTGTAGTTCGGAGAGTTCGGTGTTGACGAACAGGACGTCGGCGCCCAGGCGGGAACCGGCGAGGGTGGCTTCCAGGAACCCGCGGTGGTTGCGGCAGAGGATGGCTACTTTGCTGTCGGGGCCGATGGCGTACTGGGCGTGCAGGGCGGCGGCGATTCGTTCGCAGCGATGGTCCAGTTCGGCGTACGTGAGCTGATCGGACCCCGAGATGACGGCAGGGCGGTGGGGGTAGCGAATCGCGGCGACGGCGCCGAGGGTGGCCATCGACTGGCCGTACGTGCGCAGCGCCCGCTCGATCCGCACCAGCTGTCCAGGCCCGGCCGACCGCCACACGCCCGACCGGATCAGCGCGACCGACAACTCACCAACCTCAGCCGCGCCCCGCAGTAACCACTCCGGCGGCCGAATCGGCCGCACCGGAACAATCTGCCGGAGGGGACCGTCCGGCCGGAGTGGGCTCATCGTTTCTTCCCGCCTCCCGTTCGGCGGAAGTACTGCTCGAACATCCGGTCCGTCGGCACCCGCAACAAGTTGCCGACGGCATCGGCCGGCCGGACGAACGGTGGCGTGAGGTTGTGCGGCCGCTCCGCCACCGCCGTACACACCTGGTCGGCTGCCTGTTCCGCCGTCAACCCGGGCAGCTTGTTCAGCAACGGCGTCGGCTCACTCATCCGGGTGTGCACCAACCCCATGTACACAGTCGACGTCGTCACGCCGGCGCCCCGAACCTCCTGCGCCACACATCGCAGCCACACATCGAACGCACTCTTCGACGCCAAGTACGCGGACCAGCGCGCCATCGGCGGCGTACGCACCCCGGCTGTCGACACGTTGACGATATGACCGGATCCACGCTCACACATCGACGGCAACAACTCGAGTACGAGCTTCGCCGGACCGAGGTAGTTGATCGCGTTGGTCCGCTCGAGATCGTGGAACCGCTGGTACGTGTCTGCGATCGACCGCCGGATCGACTTCCCGGCGTTGCTGACCAGGATGTCGACGTGCTCATGCTCCGCGAGTACGGTCCGCACCAGCTCTTCGACGGCGGCCGGGTCGGCGAGGTTCGCCGGGTACACGTACGCCGCGCCGCCGCCGGACCGGATCTCGTCCGCGACGACCTGCAACTGGTCTTCGGTCCGCGCAACGAGCAGCACCGTCGCACCGGCACCCGCGAGCCGGCGCGCGGTAGCTTCACCGATCCCGTACGACGAGCCGGTGACGAGCACGACCTTCCCGCGTACGGCCGCTGCCAGCCGCTCGTCGGAAACCCGAGCCCGCCCATTGGTCAACGCAACCAGCAACCCCCACCCGAGCGGACGCTTCCCAGTCACCATGAACCCGACATTACCCGCAGGTAGCCTCCTGCGGGAGGTGCAAGCCGGTCCGGCAATTCCATAGAGTCACACCATGGCCCGACGCTCAGCACTTCCTCCTGTTCCTGATTCCACTGTTCTGGGCGCTCGCTTGGACCGTGCCCGTGCGGCCGCCGCCGGTACCGGCCTGGTGATCGCGCCCGGATCGGACCTGCGCTACTTCCTCGGTCAGGCAGGCGGCTCGTTCGAGCGGCTCACCGCGCTGGTGATCCCAGCCGACGGTGCAGCGGCCCTGATCGTCCCCAAGCTCGAAGCGCCCGGGTACGCCGACCTGCCGCTGGACGACCTGGGAGTCGAGGTCGTCACCTGGGTGGACGGCGTCGACCCGTATGAGCTGGCGGCGAAGCGCCTGGGGTCGGTCGAGCGAGTCGCGGTCAGCGATTTCACCCCCGCGCTGCATGTGTTCGGTTTCCGCGACGCCCTGCCGAAGGCCGAGCAGGTCCTGGCCGGACCGATCGTGCGCGAGTTGCGGATGCGCAAGGACGCCGCCGAGATCGACGCGCTGCGGAAGGCGGGCGCCGCGATCGACCGCGTCCACGCTCGGGTCGGCGAGTGGTTGCGGCCGGGCCGGACCGAGGCCGAGGTCGGCGCCGACATCGAGGCCGCGATCGTTGCCGAAGGCCACACCGTGGCGGACTTCGTGATTGTCGCGAGCGGCCCGAACGGCGCGAGTCCGCATCACGCGCTGTCCGACCGGGTGATCGAGGCGGGCGACGTGGTGGTCGTCGACATCGGCGGTCCGGTTGCCGAGGGCTACAACTCCGATTCGACCCGGACGTACTCGGTGGGTGCGCCGCGGGACGCCGACGTGGCCGAAACGTACGCGGTGTTGCGGGAAGCGCAGCAGGCCGCGGTGCACGCCGTACGCCCCGGAGCGACGGCCGAGTCGATCGACGCCGCGGCGCGGGACGTGATCGCGGCGGCCGGGTTCGGTGACTTCTTCATTCATCGGACCGGGCATGGGATCGGCCTGGACGTGCATGAGGAGCCGTACATCGTGGCCGGGAACAGCTTGCCGCTGGAAGCGGGGATGGCGTTCAGCGTCGAGCCGGGCATCTACCAGCCGGGGCGCTGGGGTGCGCGGATCGAGGACATCGTCGTGGTCACCGCGGACGGCGGCGAGTCGATGAACAACCAGCCGCACGACCTCGTCCAGGTCTGAGTCAGCCGGCGCGGAACGTCTTGCGGTAGGCGAGTGGCGAGACGCCGAGCCCGGACCGCAGGTGGTGCCGCAGGGAGGCCGCCGTACCCAGGCCGGCCTCCTCGGCGACCCGTTCGACGGACAAGGCGGTCGTCTCCAGCAGGTGGCAGGCGTGCCGCACGCGCTGCTGCAGCAGCCAGGTGCCGGGGGATTGGCCGGTTTCGGCCTTGAAGCGGCGGCTGAAGGTACGGACACTCATCCGCGAGTGGGCGGCCATCGCGGGCAGGCTGATGTCCCGCGACAGCTGCTGCAAAATCCACGCCCGCGTCGGCGCCGTACCTTCACTGCCCTCGTCCGGGACCGCGCGCTCGATGAACTGTGATTGGCCACCGTCGCGCCAGGGCGCCACGACGCAGTGCCGGGCGGCGCGGTTCGCGACTTCGCTGCCGAAGTCGCGGCGGATCAGGTGCAGGCAGAGGTCGACCCCGGCCGCCAGCCCGGCCGACGTCAGGATGTCGCCGTCGTCGATGAACAGCCGGTCCTCGTCGAGCTTCACGTCCGGGTAGACCGCGCGGAACAACTCGGCGCGCGCCCAGTGCGTGGTGGCCGGGCGGCCGTCGAGGTACCCGGCGGCGCCGAGGATGAACGCGCCCGTGCAGATCGACGCGATCCGCGTCCCCGGGCGGATCGTGGCGAGCGCGGCGGCCAGATCGTCGGGCAGCGTGCCTTCGTGCCGCGGCTGCGCGATGTACGTGCCGGGGATGATCACGGTGTCCGCTTCGGCGAGTGCCTCCGGCCCGTAGTCGGGGATCATCGTGAACCCGGCCCCCGCCTTGACCGGGCCGCCGAGCCCGCAGACGCGGGTGTCGTACAGCTTGGTCCCGTCGGCGGTGGTGGCCGCGCCGAGCACGGTCGGCGGGATGGTCAGGTCGAAGCCGACCACCGGCTCGATGGCGAGGATGGCGACGATGTGGGGGCGAGGAGTACCCATGGCCATATCTTGACACATGGTGTCCTTCTGGCCACTAGTTTGATGATGATCGAACCGGCATTCTGTCCTGGTGACGCAGACTGTGGAGGTACGAAAGACACGCCGGGTGCACTTGGCCTGGGCGGTCGCGGCGGTCGGGTTCGTGACGCTGATCGGTGCGGCCGGGTTCCGTTCGGTGCCCGGCGTACTGCTGGATCCGCTGCACGAGGAGTTCGGCTGGTCGCACGCGACAATCTCCGCGGCGGTGTCGATCAACCTGTTGCTGTACGGCGGGATCTCGCCCTTCGCGGCAGCGCTGATGGACCAGCTGGGACTGCGCAAGGTGGTCAGCGGCGCACTGGTCCTGATCGCACTGGGCAGTGGCCTGACGGTCTTCATGACCGCGTCGTGGCAGTTGTTGCTGTGCTGGGGCCTGCTGGTCGGTGTCGGTACCGGGTCGATGTCGATGACCTTCGTGGCAACGATCACCGGTCGGTGGTTCGTACACCGCCGTGGTCTGGTCACGGGCGTACTGACTGCGGCCGGTGCGACTGGGCAGCTGATCTTCCTGCCGCTGATCGCCGCATTGGCTTCGCGGTACGGCTGGCGCGTGCCTGCGCTTGTGGCAGCCGGTGCCGCGCTGGCTGTCGTACCGCTGGTGTTGCTGTTCCTTCGGGACTACCCGAGTGACGTCGGGCTGCGGGCGTACGGCGCGCCGGAAGGTAATACAGCCGGTCAGCGGGTCAAACCATCCGGCAGCAGTGCACTGCGCGCTCTGAACGCACTGCGTACCGCATCGCGCCGCCCGGCGTTCTGGATGCTGGCTGGTGGTTTCGCGATCTGTGGCGCGTCCACGAACGGCCTGGTCGGTACGCACTTCGTCACGGCCGCGCACGACCACGGCATGCCCGCGACAACCGCTGCATCACTGCTGGCACTGGTCGGCATCTTCGACGTCGGCGGAACGATCTTCTCGGGCTATCTGACCGACCGGTGGGACCCGCGGTACCTGCTGATCGCGTACTACTCACTGCGCGGCCTGTCGCTGCTCGTCCTGCCATCGCTGCTGGGACCGACGGCTGCACCTAGTACCTGGGTGTTCATCATCTTCTACGGGCTGGACTGGGTCGCGACCGTACCGCCGACGGTCGCACTGTGCCGGGAGTGGTTCGGGCAGGAAGGTCCGATCGTCTTCGGCTGGGTGTTCGCGTCACACCAGGTCGGCGCCGCACTGGCCGCGACCGGCGCCGGCGCGATCCGCGACGCGCAAGGCAGCTACAACCTCGCCTGGTACTTGGCCGGCGGCCTGTGCGCCGCGGCCGCCCTCATGTCCGCAAGCATCGGACGCCGAGTCGTGCCCGTCTGATCCCTTCGGATAGCCTCGATCTAGGTTGAGGTTGGAGGGACGGACCATGGATATCGAGCCTGGTGAACTGACGGTCGGGCAGTTGTCGCAGCGTAGTGGCGTGGCGATCTCGGCGTTGCACTTCTACGAGCGTCAGGGTCTGATCCTCAGCCGCCGGACGTCGGGCAATCAGCGCCGGTACAAGCGGGACACGCTGCGGCGGGTGGCGCTGGTGCGGATCGCGCAGCGGGTCGGCATCCCGCTCGCCGAGGTGGCCGCGATCCTGAAACTGCTGCCGGAGAACCGGACGCCGACGCGGGCCGACTGGGAGCGGATCTCGGAGTGCTGGCAGGCCGAGCTGGACCGCCGGATCGTGCATCTCGAACAGCTTCGCGACGACTTCAAGGACTGCGTCGGTTGCGGTTGCCTCTCGCTGGACCGGTGCGCGCTCGCGAACCCGTACGACACGCTGGCGGCGACCGGACCGGGTCCGCGGCGACTCGTCGACCCGGCCGGCGAACCCTGCCATCCGGGCAAGTGCGCCTGAGGTTATCCACAGGTGAACGGCGGCGGCCAGCGAACTGGGGGTGCGGGCGTCTAGGGTCTTCGGCATGACTGATGGATCGCTTGCTCTGACCGAGGCCCGGGCGAAGGTTGCCGGGGACGTGATCCGCGCGATCGCGGGTGACGGCGCCCAGCTGCGCGCGGATCAGGAGACCGCCGTCGCGGCGCTGTGCGAGGCGGCGGCGCGGGTGCTGGTCGTGCAAGCGACCGGCTGGGGCAAGTCGGCTGTGTACTGGGCGGCCACCGCGATCCGGCGATCGGAAGGGTTCGGGCCGACCCTGGTCGTGTCGCCGCTGCTGTCGCTGATGCGTGACCAGGTCGCGGCCGCGAGCCGGGCCGGGCTGCGCGCCGCGACGCTGAACTCGAACAACATCGACGAGTGGTCGAGCATCGAGCACGACCTGCGATCGGGCGCGATCGACGTGCTGCTGGTGTCCCCGGAGCGGCTCGCCAACCCGGGGTTCGGCCGGCGCGTACTGGACGGGATCTCCGGGCAGATCGGCCTGCTGGTGATCGACGAGGCACACGCGGTGTCGGACTGGGGGCACGACTTCCGGCCGGACTACCGCCGGGTGTCGGACGTGCTGCAGCGGCTGAACCCGAAGACGCCGGTGCTCGCGACCACCGCCACGGCCAACTCGCGAGTCACCGAGGACGTGGCGAAGCAACTGGGGGAGTCGACGCTGGTGCTGCGCGGCCCACTCGCGCGGTCGAGTCTCCAACTCGCCGTGGTGAACGCGCTGTCACCGCTGGACCGGTTCGCCTGGGTCGTCGACGAGCTGCCGAAGCTGCCTGGGTCAGGGATCGTCTACACGCTGACAGTCGCCGATGCGCAACGGTTGGCCGCGGTGGTTCAAGAGGCGTACGGCCGCGACGTACCGGTGGCGGCGTACACGGGTCAGCTGGATGCGGGGGAGCGGGAGAGTCTCGAGGACGCCCTTCGGGACAACCGCCTGAAGGCGCTGATCGCGACCTCGGCATTGGGCATGGGGTACGACAAGCCGGACCTCGGTTTCGTCGTGCACGTCGGGTCGCCGCCGTCACCGGTTTCGTACTACCAGCAGGTTGGTCGTGCCGGTCGCGGGATCGACCACGCGGTCGTCGCGCTGCTCCCGTCGGATGCGGACTCCGGTGTGTGGGACTACTTCGCGACCGCGACGATTCCGGTGCCGGAGAACGTCCAGCGACTGCTCCAGGCGCTGGAAAGCTACGGTCCGGACGCGCCCGCGACGGTGCCTGGATTGGAAGCAGAGACCGGCCTTCGGCGTACTCGGGTCGAGCTGATGCTGAAACAACTGGCGGTCGACGGTGTCGTCGATCGGGTCGAGAAGGGCTGGGTACGGACCGGGGCGGACTGGACGTTCGACGCGGAGCACTACGACGGGATCGTGTCGGTGCGGCGGCGCGAAGCCGACATCATGCGCGCGTACACCCGCGGTGACCGTTGCCTGATGCAACTGCTCCAGGAGTCGCTGGACGATCCGTCCGCGGAGCCGTGCGGCCGTTGCTCGGTCTGCCTCGGGCACCTCCCGGAGCCACTGGTCGCCGAACCGTCCGCGGAGACGGTCGCGACGATCACCCGGCTGCTGCGCGGCGAGGTCCACGTGCTGGAGCCGCGGAAGATGTGGCCCGGGGGTACGTTCGGTGCCCGCGGGAAGATCCCACCGGGGTTGTCGGCTGAAGCCGGCCGGATCGTGGTGTTCGCGGATGCACCCGAGTGGCGAGAGATCCTGCAGGCCGCCTTCAGCGCCGCACCGGCCGGCGGCGCAGGTGGTGGCGGCGATGCTGGTGAAGCGGTTGAAGCGCTGAAGTCCGGCGCGGTCGCGGCGTTGTCCAAGTGGCGCGCATCCTGGTCGAGTCGCCCGGAGGTCGTCGTCCCGCTCGCGGCGGGCGGTCACCGCGAGCTGACGTCCACGGTTGCCGACCACATCGCCGCGGTCGGCAAGCTGGACCGCGCGGAGCTGAGTGTCGACCGCACCGGCTTTGCCGATGATCTGTCATCAGCCGAGGAAGCCCGGGTGTGGCGGGACGGTCTGCAGGTCGACGATGCGACTGCGCAGTCGGTCGCCGCGCGGACAGTACTGCTGCTGGTCGACGCCACGTCATCCCAGTGGCCGGTCACGGTAGCCGCCGCCAAACTCCGCGAAGCGGGCGCCGCGGCCGTCCTCCCGCTCATCCTGCACAAGCGTCCGTGAGATTCAGGAGGTCTCCAGGAAGGACTTCAGGTCGGCGATGACGCGGGGCCAGCCCTCCTGGAGCATCGGGCGGATGACGCTGCCGGGTTCGAAGCCGGTGTGGACGACGGTGAGTTTGACCTGGTCGTCGACCGGTTCGAGCTCGAACGCCACACTGGACAGCGGTTCCTGCCGGATCTGCGCGGCGACGTCCTCCGCGAGGCCGACCGTACTGGCGAACTCCGGCGTGACGTGGTGCCAGGCGTACGCGAGCCGCGTGTACGGGTTGTGTTCGAGCACGACCTGCCCTGGACCGGCCATCGACACGTCCTTCATATGCCAGACCATTTCCGACCCGGGCTTCCAGTCGGTCTCGTGGTGCAGCTCCCAGTACTGCTCGGTGAACTTCGGGTCGGTCAGTGCCTGCCACAGCCGCTCCGGCGTGGTCCGGATGTACGTGGTGTAGACGAAGTCGTCCTGGTGATCGGTCATGGTGGTTTCGGCCTCCAAAGCCGTCTTGAGGTCGGCGAACAGCTGAATCCGCCGGCGGTCGTACTGATGAATCCAGCGATCGGCGATCGCGTTGATCGGCTCGGCGTTCAGGTAGTGGTACTTCTCCCGCCCGCGCCGGATCGTGCTGACCAGGTTCGCGGCCTCGAGGACGGCCAGGTGCTTGCTGACCGACTGCCGGGCCATGTCCAGCTCGGCGCACAGCTCGCGCAACGTCTGCCCGTTGCGCCCGTTCAGCAGATCCAGCAGCCGCCGCCGGCTGGGGTCGGCCAGCGCCCGGAACACCTCGTCGTCCATCCCGCTCCGATCAATAGGCAGCCGGTCGGCTGCATATCCAAAATAGGCAGCCGACCGGCTGCATGTCAACCCCGGGTGTCCTTGCCGGTTTCGTCAACTGAGTGCCAGCCGGGCGGCTGTCTACGTAGAGCGGGGAAGGTTGTACGCCTGGAATGGGCGGTTAGGCTCCCCAAACCGGTTTGGGGTGCGGGAAGTCGGTTGACGGATGCGTGAGGATGGACGGGTGCATTTCGAGAGCCTGGGATTCCGGACCGACCTGTTCCTGCTGGAGTTGAGTGGCAGCACCTTCCACGACACCGGCGAGTACGTGGTGGTTCGGACGCCGGACAACCCCGGCTTCTGGTGGGGCAACTTCCTGCTCTACCGGACGCCGTTCGCGCCCGACGACACCCAGCTGCGGCTGGCCGACTTCCATCGTGAGCTGCCGGAGGCGAAACACGTTGCCTTCGGCATCGACAGTGTGGACGGTGTGGTCGGGGCCGAGGACGAGCTGACCGCGGCCGGGTTCACCGTCGAGCGCAACGTGGTGATGACCGCCGAGCGGGTGATCCCGCCGAAGCGTCCGAACACGGAGTCGACGTACCGCTTCCTGACCAGCGACGACGACTGGGAGCAGCTGTACCACCAGACCCTCGCGACGACCGACCTCACCGTCGACGAGGAGTACAAGGAGTTCAGCCGGCGCAAGCTGGCCGCGAAGCGGGCGCTGGTCGAAGCCGGGCACGGGACGTGGTTCGGTGCGTTCGACGGCGACCGGTTGCAGAGTTCGCTCGGGCTGATGTTCGACGGCGCGGGCGTGGCCCGGTTCCAGAACGTGCAGACATCGCCGGAGGATCGCGGGCGCGGCCTGGCCAGTACGCTCGTCCATCACGCGTCCACGTACGGCCTGACCGAAGGCGGTGCGAAGACGCTGGTGATGGTCGCCGATCCGGACTATCTCGCCATCCGGCTCTATCGCGCGGTCGGGTTCACCGACTCCGAGACCCAGCTTCAGTTCATCCTGCCACCGTCCTGACAGAGCGGCTGTCATGACAGAGTAGGGCCCATGACGGACGAACGGCGTGGGGTCGTACTGGTCACCGGCGGCAGTCGAGGGATCGGCGCGGCCGCGTCGGTCGCGCTGGCGGCCGATGGCTGGGACGTCGGAGTGAACTACCGGACCCGCGCTGATGACGCGGCGCAGGTCGTGAAGGCGTGCGAGCAGCTCGGCCGGCGCGCGATCGCGGTCCAGGCCGACGTGGTCGAGGCGGACCAGATCGAGCGCCTCTTCGACACCGTGACCGCCGAGCTCGGGCCGATCGGTGCCGTGATCAACAATGCCGGCATCGTTACGCCCTCCGCCAAGGTCGCCGAGTACGACGCGGCGCGCCTCGAGCAGGTGTTCCGGATCAACTCGGTCAGCGCGTTCCTGGTCGCGGGCGCGGCGGTGCGCCGGATGTCGACCGCGTCCGGCGGTGCCGGTGGCGTGATCGTGAACATCTCGTCCCGCGCCGCGGTGCTCGGCTCTGCGGGGGAGTACGTCGACTATGCCGCGAGCAAGGCAGCCGTCGACGCGCTCACGGTCGGCCTGGCGAACGAGGTCGCCAAGGAGGGCATCCGCGTGCTCGGCGTACGCCCCGGACTGATCGAAACCGAGATCCACGCGCCCGGACGCCTGGACCGCATCGGCACGACGCCGCCGCTGGGCCGGCCGGGCCGCGCGGAGGAGGTCGCCGAGGTGATCGCGTTCCTGGCCTCGGACCGCTCGTCGTACATGACGGGCTCCAGCGTCGACGTGGCCGGCGGACGCTAGTGCCCCGAAAGCGCTGACTGCGATGGGACTGCGGCCGGTCGACCTGGCCCGGCGGGCCGGGGTGTCGACCCAGCTGGTCCGGAACTACGAGGCCGCCGGGATCCTGCCCCCGGCGCCGCGGTCGGACACGGGCTATCGGCAGTACGGCCCGGAGCACTTGTCGGCGTTGCTGACCTACCGTGCGCTCGCGCCTGGTTTTGGCGCGGAGATCTCGACCGACATCATGCGCGCTGTCCACAACGGCGATGAAGCGCTCGCGTACCGGTTGGTGGACGCCGCGCACGCTGCACTGCACGAACAGCGATTGGCGACCGATGCGGCGAATGACGCGCTCGCAGCGTTGGCGGCCGAGTACGTGGATGATCAGCCGATCACCGGACCGTCCTTGCTGGTGGGGGAGTTGGCGCACCGGCTCGGCGTGCGTACGTCGGCGCTGCGGGTCTGGGAGGCGGCCGGCCTGCTCGCACCGTCACGCGAGCCGGGTACGAAGTACCGCCGCTACGGTCCCGAAGCGGTGCGTGACGCGCGGATCATCTACATGCTCCGGCAGGGCCACTACTACTTCGAGCAGATCAAACCAGTCCTGGACGGGCTGCGCCGCGCGGGCAGCACCGATGCTCTGCGTACGGCGATCGCCGAACGCCGCGCGGCCCACGACCGCCAGACCAAGGCGATGCTGTACGGCGCCGCGCTCCTGCACCAACTGATCAACGAGACAGCACCGCAAACCAACGAGCCCGCGCAACTCAAAGAGCAGGCACCGCCAGGCGCGTCGGTACCGAGCGCCCCCGTACCGTGACCAGCTCGCTCTCCCGCCACTGACCAGCCTCCGCCGACCCAGCCTCCGAGACCGCAGCCATCGAGGCAATCAACCGCCCCGGCGCCGTCTTCGCCAGCTCACTCAACCGCGCCGCCTCGTTCACCGGGTCCCCGATCACGGTGTACTCATGCCGCCGCACATCCCCAACCGTCCCAGCCACCACGATCCCGGCCGTCACCCCAAGCCCAGCCGTTGCCTCGGGCAACTCCGCACCCAGCCGCCGCGCCAGCTCCCGCCCCGCGCTCAACGCGCTCCCCGCCGGATCCGCCAGCTCAGCCGGCGCACCGAAGATCGCCAGCGCCGCATCCCCAGCGAACTTGTTCACAAACCCGCCGTTCCGATCCACCTCGTCGACCACGATCGCGAAGAACCGATTGAGCAGCTTCACCACCTCGGTCGGCGGCCGGTTCGACGCCAGCTCGGTCGACCCGACCAGATCGACGAACAGTACCGCGACGTACCGCTCCTCGCCCCCGAGCCGGTCGCTGCTCAAAGCCTCCTTGACCACCCCCGGGCCCACGTACCGGCCGAACACGTCCCGAATCCGCTCCCGTTCGCGCAGCCCGGCCGCCATCCGGTTGAACCCGGCCTGCAACGACCCGAGCTCGGTCCCGTCGAAGACCGGAATGCTCACGTCCAGCCGCCCGTCGCCGATCAGCGTCAGCGCGTCCCGCACCGACCGCACCGGCGCGACCACCGACTTCGCCGACAACCAGGTGAGCAGGCAACCGTTGCCGAGGGCCACGAGGCCGAGCGCAAGGATCACGATCGACAACCGGGTCGTACTGACGTCGCCCTCGATCAGCGACAGCACCGCCGCCAGCATCAACCCAGCCACCGGTACGCCGGAACCGACCGCCCAGAAGAACACCGTGCGCGCTTTCAGCCCGGCCGCCAGCAGCCGGCGCGGCGGTGGTGAGTCGACCAGCGCCCGCGCCGCCACCGGCCGCAGCGCGAACTCGGTCAGCAGGTACGACACCGCGCAGGTGATGATCATGCCGTCGAACACCGTCAGCGCGACCCGCAGCGCGTTCTCCGGCTGCAGCATCACGGTCATCACGGTGAAAAGCGCGGTGGCGACGAACCACAGCAGTACCTCGATCAGCGTCAGCCGGAGCGGGAGTTGCAGCGTGGCGATCTGCTCCTGGCGCGTCGCGGGGCGATCCAGGTCGATCCAGCGGGTGACGCGGCGGGTCAGCCGGGTACTCCATACGCAGCCGATCGCCATCGCGACCAGGAAGTACAGCGGGACGGTGATCGCGTCGACGAGCTGGAGCTGGTCGATCAGCGACGGCCCGGGCAGGACGAAGACCGCGAGCACGAACACGACCAGCGCGCCGATCAGGTTGGTCCCGATCGAGAAGGTGGTCATCAGCAACTGCAGCCGCACCCGGAGCCGCCGCGGGCTCTGGTCGGCGGGGCCGAGCAGCCACGAACCGAACGGCCGCCGCTTCAGTACCAGCTCCGGGCCACGCATACCGGTCATGGTCACAGTCTGCCAAAACGCCGCCCTGACCCGAACGGGTGATATTCGTTGGGCGAACCTCTCCGGACAAGACAGGAACGACGATGACCGAGGCGTCTTTCGAAAGCTCTGGGCCGTACTACGAGAGTCGCACCTCATGGCCGAGCATGTACGGGAGCTGGACGTACGCCGCCTTGTGGCGCGACGAGTCCGGTGCGTACAACCTGACGCCGGTCGGACCGTCCGTGCGCTCACACGACAACGTGCCACGCTTCGACGGCGACCTGCGGTCGATCGGGCAGAGCAGGCCCGACCCGGCGACCATCTTCGACCCGGACACGCGACCGGACCCCGACGTACGGCCGTCCGACCGGCTGCCGGAGGGCACTTGGGTTCTGGCGGTGATGTCACAGAACCCCGGCGAGGTTCCGTTCCACCGGTTCACCGCGTGCGGGCCGGTGCGTTCGGGCGACCCGCTACCGCTCGTCCAGCGGCTGCACGCCGAACGCGCCGAAGGCCCCCTGCGCGCGATGGACAACGGGCTCGGCCGGGCCTACCTCCAGGACGAGGTGGCAGCCGATGGCACGACGTTCACTCCGCGGAGCGCGTGGGAGCGAACGGCCGGGCAGGACTCGTTGACGAAGTGGCGCTACGCGGCGGTCTGGACCGACTCGTCCGAACAGGCAGGCGGTGAGGTGCTCCGGTACACGCCACTTGGTGAGCCGCAGCAGACCCGCGACGTACGGCCGGTGTGGGACGGCGAGGTGCACCCGGTGGTGCCGGCACCCGCCGGGATGGACCACCTTGCCCAGCAGGCGTGGTCGTCCGACCGGCTGCCGCCGGACGAGTGGGTGCTGGGCGTCGTGTCCCAGACGCCGGGACAGACACCTGGCGTCACCTTCGCCGTGGCGGGCGGAACCCGGGAGGGCGACCCACGCCCGGTGGTGCGCGCGCTGCTCCACGAGGCAACCACCGCCAGATCAGACGCGGATGCCGGCAGAGGGCTGACCGGCCTCGCCTCCCCGGCCGCCATCGGCCGCCCCGGGACGACGCCGGCGGCAGCACAGGACCGGACGGCCGGACAGAGCAAGGAGCCCCGGACGCCCGGTCTCTAGTGTTCTACGCCTGAAATAACCGGGGTTTTGGCACGGTGGTGCGGGTGGCCCAGAATGGCCGTCCGATCGGGCCTGGACGTGGGTACTGTTCCCCGGACGCCTCACTCGGGGAGCATCCCTTGACGCACGATCGCCACTCCTACGCCGAGCCCGCCCTGGTTCGGACCACTCACCTCGAACTCGACCTCGGGCTCGACTTCGAGGCGAAGGTACTGTCCGGCAGTGCCACCCATACCCTGGCCTGGACCGGTGCGGGTGACCGCCTGATCCTGGACACCCGCGACCTGACCGTGCTGGGGGTGGAAGGGCAGACGCCCGGCGGTTGGGAGCCGCTCGAGTACAGCCTCGGCGTGCCGGACAAGGAGCTCGGTTCCGCGCTCACGATCCGGACCGCGAGCCATCCGCGGGTGAAGGTCAGCTATCGGACCGCGCCGACCGCGACCGGCCTGCAGTGGCTGGAGCCGTCGATGACGGCCGGTGGCGTGCTGCCGTTCATGTTCAGCCAGTCGCAGGCGATCCACGCGCGCAGCTGGGTGCCCACGCAGGACACCCCGAGCGTACGGTTCAGCTACGCCGCGCATGTCACCGCGCCGGCCGAGCTGATGGTCCTGATGAGCGCCGACAACGGCACGACTTCCCGGCGTACGGGTTCGTACGACGTGGTGATGCCCGAGCCGATCCCGTCGTACTTGCTGGCCATCGCCGCGGGTGACCTGGTGTTCGAGCCGCTCGGTGACCGGTCCGGCGTGTGGGCCGAGCCGGCGACCGTACGAAAGGCTGCGACCGAGTTCGCTGACACCGAAGAGATGATGCGGGTCACCGAGGAACTGTTCGGCCCGTACCGCTGGGGCCGCTACGACCTGCTTGTGCTGCCGCCGTCCTTCCCGTACGGCGGGATGGAGAATCCGCGGATGACCTTCGCGACGCCGACCGTGGTGATCGGCGACAAGTCGCTGGTCAGCGTGATCGCGCACGAACTCGCGCACAGCTGGTCCGGCAACCTGGTCACCCAGGACAGCTGGGACGACATCTGGCTGAACGAGGGCTTCACGTCGTACGTCGAGAACCGGATCGTCGAGGCGGTGTACGGGACCGAGTTCGCCGCGATGGAAACGGCGATCAAGCAGCACGCGACCGTGGTGAAGCTCGACCCGCTGACTCCGGCCGAGCTGGCGACCGAGCTGCCCGGCCTGCACCACCGGTCCGAGTACCACGGCAGCTCGGGCACCGGTCCGCTGAAGGGCTCGTGGTTCCTGTCCTGGCTGGAGGAGCGGTTCACGCGCGCGGTGTTCGACCCGTTCCTGCGCGGGTACTTCGACCAGTTCGCCTTCCGCAGCATCAACACCGACAACTTCGTCGAGCACTTCCGGGAGCACCTGCTGGCGGCGCACCCGGGTGTCGTGACCGAGGCGGAAGTGGCCGCGTGGCTGTACGAGCCGGGCATTCCGGCGTTCGCGGAGCGCGCGGTGTCGGCCCGCTTCCAGGACGTGGACGAGGCGCGTACGCGCTGGCTGACCACAGGTGAGTTGCCGCTCGGCGCGGAGCAGTGGACTACGCAGGAATGGCTGCGGATGCTGGACGCCGCGCCTGACGTACTCAGTCCGGTGCTGTTGCGTCAGCTCGACCGTGCGTTCGGGCTCACTGGTACGGCGAACGGGGAGATCGCTCGTCGTTGGTACCAGATCGTCGCGGCGAGCAGTTACGAGGCGTCGTACGCGGAAATGGCCGAATTCCTCACCAAGGTCGGCCGGATGAAGCTGATCCTGCCGGTGTACCAGGCGTTGGCCGGTACGGATCGCGCGTTCGCCGCCGAGGTGTTCGAAAAGGCGCGCCCGGGCTACCACCCGATCACCACGGCCGCGGTGCAGAAGATCCTCGGCCAGTAACCTGGGGCCTCCGACCGGGGAGAGGAGCCAGGGGTGGAGGCCAACGGCATGGTGGACGGCACGGTGGACGGTTTGGTGGCAGGCGCGGCGGGCGATGTGGTCGATGGCGGCCTGAGCGTGCGCACGATCGGGGCCGATCACGTGGCGCTCCGGGAGCAGGTGCTCGCGGAGCTGCGGCGGCGGATCGTCGACGGTGAGTACGAGCAGGGTGAGCGGCTGACCGAAACCCGGCTGGCGGACGACTTCGGAGTGTCACGGAACCCCGTCCGCGAAGCGCTGCGGGTGGTCGAGGCCGAGGGCTTCGTGCAGATCCTGCCGCGCCGTGGTGCGGTCGTCGCGACCCTCGACGAGACCGCGGTGCGCGACCTGTTCGCCGTCCGGCAGCAGCTCGAAACGCTCGCCGCCGGGCTGGCGGCGGAGCGGGCCACGGCCGAGGGGATCGCCCAGCTGCGGCGCCTGATCGAGGAAGCGAACGTCGCGACCGAGGCCGCCGACTTCGACCGGGTCGCCGAGCTGAACAGCGCGTTCCACCGGGCCGTGATCGAGATCAGCGGGAACCGCTGGCTGCACTCGATCTCGGCCGCGATGTACCACCACGTGCACTGGGTCTTCCGGGTCGGCGCCGCGCAGCGCGCACCGCACTCGTCCGGCGAACACGTCCGCCTGGTCGACGCGATCGAGGCCGGCGACGCCACCGCCGCGAGCACCGCCGCCCGCCTGCACGTCGAAGCCGCCGCGCAGGCGGCCCTCGGTCAGCGACCGACCGCGTAGCCCTGCATACCGCGCGGGTTCGCGGCCGCGGCCAGGACGCCGTCCGCTTCCTTGCGTACGGCGCACAACCGGCCAAGGCTCCACGGATCGGACTCGGTGACGACATGCCCGCGGCGTACGAGCTCGTCGCGGATGTGCTTCGCGACGCGGCTCTCGATCACCAAGCCACCCGGTTCGCTTGCCCGCGGATAGAACGACGACGGGAACCCGGTGGTGTGCCAGGCCGGTGCGTCGATCGCCTCCTGGAGGTCCATCCCGGCGCCGAGGTGGCGAAGCAGGAAAAGCAGTTGCCATTGATCCTGCTGGTCCCCGCCGGGTGATCCGCACGCCATCACGGGCTCGCCGTCACGCAGTACGAGCGTCGGGGTGAGCGTGGTGCGCGGTCGTTTGCCGGGAACAAGCGAGGCCGGCAGTCCGTCCTCCAGCCAGAACATCTGCGCCCGGCTGCCGAGACAGAACCCCAGCTCGGGGATCGTCGGCGACGACTGCAGCCACCCACCGCTCGGCGTCGCCGAGATCAGGTTGCCCCACTGGTCGATCACATCGACATGGCAGGTGTCGCCACGAGTGACTCCGGTCGCGGACACGGTCGGCTCGCCGGTCGTCGCGTCGCCGGATTCGTTGCTGGTGGCAATTGACGGCAAGCGCGGTTCACGACCGTCGGGGCGGCCGGGGCGAAGGTCGAAAGCGGCCTCAGATCCGATCAGCTTCGCGCGTTCGGCGGCGTACGCGGGGGAGAGGAGCGTGTCCAGCGGTACGTCGGCGCCGTCGCCGTACCAGGCCTCGCGGTCGGCGTACGACAGCTTCATCGCCTCGACGGTGGCGTGTACACCGTCCGCGCTGTCCAGATCGACGTCGCCAAGTGCCGCGAGTACGGCCAGCGACTGCAGCAGCGCAGGACCTTGACCCCATGGACCGGTCTTGGCGACCGTGTAGCCGTTCCAGTCGTACGTTGCCGCGTCCTCCCAAGTCGCCTCGAACGCGGCCAGATCTGCGCCGGTCACCAGCCCGGCATGATCGGCCCCACTCGAATCCCGATGCGGCAACCGGGAGAACTTGTCGATCGCCTCCGCGACAAACCCCTCCCGCCAAGCCTTCCGCGCCCCTTCGAGCTGGGCCACCCGATCGGTCCCGGCGGCTTCGCCTTCGGTCACCAGCCGTTCGAGCGTCGCGGCGTACGCCTCGTTGCGGAACCGTCCGGTCGCCGGTCGCCCGTCCCGCAACCAGAGCGCCGCGGAAGTCGGCCAGTGCTCCTCGAACAGCTGCTGCACGGTCGCGATCGTCTCCGCGACGCGCGGTACGAGCGGGTGGCCGTTGCGCGCGTACTCAATGGCCGGCTCCAGTACGACGCGCAGCGGCAGCGTCCCGCGATCACGCAGCAGCAGCAACCACGCATCGACCGCACCAGGCACCGTCGCGGCGAGCGGACCGGAACCGGGAACCAGCGTCAGCCCAAGCGACCGGTAGTGCTCGATCGTGGCACCCGCCGGAGCGACGCCCTGGCCGCACAACACCCGCGGCGTGGGATCGTCCGCGGTCGCAATGATCGCTGGAACCTCGCCACCAGGCCCGTTGAGGTGCGGCTCGACCACATGCAGCACGAACCCGGCGGCCGCGCCCGCGTCGAACGCGTTCCCGCCGAGCTCCAGGATGCGCATCGCCGACTGCGACGCCAGCCAATGCGTGGACGAGACCATCCCGAACGTGCCCCGCAGCGTGGGCCGGGTGGTGAACGTCATCGGGCGACTCCTTCGGTTGGTCGTACGTCTGGTCCGCTGCCGTCGGCCTCGACGAGATGACAGGCGACTTGATGTCCACCTTCGCCGATCGTGCGAGGTTCCGGCACGACTGTCCGGCAGGTGTCGATCGCGACCGGGCAACGGGTGTGGAAACGGCAGCCGGGCGGCGGATCGATCGCCGACGGCAGATCGTCGCCGAGCAGGACCGGCCGGCGGGCGCGCTGCTCGGCCGGATCGGGTACGGGCGCCGCGGACAGCAGCGCCTGCGTGTACGGGTGGGCCGGCCGCGCGAAGATCTGTTCCCGCGGTCCTTGCTCGACCAGTTGCCCGAGGTACATCACCGCGACCACATCCGCCAGGTACTCCACCGCGGACAAGTCGTGCGTGATGAACAAACACGCGAACCCGAGGTCCCGCTGCAGGTCAGCGAGCAGATTGAGTACGGCAGCCTGCACCGACACGTCCAACGCACTCGTCGGCTCGTCGGCCACCAAAAGCCGCGGTTCGGAGATCAGCGCGCGGGCAATACTGACCCGCTGACGCTGCCCGCCGGACAACTCATGCGGCGCGCGCTGCGCAACCTCAGGACGCAGCCCGACCCGCCGCAGCGCCTCGGCGACCTTGGTGCCAGTGTCCTTCTGCCGCGTCAGCCGGAGCGGTTCGCCGACGATGTCCCCGACCGAGAACCGCGGGTCCAGCGAGCCCGCCGGGTCCTGGAACACGATGGAGACGTTGCGCCGATGCGCCCGGAGCTGGCGCCGGTTGAGATGGGTGATCTCCGCCCCGGCTACCCGGACCGTTCCGCCGGTCGGCTCGAGCAACCGGACGATGCACCGACCGACCGTCGACTTTCCGGACCCGCTCTCGCCAACCAGTGCAACCACTGAACCCGGGCGAATCCGCAGCGTCACCCCATCCACCGCGCGGACCGGTCCGAAGTGCATCACCAGGTCCTCTACTTCGAGCGCGAGGTCGGTCATAGCGCCTCCACCTCTTCTCGTACCGGATTCCAGCACGCGACCCGGTGCGTACCAGAAGTCAGTTGCGGCTGGGACGACCCACACGTGTCGATCGCCCGGTCGCAGCGGTCGGCGAACGTACACGCGTCGGGCTGCTCGGTCAGCACCGGGACGAGGCCGGGGATCTCGTTCAGCCGGTGCGATCCCGCGTGCCGCCCGGCCGCGGGCGATGCGCCGAGCAGACCGGTCGTGTACGGGTGCCTGGGCCGCGCGAACAGGTCATGCACTTCGGCAGTCTCGACCACGCGGCCCGCGTACATCACCGCGACCCGGTCGGCGAGATCAGCGACGACGCCGAGGTCGTGAGTGATCAGCACAATGCTCGTCCCGAGGCGCTCGCGCAGACCGCGGAGTACGTCCAGAATCCCGGCCTGGATGGTCACGTCGAGGGCGGTCGTCGGTTCGTCGGCGATCAGCACTTTCGGGTCGCACGCGACGGCCATCGCGATCATCACCCGCTGCCGCATCCCGCCCGAAAGCTGGTGCGGGTAGTCGCTGACGCGGCGCTCGGCGGAGGGGATGCCGACGAGCTTGAGCAGCTCGATCGCGCGGGCCCGCGCGGCCTGACGACCGAGGCCGATATGCGTACGAAGGACCTCGGTGATCTGGTGGCCGACGGTGAACACCGGATTCAGCGAGGTCATCGGCTCCTGGAAGATGTACGCCACTTCGCGCCCGCGCACCGAGCGGAGCGTCCGTTTGCCGGCGCCGATCAGCTCGGTGTCACCGAGGCGTACTGAACCACCGACGGTCGCGGTGCGGGGGAGGAGACCGGCGATGCTCATCGCGGTGACGCTCTTCCCGCAGCCGGACTCGCCGACGACCGCAAGCACCTCGCCGTCACCGACCTCGAGACTGACCCGGTCGACCGCCGACAGCGGTCCGTCCTCGGTGCGGAAGGTGACGGACAAGTCGGACACGGTGAGGACGGCGTTCATCGGCGGCTCGCCTTCGGGTCGAGGGCGTCACGGAGGCTGTCGCCGACGATGTTGAACGCCAGCGTGAGCAGCATGATCGCGACGCCGGGCATCACCGCCGCCCACGGGGCGCGGGCCGCGAACTGCTGCGCGTCGGCGAGCATGGTGCCGAGGCTCGGCGCCGGCGGCTGGATGCCGAGCCCGAGGAAGGACAGCACCGCCTCGCCGAGGATCGCGGCCGGGATGCCGACGGTCGCCTGGACGATGATCGCCGAGCCGGCGTTCGGCAGGATGTGCCGGGCCAGCACCCAGGCGTCGCTCGCGCCCTCGACCACCGCGGCCGCGACGAAGTCCAGCGACTTCAGCCGGAGCGTCTCCGAGCGGACGATCCGGATCATGCCGGGGATCTGTGCGATCCCGATCGCGATTGCCGCGTTGCCCAGACTCGCGCCGCGGATCGCGGCCAGCCCGACCGCGAGGATCAGGAACGGGAACGCCAGCACGAGATCGGTCAGCCGGGAGATCAGCGCGTCGATCGGCCGGAAGTACCCGGCGATGAGTCCGAGCGGCACGCCGATCACCAGCGAGAACGCGACCGCGAGCAGACCGACGTGCAGCGAAGCGCGGAGGCCGAACATGATCCTGGACAGCACATCGCGGCCGAGGTCATCCGTACCGAGGAGGTAGCCGGCGGTGCCTGGCGGCTGGAAGGCGCGGTTGAGCTGGGTCTGGGTGGGTTCGTGTGGTGCCAGCCAGTTCGCGAACAGCGCGAGCACGATTGCGAGGACCAGGACCGCGAGACCGGTGAGCGCCAGTGGGTTGCGCCGGATTCGGCGGACGACGCGGCGTCGGTTGCTGACGGCAATAGTCATCACGCTTCACCTCGTACGCGGATTCTTGGGTCGATGACCGAGTACAGGAGATCGACCAGGAGGTTGATGACGATGTACGCGGTCGCGGTGACCAGGACGACGGCCTGGATGACCGGATAGTCGCGCTGGAAGACGGCGTCGACGGTGAGCTTGCCGAAGCCGGGCAGCGCGAAGATCCGTTCGGTCACGACCGCACCGGAGATCAGTGCGCCGAGCTGCAAACCGACGACGGTGACCACGACGATCAGGCTGTTCCGCAGTGCATGCTTGCCGATCACCGCGGCCGGCCGGAGGCCCTTGGCTTCCGCGGTCCGGATGTAGTCGGCCGACAGTGCGTCCAGCATCGATGACCGGGTCTGCCGCATGATGACGGCGGCCAGCCCGGTGCCGAGGATCAGCGAAGGCAGGATCAGGTGGTGCAGGTTCGCGATCGGGTTGGTGAAGAACGGGACGAAGCCGGAAGCCGGAAAGAGACCGAGGGCGACGGACAGGTACAGGATCGCCATCAGGCCGAGCCAGAAGTGCGGCACCGACAGGCCGAGCAGCGCGAGCGCGTTGGCGGCCCACTCCGCCGGGCGGCCGCGCCGTACCGCGGCGACCACGCCGGCGCCGACCCCGACGATGCCCGCGATCAGGATCGCGAGGACGGACAGCTCGATCGTCACCGGTAGCGCGCTGACGATCATCGAGCGTACCGGCGCCCCGGTGCGAATCGACTGCCCGAGATCGCCCCGCGCCGCATGGCTGACGAACTGCCAGAACTGCACGAGCCACGACTGATCGAGCCCGTACTGCTCCCGGATCGCGCGCAACGACTCCGGATCCCGATCCTCCCCGGCAAGCGCCAGCGCGGGATCGCCCGGCAGCGCGCGCACCCCGGCGAAGACGACGATCGTCGCGAGGACG
Source organism: Kribbella hippodromi (assembly GCF_039531045.1). Lineage (NCBI taxonomy): Bacteria > Bacillati > Actinomycetota > Actinomycetes > Propionibacteriales > Kribbellaceae > Kribbella > Kribbella hippodromi. The sequence goes on along the minus strand of NZ_BAAAPH010000006.1, from coordinate 329,519 downwards.
AGCGTCACCGCCGACTGCCACAACCGGTTGAGGAGGTAGCGCCTCACTTGGCGAACCCGGCGAAGGCGGTGCGGATGACGCCGTCGGGGTACACCTGGATGCCGAGGAGCTTCTTGGAGACGCCGGTCAGATTGCGCTGCCGGTACAGGTAGATGATCGGGTCGTCCTGCTGCAGCTTGGTGACCACGTCGCCGTACAGCTTCACGCGTTGCGCCTGGTCAGTGGCCTGCCGGGCGTCGGTGAGCAGTTTGTCGAGATCGGGGTTGCTGTACCCGGAGACGTTCTGGCTGCCGGTCGTACCGACGAAGTTGTAGATGTTGGCGTCGGGGTCGACCCGGCCGGACCAGCCGAGTTGGAGCAGTTGGAAGTCACCGCGGTCTTGCTGATCGAGCAGCGCGGCGTACTCGACCGGCTTGATGACGAGGTCGAAACCACCTTCCTTCACCATGCCCTGCAGGGCTTGCGCGAGCCGCAGGCTGTCCGGGTTGTTCGACGTGATCATCTCGATCTTGTACGGCGTGCTCGCGCCCGCGTCCGCCAGCAACTGCTTCGCCTTGGCCGGATCGTGCGCCGGGCAGACCTGCGCCGCCTCGGAGCTGAACTCGCTCTTCGGTGACACCGGCGAACAGGCGACCGTGTTCAGGCCGTTGAAGATCGACTTCACCAGCGCCTCGCGGTCGATCGACAACGCCAGCGCCTGCCGTACTCGAGGGTCCTTGGCGATCGGGGTGTCGAGCTGGTTCAGCGGGTTGCCGACGCCGTTGGCGTTCCCGATGTTGACGGTCAGGCCTTGGTAGCCGAGCGACTGGGACTGCAGCACGCTGAGGCCGTCGTCCTTCTGCAGCTCCGGCGCGTCCTGCGTCGACAGTGAGTCCGCGACCTGGGCGTCGCCGGACTTGAGGTTGGCCGAGCGGATACTGGAGTCGGTGATGATCCGGTACTCGATCCCGTCGAGATGGACCTTCGCCGCGTCGTAGTACTGCGGGTCCTTGACGACCTTGATCGAGTTCTGCGCGACCCGGCTGGCGAACTTGAACGGGCCGACGCAGACCGGCGCGGCGGCGAAGTTGGCGCCGAGCTTGGTGACCGCGTCCGGGCTGAGCACCATGCCGGCCCGGTCGGCGAGCGCGGCGGTCAGCGGCGCGAACGGCTTGGACAGCTTGATCAGGACGGTCTGCTGATCTGGGGTGTCGATCGAGGTGATCGGGCCGAGCTCACTCTTCCGCGCCGAACCGGCCAGTGTCAGGTGGCGGTTCAGCGAGGTCTTCACCGCATTGGCGTCGAAGGCCGTACCGTCGGCGAACTTCACGCCTTGTTTGAGCGGGATGGTGAGCGTACGGCCGTCCGCGGCGATCGTCGGCAGCGCGGTCGCGAGTTGCGGTACGACCTTCGCGTCCGGACCGAGGTCGTAGAGCTTCTCGCACATGGTGTGGAAGACGTACCGCGAGTACAGACTGCGCGACAGCGTCGGGTCGAGCTTGTCCGGATCGGCCGACAGCGCGACGGTGAGCGTACCGCCGGACTTGACCTGGGCCGCGTCGGCGGCGTCGCCGAAAACGTCCTGACCAGCGGCCGACTGGCCGCCGGCCGACGGGTTGTCTCCGGCCGGCTGCACCGGCGAGCAGGCGGTGCCGGCCAGGACCAGCGCGACGATCGCCGCACTGGCCCCGGCCAGTCGGTGACGCCTGGTACTCGGGATGAATCGGTTCAGGGTGGGCGGCAGTCGACGAGTCATCGCGTGCTCCTGAGTAGGCGGTTCTGCCGACTGTTTCATGTATACAAGGAGCGTGCGCAAGTGATTCGGCGAGTTCGAAGGAACCTTTTACTACCTGCCGCTTGGCCGCCGCGAGGACCCGGCGGGGGCCGGGTCCTCGGGCTGGATGGGCGTCGGTCAGGTGGTGACGGGGTACGTCAGCAGTCCGGCCGGCACCTTGTGGTCACCGAGCGCGAGCGCCATCAAGTGCGGTCCGTCGTACTCCGGATGGTGGATACCGAACTCGGTAGCCTGCCGGAAGCCGAACCGCGGGTAGTACTCCTTGTGACCGAGCACCATCATCGCGGGCTCGGTGCGGGTGTGCGCGACCGCCAGCGCGGCCCGGATCGCCGCGCCACCGGCGCCGCCACCCTGATGCTCGGGAAGGACCGCGACCGGGCCGAGTGACAGCACCGGCACGTCACCGACGTGACAGCGGGTCAGCAGCGCGTACGCGATCGGCTGGTCGTCCGGGGTGGTCGCCACGAACGACAGGCCCGGAATCCACGCGATCGGGTGGTCGCGGTGCGCGTCCAGATAGTCGACCTCGAGCTCGCGGCCGAAGGCGGCGCGGGTGATGTCGCGGAGCGGCTCGACGTCAGCCGGGGTCTCGACGCGGGTGTGCCAAGAAAGGTTGGACAACGGAGGTCCCTTTCGGAGTTCAGAAGGTGAGTTGCATGACCGTGTACGCCACCGGACGTGCGGCGGCGCGAAATCGCGCGGTCATCAACTCCACCTCCTTCTTCCTCCGAAGCTGACAGCTACCTTAGCGGGTCCGCTCGCACCCGCGCAGCCGATTTACCACCCGACGAAGACCTCGAAGCACTCCGCATCACCACTCGGGCGTTACCACTCGGCGGCGAACGCCGAGAGCGGATCGGCGGACGCCGGCGCCGCGGGCGTCCACACCTCGCCGATCAGCCGGTACGCATGCCACCGCCCGAGGCGATCCAGCCGCAGCTGAAGGTCAGGGGTAATGGTGAGGTGGTTGGCGGTTGTAGTGATGGTCAGCTGGTCGTCGGTGGCTTGGAGTTCGGTGCGGGCGCGGTTGAGGTCGGCGGGGTCGGGGGTCCAGGTGTGTTCGAGGACGTCGAGCCCGGGTGCGCCGCCGTACCGCCAGGCTTGGATGCCGAGGGCAAGCTCCCGCCCGGTCGCCGCAGTCAATGGCGCGGCGAGCTCCGGGAAGTCAGCGGCGAGGCGGATCGTGTCCTGCCATTCGTCGAGCGGTGCCGGCTCCGCGGTGTTGTGCAGGAGCGCATTGAGGACGGCGCGAGCGCGCCGGGCAGCGTCGAGTACGAGGAGCTGGAGCACCGCCGGCCCGACCCCATCGGGCGGCTCAATCGCTACGACCGGCAGCTGATCGAGCCCGATCTTGCCGGGCAACTCAGGCACGTCCGGCAACTCGCCTGGCGTCGCCGCAAGCACCTCAGCCACCAAAACCCCAGCACCGTCGCTGCCCCCAGCACGCTCACCACTCGCCACGTCGCCCGGCGTGTGTTCACCACCAGCCGCGGGGCGCTGCAGCTCGGCCAGGATGTCCTCCCGCGTGCGCCCGCGCAGCAACAGGAGCACGAACGGATCCGCGTCCAGCAACCACGCAACCTGGTAACAAAGCGCAGCCGCATGCTGGCACGGCAGCTCCCACGCGTCACACGTACAACTCGGATCGAGATCCCCGATCCCAGGCAGCAACGCCACCCCAGCGTCCGCCGCCGCCTCGACCAGGTCATGCGGCATTTCGCCATCAAGCAAGGCCGCGATGTGTCCCGCCCGCGCCGCGACCTGCTCCAGAAACCGCCGCCAGTCCTCCGCATCCAACTCGTCAACCTGGACGACCGACTCGTACGTGTCCTCCGGCGCGTACACGGTCGCGGCGATCCGCCCGGCGCTGACCGTGATGGTGCCGACCTGTCCCGAGTTCGCGTACCGGCGGCCTTTCTTCAACTGGCCGTTGTCGAGCGAGGTGTCCTCCATCGCCTGCACCCAGGCCCGCGCCCACCACGACCGCCCGCGCGTACTCCGCGCCTGCGCACTCGACGCGGCGAACGCCGGGAACCCACGCACCGCACTCATCGCGCACCTCCCCGCACACGTCCGCCCTGTGTCGATCCGGCCAGCGTCGATCCCAGCGTCGATCCGGCCAGTGCCGAACGGTCGGCGCGGAGCTCGACCAAGTCGGCCAGCTCGGCGTCCGACAGCTCGGTCAGCGCCGCCTCGCCACCAGTCAGCACGGCCTCGGCCAGCTCCCGTTTGGTCGCGAGCATCGCCGCGATCCGGTCCTCGATGGTGCCTTCGGCAATCAGCCGGTGCACCTGCACCGGCCGCGTCTGCCCGATCCGGTACGCCCGGTCGGTCGCCTGATCTTCGACGGCCGGATTCCACCACCGGTCGTAGTGCACGACATGGTCGGCGCGCGTCAGGTTCAGCCCGGTGCCGGCCGCCTTCAAGGACAGCAGGAACACCCGTACCTCACCGGCCTGGAAGCGGTCGACCATCTCCTCGCGCCGCGCCACCGGCGTACCCCCGTGGAGCAGCTGGCTGGGAATGCCGCGGTCGGCGAGATGCCGTTCGAGCAGTCGCGCCATCGCCACGTACTGTGTGAACACGAGCACCGCGCCGTCCTCGGCGACGATCGTCTCCAGCAACTCGTCGAGCAGCTCGAGCTTCCCGGACCGCCCGCTCAACCGGGCCTCGTCCGGCTCCTTCAGGTACTGCGCCGGGTGGTTGCAGATCTGCTTCAGCCCGGTGAGCAGCTTGACGATCTTTCCGCGGCGCGCCATCTGATCGCTGGCCTCGATGTCGGCCATCAGCTCGCGGACGGTTGCCTCGTACAACACCACTTGCTCGCGGGTGAGCGACACCGGCTGATCGGTCTCGGTCTTCGGCGGCAGCTCCGGCGCGATCCCCGGGTCCGACTTGCGGCGCCGCAGCAGGAACGGGCGTACGAGAGTCGCCAGCCGCGCCGCGACCTCCTCGTCCTTGTCCGCTTCGATCGGGGTCGCCCAGTGGTTCCGGAACGTGCTGAGCCGCCCGAGCAGGCCCGGCGTGGTCCAGTCGAGGATCGCCCACAACTCGGACAGGTTGTTCTCAACCGGCGTCCCCGTCAACGCCACCCGCGACAAGGCCGGCACCGTACGAAGCGCCTTCGCCGTACCGGAGGAGGGATTCTTCACGTGCTGCGCTTCGTCCGCGACGACCAGCCCCCACCGATGATCGGCGAGGCGTACGGCGTCGCGCCGGAGCGTCCCGTACGTCGTCAGCACGAAGCCGTCTTGGGCATCGTCCAGCGAACGAGCAGTGCCATGGAAGCGCCGTACTGGTGTGCCGGGTGCGAAGCGCTGAACCTCGCGCTCCCAGTTGCCCAGCAGTGACGCCGGACAGACGACGAGCGTCGGCCCGGCCGTATCAGCGGACTGCTGACGATGAAGGTGCAAGGAGATCAGCGTGATCGTCTTGCCGAGACCCATGTCGTCGGCGAGGCAGCCGCCGAGGCCGAGCGAGGTCATCCGGGACAGCCACCGCACGCCGCGGAGCTGGTAGTCCCGCAATGTCGCCTGCAGCCCGGCCGGCGCTTCGATCGGCTCGTCGGCGCGCTCCGGATCCGCGATCCGGGCGCGCAGGTCCTCCAGCCAGCGGGTCGGGGTGACGGTGACCTGCCGGCCGTCGACCTCGGTGGTACCGGTCAGCGCGGCCCCCAGCGCGTCGATCGCGGTGACCGGTTTGAGGATGCGTTCGCGGGCCTTGCGGGCGAGCTCGGGGTCGATCAGCATCCACTGATCCCGCAGCCGTACGACCGGCCGCGTCGCCTCGGCCAGCTGGTCGAGCTCGGCCTCGGACAACGGGTCGTCGCCGAGCGCCACCTGCCAGCTGAAGTCGAGCGTGGTCTGACCGCCGAAGAAGCTCGGCAGATTGCTCGGCGGTCCGTCGGCCGAGGTGATCGCAGCCCGTGCGGTCAGCTTGCGACCGAGGCTGCGCGGCCAGTGCAGGTCGACGCCCGCCGCAGTGAGCCGTTGTCCCGAACCGGCCAGCAGGTCGGCCACGTCCTCGTCGGCCAGCTCCATCTGGTCCGGCACGGGGGAGTCGAGCAGCCGGGTCAGTGGTTGCCACACCCGCGCGGCGCGCCGGATCGCGAGCGTTGCGTCGATCCGTGCCCGTGGGCCGAAGCCCGGTACGTCGTCCGACCACACGTCATCCGCGTCGCGGACGAGGGTCGGGTCCTTCAAACTGTGCAGCTGGACGATGGCCGCGAAGTTCAGTGACTCGGTCATCTCGATCCGCAGCGAGATCCGTACGCCGCTGTCGAGCCCGGCCGACACCTCGTCGGCCCACCCGCGCAACCGGTCGGCGCGCTGCGGCGCCTTCGCGGTGAACAGGTCGGTCTGATGTGCCTTCGCGGCGGCGGGCGACCGTGGCATCCCGTCGGCGACCGCGTCGAGGAACTCCCGCAGCAGCTCCTCCGCCACCGGCACCCGCGCACCCGTCTCAGCGGCGGGGAGTGCGCGGGCTGATGGCGGCATGGCTTCGGCCAGGGTGAGTACGCGGGTGATGTCGTCGGGATCGAGCGGGCCGACCCGCCAGGCGTCATGACCGGCGGGGGAGACGCCCGGGAGGAGCTTGCCCCGGGCAACCAGCTGCAGCGCGACCAGCGCGGCACCGCCCCAGAACGCCGCTGATGGATGGGCACCGGCCGCCCGGCGCATCCGTCCGAGGACGCCGACCGCCTCACTCACCGGAAGCTCGACCGCCCGGACGACGGTCTGCTCGGTGGTCAGATCCACGTGGTCGCCGAGCCCGGTGGGCAGCGGGCCGCCGTCGGGGTCCCAGAAGGCGATCCGGCCTTCCCGGGGTGGATCGGATGGACGGAAAACCGCCGCGTAGCCTGCCAGTTCCTGCCCCGTGACCGCCAAGCCGGCGACCTCCTCGTCCTGGTGCGAATCCGCGTAGTTCGAATGGTCAGTGATGCGGTGCTGCTCAGACCGGAAGCGGCGCGCCTTCCGCCCCCGGCTGGTCGAACTGGGTCCGGTACAGCTCTTCGTAACGTCCGCGAGCGGTGAGGAGTTCCGTGTGCCGGCCGCGTTCGACGATCCGGCCGTCCTCGATCACCAGGATCTGGTCGGCCGCGCGGATCGTCGACAACCGGTGCGCGATCACCACCGCCGTACGCCCCGCGAGCGCCTCGGTCAGCGCTGCCTGCACGGCCGCCTCGTTGGTCGAGTCGAGCGCCGCGGTCGCCTCGTCGAGGATCACCACCCGGGGCTGCGCGAGCAGCAACCGGGCAATGGTCAGCCGCTGCCGCTCACCACCGGACAACCGGTACCCGCGCTCGCCGACGACGGTGTCCAGCTGATCCGGCAGCGAACGGATGAGCTCGCCCAGCCGCGCCCGCTCCAACGCGTCCCACACCTCGTCTTCGGAGGCTTCGGGACGGGCGAGCAACAGGTTCTCCCGGATGCTGTCGTGGAAGAGGTGGCCGTCCTGCGTGACCATCCCGAGCGTCTCGCGCAACGATTCCGCGGACACGTCGCGTACGTCGGTGCCGGCCAGTCGCACCACACCCGAGTCCACGTCGTACAGCCGCGGGAGGAGCTGGGCGATCGTCGACTTGCCGGCGCCGGACGACCCGACCAGCGCGATCATCTGCCCTGGCTCGGCCCGGAACGACACCTCGTGCAGCACCTCGACGCCGCCCCGAGTGTCGAGCTTCGCGACCTCTTCGAGCGACGCCAGCGACACCTTGTCCGCCGACGGGTACGCGAAGCTGACCGCGTCGAACTCGACCGAGACCGGTCCTTCCGGCACGCGCCCGGCGTCCGGCTTGTCCTTGATCAGCGGCTCCAGATCCAGCACCTCGAAGACCCGCTCGAAGCTGACCAGCGCGGTCATCACCTCGAGCCGCGCGCTCGCGAGCGCGGTCAGCGGCGAGTACAACCGGGTCAGCAGCAGCGCCATCGAGACGACCGCACCCGCGTCGAGCTGATGCCGCAAGGCGAGGAAGCCACCAAGCCCGTACACGACCGCCAGCGCCAGCGCCGACACCAAGGTCAGCGCGGTGACGAAGATCCATTGCACCATCGCCGTCCGGACGCCGATGTCCCGCACCCGCCGGGCCCGGATCGCGAACTCGGACGACTCCCGGGCCGGCCGGCCGAACAGCTTGACCAGCGTCGCGCCCGGCGCGGAGAACCGCTCGGTCATCTGCGTGCTCATGGTGGCGTTGTAGTTGGCGGCCTCCCGCTGCAGGCCGGCCAGCCGCGACCCGAACCGGCGGGCCGGGATGACGAAGATCGGCAGGATGACCAGCGCGAGCAGCGTGATCTGCCAGGACACCCGCAGCATCACGATCAGCGTCAGCACGAGCACGACCAGGTTGCTGACCACGCCGGACAACGTGTCGCTGAACGCGCGCTGGGCGCCGATCACGTCGTTGTTCAGCCGGGAGACCAGCGCGCCGGTGCGGGTCCGGGTGAAGAACGCGATCGGCATCCGCTGGATGTGGTCGAAGACCGCGGTCCGCAGATCCAGGATCAGGCCTTCGCCGATACTCGCCGACAGCCAGCGGGTGAACAGCCCGAGCGCGGCCTCGGCGACCGCGATCAGCGCGATCAGCAGGGACAGCTGCAGCACGACGCTGAAGGCCTTGCCGTCGACGATCGCGTTGACCACGTTGCCGGCCAGGATCGGCGTCGCGACGGCCAGCACGGCGCCGCCGGTGCTCAGCACCAGGAACCAGATCAGGTGTTTGCGGTGTGGCCGCGCGAACGCGAGGATCCGGCGCAGCGTCGCGCGGGAGAACGGCCGTTTCTCGTCCTGCGCGTGCATCGCGTGGTACATCGAGTTCCACGCGGTCATTTCCATACTCACAGCTGGGCTCCGCTGAATCGATCGGTCGGGACTGTCGATGATTCCGGACACCACCGACAAAACCCGACGCTAGAACCTCGAGCAATGTAGAGGTCAACCCCCGGGCAATCTCCGTACATTGTACGGTACGAGGACGAGCGAAACCCCCGGCTCTCGTGACTGATGTGTGGGTCACCTGGAACGGGGGCCCGAAGGTCGTCGGGATGCTAGTGGAGCCTTTTGCTGGAATAGCGCCAGAAAAGCTCCTGCCCGGCCCGGAAAGGCTCTCGCGACGATGCAGTGTCGTGTTGTGGGCGGGTGGACAGGACGTGTGGGTTGGGTGGGTAGTGCACTTGAGCGTGAAGGGGTCGGGGTGTACGGCGTCTCGGGGGTGCACTACCTGTCGAGCTGCCGATTGTCCGCTGCGAGCACGGCCGGGCGCGATCGCGGTTGCAGGGTCGGTGCGTCAGCCTGCCGGAGCGCGGGCAACTGCCGGGGCGTGAACACTCGGCGGGGGCCGTGGACGGCGGAGCAGGCGCCAAGCGCGAGAGTCAAAATCTACTTGTGAGTGAGTACTCACTCATGCTCGCGGCGGAGCCTGTGCGTAGTTGTGAGTGAGTACTCACTCAGTTATCGTGGAGCGCGTGAGTCCACGAGCAACCCCACTGCCACCCGAGGAGCGGCGCGCCGCGATCGTCGAGGCGACACTGCCGTTGCTGGAGGAGTTCGGCCCGGAGGTCAGCACCAAGCGGATCGCCGAAGCGGCCGGCGTCGCCGAAGGCACGATCTTCCGCGCCTTCGGCAGCAAGGACGCGTTGCTGCAGGCGGTGATGGCGACCGCGATGGACACCAGTGACGTGATCACCGCGCTGGAGCGGGTCGACCGGTCGCTGCCGCTGCGGGAGCGGACCATCGCCGCGGTCGAGGCGAGCCAGACGCTGCTGCGCCGGATCTTCCGCCTGATGGTCGCGATGCGGCTGCGCCGGCCGCCGGACCTGAAACAGACCCCGATGGATGAGGCGCGCCGCAAGCGCCAGTCCGACCTGACCAACGCCGCGTTCGCCGATCTGCTCCGCCCGGACGCGGACCAGCTCCGGCTGCCACCGGAGGAGGTGGTCCGGATGATCGGGCTGCTCACCTTCTCCGCCACCCATCCGATGATTTCCGGCGGCCACGCGCTGACCGCCGAGGAGATCGTCGACCTCGCGTTCGACGGTCTCCGCAAGCGCCACACCGGTCAGCCACCGGCTTCCGAGGACGTCGTCGAGTTCGCGCTCGAAGGCGCCCGTCATCACGACTCTGGGGAAGATTGATGTTACTTCGAGTCTTGCGTACGCACCTGCGTCCGTACGCGGGAAACCTGTCCCTGGTGGTCGTCCTGCAGTTGATCGGGACGATCGCCTCCCTCTACCTGCCGACGCTCAACGCCGACATCATCGACAACGGTGTGGCCAAGGGCGACACCAGCTACATCATGCAGACCGGCGGCTGGATGCTCGGCGTCAGCCTGCTGCAGATCGCCTGCACGATCACCGCCGTGTACTTCGGCGCGAAGACAGCCGCGCTGTTCGGGCGCGATGTCCGGGCGGCGGTCTTCCACCGGGTCGGTGAGTTCTCCGCCCGCGAGGTGAACCAGTTCGGGGCGCCGACGCTGATCTCGCGCAGCACGAACGACGTACAGCAGATCCAGATGCTGGTCGTGATGACCACGACGATGCTGGTCGCGGCTCCGATCACGATGGTCGGCGGCATCATCATGGCGGTTCGCCAGGACGTCGGCCTGTCCTGGCTGGTCGCGGTCGCCGTACCGCTGCTGGCCATCAGCGTCGGGTTCATCGCGAGCCGGATGGTCCCGCAGTTCCGGAAGATGCAGAAGAACATCGACGGGGTGAACCGGGTGCTGCGCGAGCAGATCACCGGTATCCGGGTGGTCCGCGCGTTCGTCCGCGAGCCGCACGAGGTCAAGCGGTTCGGCGAAGCGAACGAGAACCTGACCGACACCGCGATCCGGGCCGGCCGGCTGATGGCGCTGGTCTTCCCGACCGTGATGCTGATCCTGAACGTCTCGAGCGTCGCGGTGCTGTGGTTCGGTGCCTCCCGGATCGAGGACGGGAAGATGCAGGTCGGCGCGCTGACCGCGTTCCTGAGCTACCTGATCCAGATCCTGTTCTCGGTGATGATGGGTGTGTTCGTGATGATCATGGTGCCGCGCGCCTCGGTCTGCGCGGACCGGATCGCCGAGGTGCTCGACACCGACTCGTCGGTACGCCCGCCGGTCACGCCGATCACGAGCTTCACCGGTCGCGGCGAGCTGGTCTTCGAGAACGCATCCTTCAAGTACCCAGGTGCTGCTGAGCCGGTGCTGCGTGACATCAGTTTCGCCGCCTCGCCGGGGCAGACGACCGCGATCATCGGAAGTACCGGCGCCGGCAAGACCACGTTGCTGTCGCTCGTACCCCGATTGTTCGACGCGACCGAGGGGCGGGTGCTCGTGGACGGCATCGACGTACGCGACATCGAGCCGGAGGCGCTCTGGGAGCGGATCGGCCTGGTGCCGCAGCGCCCGTACCTGTTCTCCGGAACGGTCGCGAGCAACCTGCGGTACGGGAACCCGGACGCGACCGACGACGAACTGTGGGAAGCGCTGGAGATCGCCCAAGGACGCGACTTCGTCGAGGCGATGCCGGAAGGACTGGAATCGCCGATCGCGCAAGGCGGCACGAACGTCTCCGGCGGTCAGCGGCAGCGGCTCGCGATCGCGCGGGCGCTGGTCCGCAAACCCGAGATCTACCTGTTCGACGACTCGTTCTCGGCCCTCGACCTGGCCACCGACGCGCGGCTCCGGTCGGCGCTGCGGCCGGTCACCCGGGACGCCTGCATGGTCATCGTGGCGCAGCGCGTCTCGACCATCATCGACGCCGACCAGATCGTGGTGATCGAGGACGGCGCGATCGTCGGCACGGGCAGGCATGAGGAACTGCTCGACACGTGTCCGACGTACCTCGAGATCGTCGAGTCCCAGCGGTCCGCGGAGGAGGCGGCATGAGTGAGGAAACAGAGGCCGCTCCGGAGGGCAAGGAGACGGTAAAGGCCACCGAGCGGCCGAACACGGGTCGGGCGTTCGGGCCTCCGGGTGGTATCCCGGGCGACAAGTCCATGAACTTCCTGCCGTCGGCGAAGCGGCTGCTCGGCCGGCTGCGGCCGCACCGGTTGCAGGTGTCCGGTGTGATCCTGCTGGCGATCTTCAGCGTCGGGCTCTCGGTGCTCGGCCCGAAGATCCTCGGCCGGGCCACCGACATCATCTTCGCCGGCGCCATCGGCAAGCACCTGCCGAGCGGAGTCAGCAAGGCACAGGTGATCGAGCAGACCCGGGCCTCGGGCAACGGACGGCTCGCGGACCTGCTGCAGGGAATCGACCTGATCCCGGGGGTCGGCATCGATTTCGATGCCCTGCGCAACGTTCTGCTGCTGGTGCTCGGGCTGTACGCCGGGGCGTTCTTCCTGTCCTGGGCACAGGGTTACATCCTGAACGGCGTGGTCCAGCGGACCATCCTCAGCCTGCGCTCGGACGTCGAGGACAAGCTGAACCGGCTGCCGCTGAGCTACTTCGACGGTGCGCCGCGCGGCGAACTGCTCAGCCGGGTGACGAACGACATCGACAACATCTCGACCAGCCTGCAGCAGACCCTCAGCCAGCTGCTGACCTCGCTGCTGACCGTGATCGGCGTCTTGACGATGATGTTTGTCGTCTCGCCGACGCTGGCGCTGATTGCCTTGATCTCGATCCCGATCTCGATGGTGCTGACCGCGGTGATCGCGAAGCGGTCGCAGGCCCGGTTCGTCGCGCAGTGGCGGCACACCGGTGCGCTGAACGGTCAGATCGAGGAGGCGTTCACCGGGCACGAGCTGGTGAAGGTGTTCGGCCGGCAGAAGGAGATCGAGGCGAACTTCGCGAAGAAGAACGACGAGCTGTACCAGGCCGCGTTCGGTGCGCAGTTCATCTCCGGCCTGATCATGCCGGTGATGATGTTCGTCGGGAACCTGAACTACGTGGTGATCGCGGTCATCGGTGGTCTGCGGGTCGCGTCCGGCACAATGTCACTGGGTGATGTGCAGGCGTTCATCCAGTACTCGCGCCAGTTCACCCAGCCGCTGACCCAGGTCGCGTCGATGGCGAACTTGCTGCAGTCGGGGGTGGCCTCGGCCGAGCGGGTGTTCGAGGTGCTGGATGCCGAGGAGCAGGTGCCGGAGGACGAGACGCCGGAGAAGGTCACCGACGCGCGGGGACGGGTCGAGTTCGAGCACGTCTCGTTCTCGTACGACCCGGCGAAGCCGCTGATCAGCGATCTGAGCCTGGTCGCCGAGCCCGGCCAGACGGTCGCGATCGTCGGCCCGACCGGCGCCGGCAAGACCACGCTGGTGAACCTGATCATGCGCTTCTACGAGCTGAACGGCGGCAAGATCACGCTCGACGGCGTGGACATCACCGAGCTGACCCGGCACGACCTGCGATCGCGGATCGGCATGGTGCTGCAGGACACCTGGCTGTTCGGCGGCACGATCCGCGACAACCTCCTGTACGGGAACCTGGACGCCACCGAGGAGGACATGCTCGCGGCAGCCAAGGCGACGTACGTGGACCGCTTCGTCCACAGCCTGCCGGACGGCTACGACACGGTCATCGACGAGGAAGGCAGCAACGTCAGCGCCGGTGAGAAGCAGCTGCTCACCATCGCCCGCGCGTTCCTGGCCGACCCGCAGTTGCTGATCCTGGACGAAGCCACCAGCTCGGTCGACACCCGCACGGAGGTCCTGGTCCAACGCGCCATGGCCGCCCTGAGGTCCGACCGCACCAGCTTCGTCATCGCCCATCGCCTGTCGACGATCCGCGACGCCGACCTGATCCTGGTCATGGAAGACGGCGCCATCGTCGAGCAAGGCAACCACCAGCAACTACTGACCCTCGACGGCGCCTACGCCCGCCTCTACAACGCCCAATTCACCGGCGCCGTAACCGACATAGACGAGGAAGCTGCTGCTCTGCCCACCGGCAGCCCAATCTCCAGCTAACTCAAACCCAACCAACTGAGAACGGGGACGCCGCAACCGGCGTCCCCGTTCTACTGCGCTGACGGGGAAGTGCGGCGGGCGTAGGAGCGGGCGGCTCGGGCTCGGTTGCCGCAGCGGGTGGAGCACCAGTGGGTTCGGCCGTGGCGGAGTAGGTAGCGGTTGCAGGGGGTGGCGGTGCAGGTGGTGAGGAGATCGGCTTCGGGCGCGGTGAGCAGGTCGGCAGCGTTGGCGGCGAGGGTCGCCAGCGCGTGGTCGAGGATCTCGTTGGTGGGGCAGGGGGCCTGGCGGTAGGGGCCGGTTTTGTCGTCCCACCGCAGCAGCGCGGTGGTCGGGACGAGGGTGAGCGCGCTGTTGACAGCATCGACCGCGGCGGGCAGCGCGGGTACGTCGGTGGCGCGCGCGGCGAACAGCGAGCGGATGTGTTCGCGGAGCGCACGGAGCTGGGTTGCGCACAGTTCCTGGACGTCGGCGTCCTCGGGAGCGAGCGTGTGCGCGCTGAGCCACGCGTTCACGGAGGCGGGACTGCCGAGCAGATCGACGTACTGGCCACCCGGCAGCGCGATCACGGAGTTCGCGAAGTCGAGCGCGACGTACGAGTCCGCGCCCGGCGCGGGCGGCAACGGTGCAGCGAGCATGCTTCTCATGGTACAGCTTGCGTCCATCCGTTAGAGGGATCTAGTCTCACGGTTATCAACCAATCTATCCGTGAGGTACATCCACTATGAAGCTGACCGCCTTGCTGGTCTGCGTGTTCGGAGTGACGACCGGCGAGTTCGTGGTCGCCGGCATCCTGCCCGCGGTGGCCGGTGAGCTCGGCGTGTCGATCCCGGCCGCGGGCCTGCTGGTGACCGCGTACGCGCTCGGCATGATCGTCGGGGGACCGTTGCTGACCGCAATCACCGCCGGCCGCCGCCGCAAACCGCTCGTACTGGCACTGCTGGCCGTAGCGGTCACCGGCAACCTCCTGTCGGCGGCCGCACCGAACTACGGCGTACTGTTCGCGGCCCGGATCGCCACCTCGTTCGTCACCGCAACCTTCTTCGCCAACGCGATAGTGATCGCCACCACCTCCGCACCGCCGGAGAAGCAGGCGTCCACCGTCGCGAAAGTTGCCTTCGGCATGAATCTCGCGATGATCCTCGGCGCTCCGCTCGGTACCTGGATCGGGACCGCGTTCGGCTGGCGTACGACCTTCGCCGCCATCACTGCCTGCTGCGCGATCGGCCTCGTCCTGGTAGCGCGCTACATCCCCAGCGATCAGCCCGGCGTGCGCACCAGCGCTCTCGGTGAGTTCACCGTCTTCCGCGACCGCCAACTGCTCCGCGCGATCACCATCACCGCAGTAGCGAACGTCGGCCTGCTGATGGTCTTCACGTACCTGGCCCCACTCCTGACGGGCCCCGGCAAGTTCTCCGCCACGGCCGTCGCCCCGATGCTGCTCGTCTACGGTGTCGGCGCAACCATAGGCAACCTCGTCGGTGGCCGCCTGGCCGATCGGGCACTGCGGGCATCCCAGCTCGCCGCATTGACGTTCCTCGCCGTACTCCTAGTCGCCCTATGGCTCAGCCCGAGCCCGATACTCACCGCCCTACTCGTCTTCGCCATCGGCGCGGTCGGCTTCTCGGTGATCCCGGGCATGCAGGCCCGGGTCCTCACCACCGCGGCCGCCGCGCCCACCTTGGCGATCGCCGTCAACGCCTCGGCGTACCAGCTCGCGGCCGCGTTCGCGGGCTGGATCGGCGGCCGGGTCGCCGCCGGACCCGGCCTGCCCGCGATCTACCTGGTCGCCGCGGCCACCACGATCGCGGGCGCCGTCCTCACCGCCGCAGGCGACGGACCGCGAGCTCGGCCAGCAGCGCCGACGCGTCCGGCAGCACCGAGTCGTTGAAGTTGGCCAAGGGGGAGTGGTTGTCCGGCGCGGTCTCCGGATCGTCCGAGGCGCAGGCGCTCAGGTTGAGATAGACGCCGGGGACCTCGTTCAGTACGTACGACATGTCCTCGGCGCCACACCGTGGATTGGCGCGCTCCTGGAACCGGTCGGCGCCGAACAGCTCGACGATCGTGTCCCGGGCGAACGCGTACTCGTCCGGGTTGTTGACCGTGACCGGATAACCGATCTGGTACTCGACCTCGGCCGTCAGGCCATGCGCCGCCGCCATCGACTCGACCAGCTGGACGGAGGTTTGCGCCACCTTCGCGCGGGTCGCTTCGGAGAACGTCCGCACGGTCGCGTCGAAGAACGCGTCGTCCGGGATGATGTTCTCCTTGGTCCCGCCCGCGATCCGCCCGACCGTCAGCACCACCGGGTCGAACACGTCGAACTGCCGGGTGATCATCGTCTGCAACGCGGTCACCATCTCGCACGCGACCGGGATCGGGTCCTTGCCGCGGAACGGTGTCGATCCGTGCGTGCCTTCGCCGACGACGCGTACGTGCAACTGGTCCGCCGCGGCCATGAACGACCCGGGACGGCTGCTCCACATCCCGAGCGGCTGGGAGGACGATCCGACATGCAGCCCGTACGCCGCGTCCGCCCGGCGGCCGGCCGCGTCCAGTACGCCCTCGCGGATCATGATCGGCGCGCCGCCGCTGGTCTCTTCGCCCGGCTGGAACATGAACACCACGTCGCCCGGCAGGTCGTTCCGCATCGCGCACAGCACCTTCGCCGCGCCGACCAGGCCGGCAACGTGCAGGTCGTGGCCGCAGGCATGCATCATCCCGGGGTGCTGGGACGCGAACGGTACGTCGGTCCGCTCGGTCACCGGCAGCGCGTCCATGTCACCGCGCAACAGCACGACCGGACCAGGTCCGCCACCGCCGCGCAGCACGGCAGTCACCGAAGACAGCTCCTTGCCGAGCGTGATCTCCAACGGCAACCCGGCCAGCGCGTCGAGGATCAGCTGCTGTGACTTGGGCAGATCGAGGTCGTACTCCGGTACCTGATGCAGCGCCCGGCGAAGCGTCACGATCTCCGCGCGGAAGCGCTCCGCCAGCTCGCGGGTGCTCATGCCTTCGGTCCCAGGTCGAGCGCCGACATCACTCGTTGCGCGCTGCTGCCGAGCTCGAGCAGCTCGACCAGCTCCAGCCATTTCTCCGGATCCTTCACGGCGGACGGGAGCTTCGCGTCGTACGTACCCACCGGGGCGTCCTTCGCGACCGCGACCACCTTCGGCGCGACGTCGAGATAGTCGCTCGCGGCCAGGATCTTCTTCTTCACCCCAGGCGCCATCGGAGTACTCGGGTCGGCCGCCGCGGCGCGGATCGCGTCCAGATCGCCGTACGCGGTGACGAGCGATGCGGCCGTCTTCTCGCCGACGCCCTTCACCCCGGGCAGCCCGTCGGACGCGTCACCGCGGAGGGTGGCGAAGTCGGCATACCGCTGCGCTGGGATCTCGTACTTCGCGAGCAGCGCCTGCTCGTCGTACACCTCCGCGCGGCCGACGCCACGCGCGGCCGTGTACACGATCCGGATGCCGCGGCTGTCGTCGATCAGCTGGAACAGGTCGCGGTCGCCGGTGACGACATCGACCGGCATCGTCGCCTGGTGCGACAGCGTGCCGATCACGTCGTCCGCCTCGTGGTCCGGGGCGCCGACGATGGTGATCCCGAGCGCGTCCAGGCAGGCGCGGATGTACGGCACCTGGACCTCGAGACGGTCCGGTACGTCCTCCACCTGCTCGCCCTTGGCCGTCACGAACTCGACCCGCTGCGCCTTGTACGACGGGATCAGCGCGACCCGCCAGGACGGCCGCCAGTTGTCGTCCCAGCAGGCGACCAGGTGGGTCGGGTGGTGGTTCTCGGCCAGCCGCGCGATGAAGTCGAGCAGCCCGCGGATCGCGTTCGTCGGCGTACCGTCGGCGGCCTTCATCGTGTCCGGGACGCCGAAGAAGGCGCGGAAGTACAGCGATGCCGTGTCGAGCAGCATCAGCCGTTCGGGCCTGTCGGCCATTCTGTCAGCCATGGCCAGATGCTTTCACAGCTCCGTGACATTACCCAGCCAGTACGCAGGCAGGACCCGGCCGGTCCGCGAGATCACGCTGCGGTGGGGTGGTTGCTCAAGTAATGTCTTGGGGATGGAGGACCTGGACCGAAAGATCGTCGGGCTGCTCACGTCCGACGGCAGGATGAGCTTCACCGATCTGGGCAAGGCGACCGGCCTGTCCACCTCGGCCGTACACCAGCGGGTGAAGCGCCTGGAGCAGCGCGGCATCATCCAGGGGTACGCCGCGACCGTCGACCACACCGCGCTGGATCTGCCGCTGACCGCGCTGATCTCGATCCGCCCGATCGACCCGTCGCAGCCCGACGACTCACCCGAACGCCTCCGCGAGGTCCCCGAAATCGAGTCCTGCTACTCGGTCGCCGGCGACTCCAGCTACGTCCTGATCGTCCGGGTGGCGACGCCGGCCGCGCTGGAAAACCTGCTGGCCGTGATCCGCGCGCGGGCCAACGTCTCCACCACCACAACGATCGTCCTCAGCACCCCTTACGAACGCCGCCCCCCGGCGCTGTAAGGGTCAGTTGAGGTCGAGCAGCTTCTGGGACTCGGCGGCTGCCCGGGAGGCGGCGGCGCGCTGCTCGGCTTCGGCGAGGCTGGTGCCGGCGTGCCGGCGCCACCAGTCCTGGCCCTCGGTGGGGAGGGTGTCGATCGGGTCGTAGTACTCGTAGGTGCGGTTCAGCGCGTCGGGGTCCTGCTGCTCGATGCCGGTGCGGTAGTTCTTCTTCCAGTACGAGATACCGCGCACCTCGTCGTACTCGGACAGCTGGTGCACCCACCGCTTCCCGACGTACGGCACGTCGCACACGATCCGCGGCGTGGCGAAACCGGGGAGGTACCCGAGGATGCCGTGCTGCAGGTGCTGCGCGTCGCGTACGGACACCCGCCAGTGCTCCGAGAACGGGATCATGTCGCACATGTAGAAGTAGTACGGCGTGATGTTCGCACCGTCGAGCAGCGCGAAGCACAGGTCGAGCAGCTGCGGGATCGAGTCGTTCACCCCGCGCATCAGCACGCCCTGGTTGCGTACGTCCCGGAGCCCCGCCTCGAGCATCGCCTTCGAGGCCTCGGCGACCAACGGCGTCACCGACTGCGCCGCGTTCACGTGGGTGTGCATCGCGAGCATCACGCCACGATCCCGCGCGACCGAAGCCACCCGTTCCACGCCGCCGCGGACGTCGTCGGACAGCCAGTGCTGCGGCATCCCCATCAGCGCCTTGGTGGCGAGCCGGATGTCGCGGATGTTCTCGATCTCGAGCAGGCTGTTCAGGAACGCCTCGAGCCGCGGCCACGGCATGTTCGCGACGTCGCCACCGGACACGACGACATCGCGCACCCCCGGCGTACGCCGCAGGTAGTCGAGCATGTCGTCCAGCCGGGTCTGCGGCTTCGCGACGAACTTCAGCTTGTCGATCACCGGCGTCGAGTTCCCGACCAGGTCCATCCGGGTGCAGTGCCCGCAGTACTGCGGGCACGTCGGCAGGATCTCGGCCAGAACCTTGGTCGGGTAGCGGTGGGTCAACCCCTCCGTGGCCCACATTTCGTGCTCGTGCAGCGAGTCCCGGGTCGCGTGCGGGTGCGACGGCCAGTCCGTACGCCGGTCGGTGAACACCGGCAGCATGTACCGCCGGACCGGGTCGGCGTAGAAGGCCTCGGTGTAGTCGGCCGCGCCGTTCGGGACGATCGTGTTCAGCATCTGCGGCGGCAGCAGCATCGACATGGTGGCGCGTTCGGCCTGGTCACGGGCCAGGTCCTCGTACACCCGCTCCTCGAGCAGGTCGCCCATCACCTCGCGGAGCTGCTTCACATTCTTCACGCAGTGCGACCGCTGCCACTGCACCGAGCGCCACTCCTCGGCCGTCACGTCCTTCCAGCCGGGGAGCCGGGTCCAGTCGGGTTCCACCAGTTCGGCCCGCCGGTACAAGTACGGCTGGCCGTCGCCTGGCTGCTCCGAATGAGCCAGCTCCGGGGTGATCAGGTCGGTCACGGGTCCTCCGCGGGCCAAGTAGGGATGCAGTGGGATGATGCGGTCTCATGTGAGGATAGCGATAGAACTTCCCTCAGATCCAACAGTACGCCGCAAGAATTCTCGCCACCGCACTGTTTGAGTAGTATTTTGCCTGACCGCTACGAGGAGGAACCCTGTGTCGTCGAGCCCGGTAGGACTGCATCGCGTACTGGCGCCAGCGGGCGTGCTCCCGCAGGCGGCGGAGCGCCTCGACGCCCGGCCGGAGATCTGGCCGGACGAGGTACGGATCGCGGTCGAGCGGCTGAACCTGGACGCCGCGTCGTACCGTCAGCTCGCGGACACGCACAGTGGAGACGGCATGGCGATCCGGCGCGCCGTCCTCGACATCGTCGCGACCCGCGGCAAGATGCAGAACCCGGTCACCGGCTCCGGCGGCATGCTCGTCGGCGTGGTCGACGAGGTCGGCCCCGACTCGCCGCTCGGCGTCCGGCCCGGTGATCGCGTCGCGACGCTGGTCTCGCTGACGCTGACCCCGTTGCGGATCACCGACGAGCTGAAGGACTGGGACGGCAAGAGCGAGCAGGTGCCGGCCCAGGGCCACGCGATCCTGTTCGCCCGGTCGATTGTCGCGAAGCTGCCCGATGACCTGAAGCCGGAGCTGTCACTCGCGGTGATGGATGTCTGTGGTGCGCCCGCGCTGACCGCGCGAGTGGTGCGTTCGTACGTCGACAAAGGCACCAAGCCTGTCGTGTCAGTCATCGGTGGCGCGGGCAAGTCCGGCTCGCTGTCGCTGGCCGCCGCACGCGCCGCCGGCGCGGCTCGGACGATCGGCATCGTGCCGGTCGAGGCCGAGCGGGAGCGACTGACCGCGGCCGGTCTCGCCGACGTGGTCGCCCTGGCGGACGCGCGTGATCCGGTAGCGCTGTCGGAAGCGGTGGAGGCAGCCGGTGGGCCCGCGGACATCACCGTCGTCTGCGTCGACGTCCCCGGCTGCGAGCATGGCGCCGTCCTGTCGACGGCGGCCGGCGGCACGGTGATCTTCTTCTCGATGGCGACGTCGTTCTCGGCGGCCGCGCTCGGTGCGGAGGGTCTGGCCGCGGACGTGACGATGCTGGTCGGCAACGGGTACGTGCCGGGTCATGCCGAGTACGCGATGGAGCTGTTGCGGGCCGAGCCGGGTGTCCGTGGGCTGTTCGAGGGCAGGCTGGCGGAGGATTAGGCCGTGCGCACACTTCTGACGAACGGTTCCGTCTACTCACCCGCCGACCCCCACGCGACCGCGATCGCCTTCGACGACGGGGTGGTGACCTGGCTCGGTGACGACACCGGCGCGAGTTCGTACGCCGACGGCGCGGACGAGGTGATCGATCTCGACGGCAAGCTGGTCACGCCGGCCTTCGTCGACGCCCACGTCCACACCGCCGGTACCGGCGCGGTGCTGACCGGTCTCGACCTGACCGGTACGAAGTCGCTGACCGAGGCGCTGGACAAGCTCGCGGCGTACGCGGCGACACTGCCCGCGGACGCGATCATCGACAGCGCCGGCTGGGACGAGACGATCTGGCCCGAGGGGCGTCCGCCGACGTCCGCGGAGCTGGACCGGGCCGGCGGCGGCCGGCGCGTGTACCTGTCTCGCATCGACGGCCACTCCGGCGTGATCTCCTCCGCCCTGATCCCGGTGGCCGAAGGCGATGGGTACGACCCGAGCGGTCGCGTCGAACGCGGCGCCAACCATCGCGTACGGGACGCGCTGAGCGATCTGATCGGACCGGAGCAGCGCCGCCAGGAGATCGAGGCAGCACTGCGGGCGATGGCCGCGAAGGGCATCGGCGCGTTCCACGAAATGGCCGCGCCGCACATCGGCCCGATCTGGGAGCTGCCGATCGTCCGCGAGCTGGCCGAAGAGATCGGTCTGTCGGCGACGCTGTACTGGGGTGAGCCGGGCGCCTTCGAGCACCTCGGCACGTACGGACTGGCGGGTCTCGCGGGCGATCTGAACGCGGACGGTGCCCTCGGGTCGCGGACGGCCGCGCTGCGGGAGCCGTACGCGGATCGTGCCGATCACCGCGGGCATGCGTACCTGACGGCGGAGCAGATCGCCGAGCACGTGATCGCGTGTACCGAGCGGAACGTGCAGGCCGGCTTCCACTGCATCGGCGATCAGGCGCTGGACAACATCGCGCGCGGCTTCGAGCTGGCGGCGGAGAAGGTCGGCCTCCAGGAGCTGGTCGCGGCGCGGCACCGGCTGGAGCACGTCGAAATGGTCGACGAGGCAACGATCGCGACGCTCGCGCGCTGCGGGGTGGTGGCGAGTGTGCAGCCGATGTTCGACGGCCTGTGGGGCGGCCCGGACGGGATGTACGCCGAGCGTGTCGGCGACCGTTGGCAGGGCATGAACCCGTTCGGCTCGCTGGCCCGCGCGGGTGTCGTACTCACCTTCGGGTCCGATGCGCCGGTGACGGAGCTCGGTGGCTGGGAGGCGGTGAGGGCAGCCGCGTTCCACCACGAGCCGTCCGAGCGGATCACCGTACGGGCCGCGTTCCAGGCGCACACGCGCGGCGGCTGGCGGGCAGCGGGCATCGACGACGCGGGCGTACTCGCTCCGAGCACCGCCGCCACGTACGCGATCTGGCAGACCGACGCCGACCTGGTGGTGCAGACGCCGGACGAGCGGGTCGCCGCGTGGTCGACCGACCCGCGCGCGGGCGTACCGGTGCTGCCGGATCTGAGCCAAGGAACTCCGGCGTGTGTACGGACCGCGGTCGGTGGTCGCGTCGTCTTCGAGGCAGAAGGATGGGCAGACTGAAATGGACCTGGTGACATGGCAGCAGTGAAGAAGCTCGACCTCGATCCGGTCACCGTCCGGAAGGCGCGCAGTCTGGCCCGGAAGGCCGGCAAGCCGATCGTCAACCTGGCCCGGCAGCACACCACGGTGTCGGTCGAGCGCGCGGTGCTGCGGCTCGCCGGCCTGACCGGCGCCGACACGGAAGGCATCCCGTGGGTCAACCGGCTCGCGGACACCGTTCGCGCCGACGTCGGCCTCGAGCACGGTCTGGCGCTGCCCGTCTGGGACGCGCTGATCCGCGGCGAGGCCGAGGACCTGGCTGTGCTGGCGCAGAAGGCCGCGTCCGGGTCGGTGACGTTCCGGATGCCCGAAGGCCGGGACGCGACCCGTGCGCGGTCCGCGGCGCGGAAGGCCGCGACCGCCGGGATGAAGCGGATCGATGGCAGGCGGCGGGAGCGCGATCGACTGGTCAAGCGGCACGGCGACCCGAAGCAGCGGCCGTGGATCTACCTGATCGTCGCCACCGGTGACATCTACGAGGACATCCCGCAGGCGCAGGCGGCGGCCCGCGAGGGCGCTGACATCATCGCCGTGATCCGCTCCACCGGGCAGTCGCTGCTCGACTACGTCCCGGAGGGCGCGACCCGGGAAGGGTTTGCCGGTACGTACGCGACGCAAGAGAACTTCCGGCTGATGCGTGCCGCGCTCGACGACTCCTCCCGCGAGCTCGGCCGGTACGTCCGGCTGACGAACTACGCGTCCGGGCTGTGCATGCCGGAGATCGCCACCCTGGCCGGGCTGGAACGGCTGGACATGATGCTGAACGACTCGATGTACGGCATCCTGTTCCGCGACATCAACCCGATCCGTACCTTCGTGGACCAGCGGTTCAGCCGGCAGATCCACGCCCGGGCCGGGATCATCATCAACACCGGTGAGGACAACTACCTGACCACCGCCGACGCGGTCGAGGCCGCGCACACGGTGACGGTGTCGCAGCTCCTGAACGAGTATTTCGCGAAGGAGGCCGGGCTCGAGGACTGGCAGCTCGGGCTCGGGCACGCGTTCGAGATCAACCCGGACCTCCCGGACTCGTTCCGGCTGGAGCTCGCGCACGCGATGCTGGCCCGGCAGTTGTTCCCGAACGCGCCGCTGAAGTGGATGCCGCCGACCCGGCACATGACCGGTGACGTGTTCCGCGGTTACCTGCTGGACGGCTTCTTCAACCTGGCCGGCGCGATGACCGGTCAGGGCATCCTGCTGGTCGGCATGATGACCGAGGCGGTCGTCACGCCGTGGATCTCGGACCGCGACCTGGCGCTGCAGAACGTCCGCTACGTACTAGGTGCCGCCGGCAACCTTCACGAGGATTTCCGCCCGGAGCCGAACGGCTTCATCGCGCAGCGCGCCCGGCAGGTGCTGGGGGAGTCGGTCGACCTGCTGGACCGCATCGTCGACGACGGCCTGCTGAACGCGATCGGCGACGGCACCTTCGGTTTGATGAAGCGCCCGCAGGACGCCGGCCGCGGTTTGGACGGTGTGGCCCGCAAGTCGGCGGCGTACTACAACCCGGCGATCGAGCTGTTGGAGGAGGGCATCTGATGACCATCATCAGGCCGTATGGCGACACCACCGGGGACGGGATGGTGCAGTTGTCGTTCACGTTGCCGGTGCCGCATGACAAGCGGGCCGAGGGTGCGGCGGTGCAGCTGGCGAACAAGATGGGGATGGACCCGGCGCTGGTCGTGCACTCGAAGCCGATCGGGCCGGACTTCACCTTCTTTGTCGTGTACGGGCCGGTGAACCACCTGGTCGACACGTCGAAGGTCGAGGTGATCGAGCGGGACTACCCGTTGCTGTCGCCGAAGGAAGTGAACCTGGCGATCCGCAAGGGCCTGCGCCGGCGGCTGACCGTGGTCGGTGCTTGCATCGGTACGGACGCGCACACCGTAGGTATCGACGCGATCCTGAACATCAAGGGATTCGCGGGGGAGAAGGGCCTGGAGTACTACCGCGAGGTGAAGGTGGTGAACCTCGGGGCGCAGGTCGCCGTACCGGAACTGGTGCGCAGAGCGCGGGCCGAGAAGGCCGACGCGATCCTCGTCTCGCAGGTGGTGACGCAGCGGGAGGCGCACGTGCTGAACACCAAGGAGATGTCCGCGGCGTTCCGGGAGGCGTACGCCGAGGACGCCCGGCCGGTACTCGTTGCCGGTGGCCCCCGTTTCACCGAGCAGATGGCCGGTGAGCTCGGCGTGGACCGGGTGTTCGGCCGTGGTACGACACCGGGTGAGGTGGCCAGCTATCTGGTCGACACCCTGGTGACCAAGCGAGTCCCGCTGAAGAGGAGTGCATAGGTGTCGAAGGCAACCATCGGCCTGTCCGCCGTCCACCGCCGGTACGTCCCGTACAGCCACGCGCACTACGCCGGGAACCTGGTCGACGGCGCGTACGTGCTGGCGCTTTTCGGTGACGTGGCAACAGAAGTGTGTATCCAATCCGATGGCGACGAAGGACTCTTCGCCTCGTACTCGGACGTGCAGTTCCTGCACCCGCTCCGGGCCGGCGATGTGGTCGAGGTGATGGCGACCATCACCCGGGTCGGGAACCGCAGCCGCGACCTGGAATTCAGCGCGTACGTGGTCTGCCGCGGCCGGCCGGACCAATCCGAGTCCGCGGCCGAGGTGCTTGCTGAACCGCTTGAGATCACCCGGGCCAAGGGAACCGTCGTCGTACCGGTTCAGTGACGATTGGTTGCCCTGGGTAACGATCACGTGGCGTGCCGATACTGCTCTGTAACGTGACGTGGCTGAGGGTTTCTCGTTTTCCCTTACAGGCCAGGCGATAGTGTTACAACGGGCTCAAAGAGGCTACGGACGGGTTGACACCGTCGCTCTCAGCGAGCATCGTTTTGGGAGTCGTCAAAACCCGTTTGTTCAACGGTCACACGAAGTTCGGCCACCGGATGATCCCGCGACGCTGACCAGGTCACAGCCAGGCTTGAGTCGACGGGGGCTGAGATCCCCGGTGGTTAGCCCCCCGCGGGGCAGAGGTGGAAGAGGCTCAGCGGCCAGTAGACAACAGCCGGACGGTGTGCAGCCAGCCACATCGACGGTTGGTCCGAAGGCACGCTGAGCCTCTTTCCTCTATGTCCGGTGAAACCAGGTGAGTTTCACCGGTGTCATCAGTTCAGCCGGGTTACGCGGTTCAGTGCCGGCGGCCGTACCGGAGTGAACTCCCGCAGGTACGACTCGAAGGCTTCGAGGTCCCGGACCTTCTCCACCCGGTCGGTGCCCTCGGTCAGGACGCTGAAGCCGTCACCGCCGGTGGCGATGAACGAGTTCGCGGTCAGCCGGTAGTTGGCGGACAGGTCGATCGGTGTCCCGTTCAGCTTGATCGTGGCCGGGTCGATCCGGTCGCAGGCAGGCTTGGCGGCGTCGTAGGTGTAGGTCAGTCCCTGCGAGATGCCGAGCACCCGCGCCGTGGTCTGGCCGCACCATTGCTGCTCCAGCAGCCGCTCCACCTGGGTCCCGGTCAGCGTCATAGTCACCAGCATGTTGCTGAACGGCTGAACCCGCAGCGCCTCACCGTGGGTGACCACATTCGGCAGGTCGTTCCCGGTCGGGCTGACGATCAGGTCACCGCCGATGCCACCGCCGTACGGGGGCTGGATGGCGATCTGCGCACCACCCTTGTCCGCTGCCTTGGTGGCGTTCAGCCGGGCGTCGGCCAGGACGCTCGCCATCGTCGACTCGCCGGCGGTGTTCCGGATCGCCGTCAGGTCGCCGGCGATCATGCCGACCGGCTTGTCGACCAGCGGCTGCGACCGCAGGTTGCTGGCCTGGACGAGCTGGGTCAGGGTCCGGTCCGGCCTGATGTCGTGGGTGACGGTGACGTTCTCCGCCTTGTGCCCGACGACCTGGTCGGTCGCCCGGTCGACGGTCAGCGTGATCCGGGCGATCTCCCGGCCGTACCCGGAGGTCTGGATGACCGGGATGCCGTTGATCTCGCAGTTGTACGCGTTGTGGGTGTGCGCCGAGAAGACGGCGTTCACGGACGGGTCGAACTTCTTCACGATGTCGACCACGGCGCCGCTCAGGTTGTTGCACTGGTTCGGCAGGCCGCCGCCGGTCTGGCCGCCGCCCTGGTGCAGCAGGACGACGATCGTGTGCACGCCCTTGGCGTTGAGCTCGGCCGCGTACTTGTTGACCGTGGTCGCCTCGTCCAGCCCGTCGTACGGCGCGGTCGGGCCGGGCGCTTCCTTGAGCGAGTTCTTGTGGGTGAGGCCGATGATGCCGACCTGGACGCCGTTGACCTTCTTCACGAGGTACGGCGGGAAGAACGGCTGTCCGGTCTTGGGGTCGACGATGTTCGCCGCCAGGAACGGGAAGTTGGCGCCGCGGAAGCCGGGCACCGAGCAGCCGTCGATCGGGTGGCAGCCGCCGTTCTGCATCCGGCGCAGCTCGGTCAGGCCCTCGTCGAACTCGTGGTTGCCGACGCTCGACACGTCGAGGCGCAGCTTGTTCAGCGCGTCGATGGTCGGCTCGTCGTGCTGCAGCGTCGCGTTCACGGACGTGGACGAGATGTTGTCGCCGGCCGACACCCGGAGCGTACCGGTGGGGTTGGTGCGCTGCAGCCGGTCCAGCTGTGCCGCGAGGTAGTCCACACCGCCGGCCGGAACCGGTCCGTTCGGGGTCATCCCGAAGCTGGACGTGAGACCGGAGTGGAAGTCGTTCAGGCCGAGCAACTGGACGTCGACGGTCTTGCTCGGTGGCTTGCCCGCGGCCGCGTCGGTGCGGGCCGCCTGATCGGCGCCGAGGCCGATGGCACCGGCTTGGGTGGGGAGAAGCACTGAGCCCGCAAGCAGCATCAGCGCCACGATCGGTTTACGCATCTGGAGCGTCCCTCCCGGGAAGGTCTGGTCGGCCGAGACTGTAGACAGGGCCAGCCGATGAGTAAAGACTCCCGCCGAATCCGGCCAAAGATGTTAATCATTCACATCCATTCCAACGATGAACGTCCAAAAACGGAGAGAACTATTGACATCCAAACTGTGAATGGAGGAAATTCCTCCCATGGCAGAGCAGTACGAGAGGTATTCACCGACAGCCGGCGGCATCCTCACCCGGATCCGGGGCGTCGAGCCGACGCTGTCGGCCGCACATCACCGGATCGCCGAGGTGATCCTCGCTGAACCCGACGTGGTGGCCGCGTGCACGATCACCGAGCTCGCGGAGCGCTGTGGTACCTCGCTGACCACGATCACCCGGTTCTGCCGCGGCCTCGGTCTCGGCGGATACCCCGAGCTGCGGCTCGCCCTGGCCACCGAGCTCGGGCGCAGCAAGGCGAACGGCCCGATCCGCCGGGCCGTCACCTTCGCCCCGGACGACCCGACCAGCCAGGTGCTGCGCAGCCTGACCATGAGCGACACCGCCGCGATGGACGAGACCGCCGCCCAGCTGGACCTGGCGGCCCTGGACCGGGCCGCCTCCGCGCTGGTCAGGGCCAGGTTCATCGACTTCTTCGCGGTCTCCGGCAGCGCCGGGATCACCCTCGACCTCCAGCTCCGGCTGCACGCGGCGGGCCGCCCCTGCGCGCTGTGGACGGACGTGCACAACGCCCTCGCGAGCGCCAACGCCCGTGACCACCGCGACGTCGCCGTCGCCGTCTCGCACTCCGGGACCACCGCCGAGGTGGTCGAACCACTCGCCCTGGCCCGTGACCGCGGCGCCACCACGATCGCGATCACCAACTACCCGCGCAGCCCGCTCGCCGACGTCGCCGAGATCGTGCTCACCACCGCGGCCGGCGAAAGCAGCCCGTTCCGGGCCGGCGCGATGGCCGCGCGGCACCCGCAGATGCTGGTCCTCGACTGCCTGTACGTCGGCGTCGTCCAGCGTACCCACGAAACCACCGACTTGTTGCTGACCTCGGCCACCGAGGTCATCGACCGGCACCGTCTACCGCAACGCTGAGGCCGATCCGGCCGAAGCCGATCCAGGAGATTACCGCCATGCGCCGTTTAGCCGGCCTGGCAGCCGCAGCCCTGCTCTGCGTCACTGCCGCCTGCGCTCCGAGCAACTCCAACGATTCCTCGTCCTCGTCGTCCGGCAGCAAGGTCACGCTGTCGGTCTGGGGCTGGGGCCCGGCGGAGAACTACCAGAAGATGTTCGACCAGTACGAGAAGGAGAACCCGAACGTCCACATCGAGGCCCGGTCCTTCACCGCGGCCACGGAGTACGACACGATCCTGTCCACCGGTCTGGCCGGCGACAGCGGTCCGGACCTGGCCTGGCTGCGCCCCGGTGCGCAGTTGCAGCCGCTGGTCGAGGCGGGCCGGCTGACGCCGCTGACGACCGAGCAGGTCCCGGGCCTCAAGGATTTCGACAAGAACGTGCTGCGGGCCGCGACCGGCGACAAGGACGGCAAGGTGTACGGCGTCCCGTTCGCCGTCCAGACGCTGCAAGTCGTGTACAACAAGAAGATCTTCGCCGACAACGGCATCCAGCCGCCGAAGACCTGGGCGGACATGACGGCCGCGGCTGACAAGCTGAAGGCGAACAAGATCATCCCGTTCGCGTTCGGTGGCAAGGACGACTGGGTGCTGCCGATCGCGGCGAGCATCTTCGGTACGTCGCAGTGGGGAGGCGACGCGTTCCTGGCCGACGTGAAGGCGAAGAAGAAGAAGTTCACCGACCCGGCGTTCGTGGCCGGTATCGACGAGCTGAACAAGCTCAAGCCGTACTTCCCGGACAACGTGGCCGGCGTTTCGTACACCGACGCGCAGATCCTGTTCTCGTCCGGCAAAGCAGCGATGTACCCGGGTGGCCTGTGGGAGCTCGGCTTCTTCGGCAAGAACGCGCCGAACGTCGAACTCGGCGTCTTCACCCCGCCCGCGCCGGCCGGTGGAGAGGGCCTGCTGCCGGGCTTCACCGACGGTTCGTACGGTGTCAGCGCGAAGAGCAAGCACCAGGCCGAGGCGCTCAAGTTCGAGTCCTGGCTGGCGACCAAGCAGTACGGTCAGCTGTACACCGACACGCTCGAGCAGCTGTCCGCCGTACCGGGTGTGGAGCCGAAGGACCCGCTGCTCAAGCAGGTCTCGACGACCTTCGGTGAGCACGGCGCCGCGTACTTCATGAACGAGTTCGCGTACGGCAACCCGTCCTCGCAGACCGTGTTCTCGAAGGCGTTGCAGGAGATGCTGCTCGGCCGGATCACCGCGCAGGAGGCTGCGGCACGGCTCGACAAGAGTGTGGCCACATGGCTCTGAGTGGCACCAGGCGGAGGGCGGCGTACCTGTTCGTCGTCCCCGCCTTCCTTCTCTACTCCGTCTTCGTCGTCTATCCGCTGTTCACCGGCCTGACCTACAGCATGTTCGAGTGGAAGGGCACGCTGCGGTCCACGTTCATTGGGCTGTCCAACTATTCGCACCTGTTCACCGAGGCGTTCCGGAACGAGCTGCTGTCCGCGCTCGGGCACAACTTCCTGCTGCTGGCCGGGACGATCCTGGTCCAGAACACCCTCGGCCTGGCGTTCGCGGTCGCGTTGTTCGCCGTACGCCGTGGCAAACGCGCTTTGCAGACCATGTTCGCGCTGCCGTACCTGGTCAACCCACTGGTCATCGGTTATCTGTGGACGTTGTTGCTCAGCCCGACGTTCGGTCCGGTGAACTCGCTGCTGCGCAGTGCTGGTCTCGAGTCGCTCGCGATGCCGTGGCTGGGTGACCCGAAGTCCGCGCTGCTGACCGTGATCCTGATCAACACCTGGCAGTGGGTCGGTTTCCCGATGCTGCTGTTCAGTGCCGCGCTCGGCGGCATCCCGCCGGAGTTCAACGAGGCCGCGCGCACCGACGGCGCCAGCTCGTGGAAGGTGTTCTGGCACATCACGCTGCCGTTGCTGCGGCCGGCGATGGCGACCGTCACCATCCTGAGCTTCATCGGCTCGATGAACGCGTTCGCGCTGATCTACGCCCTCGGCGGTTCGAACGGCGCACCGGCCGGTTCGACCGACGTCCTCGGTCTGCTGTTCTACCGGACCGCGTTCGCCTCGGGTGACGTGAACGCGATCGGGACGTCGTCGGCGCTGGCGGTGTTCATGTTCGCGTTCATCTTCGGCTCGACGCTGGTGCTGCAGCGCGTACTGAGGAGCCGCTCGTGACCCAGTCGAAGGCGATCTGGGTCAAGGTCCTGCTCTGGGGGTACGCCGCCTTCTCGATGTCACCGCTGGTGGTGATGCTGATCAGCTCGCTCCGTCCGACCGCCGAGATCTTCGACAAGCCGCTCGGGCTGCCGACGCGGCCGAGTCTGGCGAACTACTCGAAGGCGTGGACGGAGGCATCGTTCTCGACGTACGTGGTGAACTCGGTGGTCGTCGTGGTCGCCGCTGTTCTCCTCGGTGCGGCGGTGTCGTTGCTGGCGGCATACCCGCTCGGCCGGTACGTGTTTCGCGGGCGGTCGCTCTTCACGGCGTACTTCATCGGTGGCATGACGCTGCCGGCCCACCTCGGCGTACTGCCGCTGTTCTACCTGTTGCAGAGCATGGGTCTGGTGGACTCACGGCTCGGACTCGTGCTCGTGTACGCGGCCGGGTCGATTCCGTTCAACGTGTTCGTCCTGACCGCGTTCTTCCATCAACTGTCGGACGAACTGGACGAGGCGGCGTCGCTGGACGGAGCCGGTATGTTCTCGACCTTCTGGCACATCATGATGCCGCTGGTCCGGCCGGCGATCGCGACCATCGTGGTGTTCCAGTTCGTGCCGATCTGGAACGACTTCTTCTATCCGCTGGTGCTGATGCGGGACGAGAGCAAGCTGACCTTGCCGGTCGGCCTGACGCACTTCTTCGGCGAGTTCCAGAACGACTGGGGCACGCTGTTCGCCGGGCTGGTGATGACCACGATCCCGCTGGTGGTGTTGTTCGTCCTGGCCACGCGCCAGATCGTCGCCGGCCTGACCGCCGGCATGAACCGATGAGGGCCTGAGTGTCTTTTACAATCGCTGCCTTTTGGCCGCCTCCACCGCACGAGACCACGACCGAGCGGTACCAGGAGATCGCCGACGCCGGGATCGACCTGGTCATCACCGGCAACTACCTGAGCGACCGGACCATCCTGAAGCACGCACTGACCTGCGCGCACCGGACCGGGCTCGGGATGCTGGTCGCCTCGGACCCGCGGGTCGACGTGGTGATGAAGGACCTGGACCTGCCCGCGGAGCAGACCCGTGAGCTGATCGGCAAGGTGATCGACGACTACGCGGGTCATCCGTCGTTCCGGGGCATCAGCCTGATGGACGAGCCGTACCCGGAACGGTACGAGCGCCTCGCGGTCGGCGTCGCCGCGGTCCGGGATCGCGGACAGCTCCCGTACGTCAATCTCTTCCCGAGTCACGCGACGGGGGAGTACGACGAGTACGTCGGTGGTTTCGTGGACACGGTCAAACCCGCGCTGGTGTCCTTCGACCGCTACCCGTTCCTGGCGGACGGGGCGTACGACGAGGGGTACTTCGGCGATCTGGCCGTGATCCGCGAGCACGCGACACGGGCCGGCGTACCGGCGTGGCTGTACATCCAGACGCTCGCGTACGAAGGGCACCGCACGCCGAACGCGGCGGAGATCGCCTGGCAGGTGAACACTGCCCTGGCGTACGGGTACACGGGCATCCAGTACTTCACGTACTGGACCCCGGATCCGTCCCGTGGTGAGAGCTTCGAACCCGCCTTGCTGCACGACGGCTTCCGGACCGATCGCTACGAGGTGGTCAAGCAGCTCAACAACGGCTGGCTCCGGCCGGTCGGCAACGAGCTTTCCGGTTTGGCCTGGCGCTCGGTCCGGCACACCGACGCGGCGGTGGTGGGGGAGTACGGCGACCGCCACCTGCTCGTGTGCAACGCCAGCTTCGAGACGGCGAGTGAAGTCACGGTGAACGGTCCGGTGACCGCGTTCGATCCCGCGACGGGCTCGTACCAGGAGTCCGCGCCGACTTTCACGCTCGAACCGGGAGCCGCCCGGCTGCTGCTGACCGGGGATGGTCGCTGACTGGATACATTGGCGCCGCCACGACGTTGTACGGTCGTGCGACCGGCGTCCGCCGGTTCGTGAGGACAAAGGGGTTACCGCGTGGACCGGTTGAAGGCTCTGGGGCGGCTGCTGCCGAGGATCGCGGTGGCTGCGCTGGGCGGGGCGGCGCTGGCGTTCGCGTTCGCGCCGCACAACTACCCCTGGCTGACGATCGTCGCCGTCCCGCTGCTGCTGGCGGCGCTGACCGGGATCTCGATGAAAGCCGGCTTCCTGGTCGGCGCCGGCTTCGGGATCACGTACTACGCGGTGATGGTGCCGTGGCTGAGCGTGATCGGCGGCGACGCGGCGATCGCGCTGGCGATCCTGGAAGGGCTGTTCTACGCGGTCTTCGGGCTGTTCGCGACGCGGGTGCTGAAGCTGCGGCTGTGGATGCTGTGGATTCCGTGTCTGTGGGTCGCGACCGAGTTCGCGACCGCGTCGGTGCCGTTCGGCGGGTTCCCGTGGGGGCGGCTGGCGTGGGCGTTCGCGGACCAGCCGCTCGGCCGGCTCGCGGCGTACGTCGGCGTCGCCGGACTGAGCTTCGTGGTCGCGCTGCTCGGCGTCTTCGTGTACGCGGTGCTGCGCCGTACGAGCGGTGTGCCCATTCGGGCGATGGCGCTGGTCGCGGGCCTGGTGATCGTCTTCGGGAGCTCGCTGATCCACCTGTCGAACGCGAGTGACGGGAAGACCGTCAAGGCGGCGATCGTGCAAGGGAACGTGCCGGGCAAGGGCCTGGAGTTCCTCGGCCGGGCGCGGACGGTGACGAAGAACCATCTGAACGCGACCCTCGAGCTGGAGAAGGCGGTCCAGGCCGGCAAGGAGCCGAAGCCGGATCTGGTCATCTGGCCGGAGAACTCGACGGACATCGATCCGTACAAGGACGACGAGACGCGGGCGGACATCGAGCAGGCGGTCAAGGCGGTCGGCGTACCGATCCTGGTCGGTGCCGTCACCGAAGGACCTGGGCCGAACGAGCGGCAGACCACGGGCATCGTCTGGGACCCGGACACCGGCCCCGGGCAGCGGTACGCGAAGCGGCATCCGGTGCCGTTCGGGGAGTACATCCCGTTCCGGAAGCAGTTGCTGCCGTACATCAAGCGGCTGGAAATGATCGGTGCGCAGACCATCCCGGGGAAGGGTCCAGGGGTGATGCCGATCCGGGGCGTCACGTACGGCGATGTGATCTGCTTCGAGCTCGCGTACGACAACGTGATCCGGGATGTGGTGAAGGGCGGCGCCCAGGTGCTGATCGTGCAGACGAACAACGCCACGTACACCGGGACCGGTCAGCCGGAGCAGCAGTTCGCGATCACCCGGATGCGGGCGATCGAGACCGGCCGCGAGGTGCTGATCGCCTCCACCAGCGGGATCTCCGGCGTGATCCGGCCGGACGGCACAGTCGAGCACAAGTCGGCCGAAGGTACCCGGGACGTGTACGTCGCGGACGTGCCGCTGAAGACCGGCCAGACGCTCGCCACCAAGCTCGGCGGCTGGCCGGAATGGGTGCTGAGCGGTCTTGGACTGATCGGGCTCGTGCTGGCCTGTAACACTGGTAGGAGTCGCCGGAAGGGGTAGGACATGCCGTGGTTGCTCGGATTGGCTCTGCTGAGTGTGCCGGTCGTGGAGATTCTCGTCATCATCCAGGTCGGTCACCTGATCGGTGGCTGGCCGACGATCGGTCTGCTCGTCCTGGAAAGCCTGGTCGGCGCCTGGCTGGTCAAGCGCGAGGGTCGGCGGGCCTGGAACGCGCTGCAGGGCTCGCTGCAGTCGGGGAAGCTGCCCGGGCGTGAGCTCACCAACAGTGCGCTGGTGCTGATCGGTGGCACGCTGCTGATCCTGCCCGGATTCGTCACCGACGTACTCGGGCTGTTCTTCCTGCTGCCGTTTACGCGGCCGCTGGCCCGGCGCGTCGCCGATCGCTACATCAGCCGCCGGACCGCGAACCTGGCGCCGGCCGGTTTCACCCCACCGTTCATGCCAGGCGCGACTCAGCCGCGGCCGTCCAGTGGCGATGTGATCCAGGGCGAGGTCATCGACCCGAAGTAACCGCTTCGAACACGAGGGTCTTGGTCAAGGTCCTCCGCACCGGCGAGGCCTCGAGCCGAGCCAGCACGGCTTCGCGATGTGGCTCGGCCGCCGGTCCCAGCTCGACCTGATAGCGGAAGCGGGTGACGGTTTCCTCGCGACCGAGGTCGACGCTGACTTTGAGGTGCTCGTCGTCGACGCCGAGCTCGGTCAGGAACATCCGCCCGGAGATCGTCAGGCAGGTGGCCAGCGCTGCTTCGAGGAGCTCGTGCGGGCGCAGTCCTGCCGTACCGCCGATGCCGTTCTTCTGGGTGTCGGCGACGCCCTCGTTGCCCGCGGCCCGGAACCGTACCTGCCAAGGCTGTGTCAGTGCCACTGCTTCGACCATGGCTCCGAGCCTAAGGCAGGTTTCATATTGCGAGACTGTTTGTCTCGCTGGATGGGCCTAGGCGCCGCCGGCCGTGGGTGGGATCTGCCAGCGGGCGGGGTGCGCCGGGAGGCGGCCGCCGATGAACTGGTGGAGCCGGTTCAGGGCTGTCGTCCAGAACATGTCATAGCTCTCGACCAGGTCCTGGGGGAGTCCACCGTGGGTGAGGATGAGGTGGGCGTCGTGCGCACCGGGCACCACGTCGACGAGCACAGTGCTCGGCTGGTGCGGCGGTGCGTCCCAGGTGGCCTGGAAGTAGTGCGGCGGCACGCAGGTCGTGACCATCCCCGTCTGCTGGTCGGTGTGCTGCCCAGGTTCGAGTGCGTTGACACCGGTCGACACGGTGAATCCACCGTACTGGGCGTCGCTCATGATCGTTGCCCCGAGCCATTGACTGAGCAACCCGGGCCTTGTCACCACGCTCCACAGGCGGTCCGCGTCACAGTCCAGCGTCCTGACATACCTCAACTGCGGGACCCGGCCCGGGCCGGCCACCCGCATCCGCTGTTCTCTGGTCGCCATACACCCCTGGTGCCCATCCCACGGCCGGCTCAAGCACCTGTTTCCGGCCGGCGGAAAGCGGTTCACGGGTCGAGGAGCGTGCCGAGCGGCCCCAGGTCGAGGTTCAGGTCCTGGGGAGTGAGGTCGTAGCGGTCGCGGAGGGTGGTGACGGCCTCGTCGAGGTGCATCAGGCCGAGGCCGAGTTGCTCGATCTGC
This sequence comes from Kribbella hippodromi, assembly GCF_039531045.1. Classification (NCBI taxonomy): domain Bacteria; kingdom Bacillati; phylum Actinomycetota; class Actinomycetes; order Propionibacteriales; family Kribbellaceae; genus Kribbella; species Kribbella hippodromi. The sequence continues at coordinate 293,882 of NZ_BAAAPH010000006.1, read as the reverse complement.
TCCGGGGCGAGGCCGCCGTCGTCGATCCGGCGGACGGCCTGGCGTTCCATCAGCTGGCGGATCAGCTCGATGATCGTCAGGACCAGGCGGAACAGTTCGCGTTCGACCGTCTCCGGATCGGTTTCGATGCGTTGCGGCAGGCTGCGTACGTGGTCGGTCATCGTCCCTCCGATCGGGCCAGCGAGTCGTCGGTGATGGTGCGGATGAGGGCGGCCAGCCGGATCTCGACCAGGTCGATGCCGGACAGGGAGATGATCACATCGCCCTCCAGGACGACACCCGTGCCGAGCAGCCGGTCCAGGAGGTCGACCAGCGCGATCGGCTGCGTCGTGGTCACGCCGACTCCAAGGACGTGAACGAGTACGGCGGCCAGGGCCCGTCCAGCGTCAGCCGGACTGCCGGACGCCGGGCGGCGAGCTCCGCAACCGCGGCCCGGAACCGCCCGGCCGAGCGATCGTCCACCAGGTAAGCGCCGTTCAGGATCATCGCCTCGGTGTACCCGGTCAGCCGCCGGTCCTGCGGCGGTAGTCGCCGGACGGCATCGGCCGCCTGAGCGAGTTCGCGGTGTACGTCGTCGGCAACTGCTTGCGCGTCGACGGCTGCCCGGCGTTGACCGTCCAGTTCTGCCCGGCGGCGCATCAGGTACGCCGTACCGGATTGCGTTGCTGGTTCCGGTTCCTCGGCTTCTTCAGCTTCGGTGCGGAGGAAGGCTTTCACGGTCCATTCGCTGCGGCCGATGACTCGATCCAGGGCCTGGGTGAGTTCGTCGTACAGGGAGACCAGCCGGGCCTGGACCGCCTCGTCGGTGCGGCAGATGGTGGCGAGGCGGAACGGCGCCACCGCGCCTGTCGCGGACCAGGCCGCGCGGACGACGCGGTCGTGGTCGCGGGCGACCTGTTCCAGCCAGCCGAGGTCCTCGAGATGTTCGCGCAGCGGCGCCTCGCCGAACTCGTCCAGGTCGACCGTGCTCACGATCGCGCCCAGTTCCTGCCAGCGGACTATTCGCAGCGGCGCGTCGCGGAGGCCGTGGACGTCGCCGAGGTCGCCGGTGATGCGGCCGGCCGCGTAGATGTACGAGCCGAGGTCACTCACCGGTGGCCTCGCCCTCGCTCTTGCCCTCCAGTTCCTCGACGCGGCGGCGGAGGCGTTCGAGCTCTTCCTGGTTGTCGCCGGCGGACGCGGACAGCATCGGGTCGCGGGTCCACCAGTCGATGCCCATCTCGGTGGCCTTGTCGACCGACACCAGCAGTAGCCGGATCCGGATCGTCAGCAGCTCGATCTCCAGCAGGTCGACCCGGATGTCACCGGCGATCACCACGCCCTTGTCCAGCACCCGTTCCAGCAGGTCGGCAAGACTCTCCGGCTCCGGGCGGGTCATGCCGTACCCGCCGGCGGGCCGGCGGTCCAGTGTGGTCATCGTCAGTCACTCCTCGAAACGTCCGCGCACGTACCGGTTGAGCCGGCGGTAGGAGATAAGCTGTCCTTTGCCGTCGGCAACCAGTTCGTAGATCGCGAGGATGTCGGTGGTTTCCGGGATCCGGTGCGACTCGACGACTTCCACCTGGATCTTCCAGTCGTCGTGCTCGCGATCGACCGCGACGACACCCTCCGGCGGTTGCCCGATCAACTCACCAAGCTCGCCCGCCGCTCGCAACACGACCTGCTTCAGCGGCAACCGACCATCCTTCGCGGCGGCCGTCTGACGGGGCGCACCGTCGGTTGCGGAGGCCGTCTTCCGGGTCGTACCACCGTGCTGTTCTTCGGCGGGGGCCTTCTTCCGGGGTGGTTGGGTGGTTTTGCGGGGCGCGGGCATCGTGGATCACTCTCCGGTTCGTCCTTCGATCAGCCGTCCGATCAGGTCCTCCTCGAGCGCATCCGCTTCGGCGTCGGCGAGTACGCCACTGCGCCGCAGCCGGTCGATGTCGTCCAGCTGGGTACGGATCCGGTCCGGGTCGTAGTACTCGCGGAGTGCCTGGTCCCGCAGCTTCTCCGCGATCGCGACAGTCATCCGGAGCGGTGCCAAGGGCAACGTCAGTACGCCGAGAAGTCCCATGATCAGATCTCCGTCACGAAGTCGTACGGCGCCGTCGGGCCGACGAGCTTCAGCCGTACCCGCCCCGCCAGCGCCCGCGCCACGCCCTCCGCCGCGCGATCGAACTCGCCCCGCCGCTCGTCGTCGACCAGGAACGCCGCGTCCGCCAGCCGGTCCGGGCTGTTCGCACCGGTACGGATGCTGTGCGCTACCGCGTGCTCCGCGATCGGCCCGAGCACCACCGGTACGTCGGCTTCACGTTTCCGTTCGAACGCGGCCGCGACGAGTTCGCCCAACCGGAGCCGTGCGTTGAGCGTCGTGTCGTCCGGCGCATCGCGCGTCTGCCGGCTCAGCTCGGCGATTTGGGGGTCGTCGGCAACGATCTCCCGTAGCACCTGGTCCTCTTCGTACCTGGCATGCAGGGTGAACTGGGAGCGGCCGCGGACGCTCTCCAGCAGACCGATCAGGTGGTCCTGGGCCGCGTCCAAGATCTGCGCCGCGGCTTCGGAGCGGCCCGTCACCATTGTGCCGAACCGCAACGGCACCACCGGCGCCACTTCGGCGACCGCGTCGAGCACCTGGCTGTGCGCCAACAGCTGCTCGCGGCGGCCGATCCGTTCCTCGGCGCCGAGCCCGGTGACGATCGCGCCGAGCCGACCGTCACGGACCAGCTCCACCGGCCGGCCGCCGATCCCGGGCAGTCCGTCCGGCAACTTCGTGTCCTCGAAGGTGACGCCGTACACGTAGCAGACCTCACTATCCGATGCGTTCAGTCCGGTCATTCCGAGGACCTCCGGCTTCGGCGCGCGGAGTCCGCGGGCCTGCGCCGCGGCCGGCGCTCGGGCTGCTCTTCACGCTCGTCTTCATCCTCGTCCCGGCTGCCGCGGCGTGAACGCTGCTGGGAATCGTCGTCGTCGCTGCCGAGCAGTGCTTCCTTGGCCGAGTCCTTCACGCCGCTGAGAATGCCCCGGGTACGTCCACGCGCGCCCCCTTGCTGCATGTCCTGAACCGCCTCGGGGAGCGACTCGCCACCCTGCTGGTACAGATCCAGCCGGTTGGTCGCCTCAGCGAAGCGCAGGTACGTGTCCACGCTCGCGATCACGATCCGGGCGTCGATCGTGATCAGCTCGATCCCGACTAGCGACACCCGAACGTACGCATCGATCACCAGCCCTTTGTCCAGGATGGTGTCGATCACGTCGGCCAGACTGCTCGGCGCCGGCCGTTCGAGATACCCACCAGACCGCCGCTGCCCCGCCGCCGAAACCGTCATCAGTCATCTCCGTCCTGTCCGTCGTTCCACCAGCCGTGATCCCGCACCGGGTGCCGGTCATCGCCGGCTCCGCGCCACGTTGTCGTCCTCGTACTCGTCCTCGTCGTACTCCTCGTCCCACTCGTCATCCGGCTCCGCCTCACCGGCTTCGTCCTCGGGTTCGTCGGCTTCGTCCTCGGGTTCGTCGGCTTCGTCTTCCGGTTCGAGCTCGTCGTCCTCGTACTCGTCCTGATCAGCGTCGTCGTACTCGTCCGCGTCCTCTGCGTCCTCCGCGTCGTCGCCGTCGTCGCCGTCGTCGGCGTACTCGCCGTCCTCCTCCGCGTCGTCGTACTCGTCCTGCTCGGAGTCCGCCTCGTCGCCCTCATCCGACTCGTCTTCGTAGTCGTCCTCGGGTTCGTCGCCCTCGTCCTCGTCTTCGTCGCGCTCGGCGTCGGCGTCCTCGTCCTGATCCGCGTCCGCCTCGTCGTACTCGTCCGAGTCCTCCGAGTCCTCGGCGTCGTCGGCGTCGTCGGTGTCCTCCGGGTTCTCTTCCTCGTCCTCGGGTTCATCCGGACCGCGGACGACTTCCGAGTCGTGGATCTCGCCGCGCCAGCCGTCGACCTCATCGGGGTCGAGGATCGTCCGGGTCATCACGTGCCGGCGGAAGTGCTTGAGCTCCGCCCGGGCCCGCCGGCCCTGTGCCCGCCACAGGTTTCCGGTCCGCTCGAACAGCCCCTGCGGGTAGTACTCGAGCACCAGCAAGATCCGCGTCAGGTTCGGCGCGAGCTCGTGGAAGGTCACGCACCCGTCCACATGACCCTTCTGACCGGACGACCGCCACACGATTCGCTCATCCGGTACCTGGTCGACGATCGTGGCGTCCCAGCGGCGGTGCGACCAGACGATCTTCGCCCGCCAGACCAGCTTCTCCTCGGACTCCTGCTCGACGCTCTCGACCTTCTTCATGAACCCGGGAAAGTCCTGGAACTGCGTCCACTGGTTGTACGCGACATCAACCGGCACACCGACGTCGATCTGCTCGACGATGTTGGTCGCCTTGGTCGCACGTCCGCCACCCGAACCACCGGAGTCACCGGAATCCCCACCGGTGAGCTTCTCGGTTACGTCGGACACTTTGTCCTTGATCCCGGATACGCCGCCCTTGATCGCCCCGCCGATCATCGACCCCTTGACTCCACCACCGCCAAGAAGCCCGCCGCCGCTCCCGAGCCCTTCTTCGGCGACGCCGGTCAGCCGATCAGTCAGCCCGCCGACCTTGTCACCGACCACATCAATAGCCCGCTCCGCCACCGCGATCAGCGCGTCCCCCAACTCCTCCCGCAACCGATCCACCGGCAACTCTTCCAGCAACGACACCCCCTGCCCGCTGTCACCGCCCCGCTCACGACCACCGTCGCCCCGCTCACGACCACCGTCGCCGCGCTCACGATCACCGTTGCCGCGACCCCGACTGCCATCGCCCCGCTGACGATCACCGTCGCCACGGCCCCGGCCGCTGTTGCCGCGTCCCCGGGCGCCATCGCCCTGCCGACCTCCGTCGCCACCGCGCTCCCGGTGCTGCCGGTCGCGGCCGCGCTCGTCGTCCCGGCGCTCGTCTCGCTCCCGGTCCCGCTCTCTCGCACGTTGGGCTGCCATCGCCGATCACCCACGCTTCCGGGCAGAACCGCTAGCGGTCTTCTTCGCCGTACTCTTGCTCGCGCTCTTCTTGGCAGCCGGCCTCCGCGACGTACTCGTCTTCCGCGCCCCCGCGGAGCTCGAACCAGCCCGCTTGGAGGCAGCGCTCTTCGAGGCAGCCCGCTTAGAGGTAGAACCACCAGAACCGGAACTCGCAGCACTGGTCCGCTTAGCACCCGACCGCGCCGCCCCGGCCCCCGACCGCCCCGAGCCAGAACTGGAGCCCGACCGCCCCGAGCCGGAGCCGGAGCCCGAGCTGGAGCTGGAGCTCGCCCGCTTGGAACCGGAACTGGAACCCGAGCGGCTGGAGCTCGAGCCGCCAGAGCTCGCCCGCTTGGAGGTAGCGCGCTTCGAAGCCGCCCGCTTGGAAGCGGAGCCACTCGCCCCGCCGGACCGTCCAGAGCCACCCGACTCACCGGAGCCACCGGAGCGGGACCTGCCAGAGCCGCTGGAGCCACCGGAGTCGCCGGAGTCGCCCGAGCCGGACCTGCCAGAGCCGCTGGACCTGCCGGAGCCACTGGAGCCACTGGAGCTGGTGGACCTGCCGGAGCTGCTGGAGCTTGAGCGGGTGGAGCTGGAGGTCGGGCCTCGACTGGCTGACTTCTTTGCGGTCTTGCGGGCGGGGCGTTTTTCGGTTCTCGGCGCGGCAGCACCCCTCCGGCTCTCGCGCCGTCCGGAACTCCTCGCCTCGTCCGCACCCGTCTCGTCCTCATCGGACCGGCCCGCGTCTTCATCTTCCGAGCCCACGTCCTCCGGGCCCTCTTCGTACTCGTCGTCCTCGGGCGCCGACTCGTCCTCGTCGTACGAGTCCTCGTACTCCTCATCCGAGTCGTCGTACTCGTCCTCGTCCGCGTCATCCGCCTGCTTCCCGTACCGAATCCGGTCGGTGCGGTCGTGGATGGAGTTGGTGACCCGATCCAATTGATGAGCGGCAGCCGCGACAGCTGCTTCGCGGCCCGCGTGCACGAGCTTGGATTTGAGCTGGTCGGAGAGCCGGGACAGTTCGGGGTTCTGGTCGATCAGGTCGCCGAGCTGCCGGCCGAGGTCGCGTGGATTGGTGGCGATGCGTTTTCCGGCCAGGGCGCCGCCGACCAGTACAGCCATGCGGAGCTTCTTGGTCCGGCCGAGGAGATAGCCGCTCGCGATCGCCGCCGCGACTTTCGCGGTCGTATTCATCGAAATTCCCTGCCCCTCACGCGATGGCCCGGAAAGTGTTCTTCCCGTGCTGTGCCGGGCCTCGCGGTACCCGGGGGGTCAGGCCCGAAACGCGCCGCGCGTAAAACCGGAACGCAGAAGTCCGGTACGCATTCGTAGCCTCACAGAATGCATTCGGAATGCGCTGGTTTCATTCATGCGCTCGATTTAGCAAGAATGCACGGCGAGGGATTTCGGCGGTGAAATCAGCTGTTTGGCAGGCGCCTGGTGTCGATCAGGCGCTGGGCGACTTCGCGGAGCTTTGTGTTGGTGTCCTGCGAGTACCGGCGGAGCACTTCGAAGGCGAGGTCGCCGGTCAGGTCGTACCGCTCCATCAGGATGCCCATCGCCTGGCCGACCAGTTTCCGGGCGTCGACCGCGACCTTGAGGTGCTCTTCGCGCCGGGCGGTCGCGACGGCGACGGCGGCGTGCCGGGCGAGGATGTGCGCGATCGCCACCTCGTCCGGCCCGAACGCGTCCGGCACCTTGCTGTACAGCCCGAGCACCCCGACTGCCGCGTTCCCGGTCCACAGCGGTACGTCGAGAATGCTGCGTACGCCGAGCTCGAGCACCTTCTTGGTCCACTCGGGCCATTGCTGCAGCCGGACGGTGTCCGGGATCTCGACCGTCGTCCGCTCTCGCATGCACTGCAGCAGCGGCCCGTCGCCGCCACCCATCTGAAAGTGGTAGATCGCGGCGACGGCCGGGTCAGTTGCCGCGGGCACCTCGCCGTGACCGCCCTTGCTGCTGAGGGCGACGCCGGCGTAGTCGCAGCTCAGCGCCTGCAGCGCGTACTCGACCACGGTCTCGACGGTCTCCTCGACCCCGATCGCCTCGTGCATCTCGAGCGCCAGCCGGGCGAAACTCTCCGCGGTCTGGTCAGGGTCGACCCCTGCCGGATGCACGGCCGCCGGCACCACGGCGAGGTCCGCCGTCAGCTCCGCTGTCTCTGGGTCACGTCCGCCGATCTCCGTCACCCTTTCATCATGCATCGCGCCTGCTCGCAGGCCCAGGTACAACCGCTGGACGAAGACCCATCAGGCCGACAGCGCCAGCTGCAGCCGGCCGAGGATCGCGCGCAGCAGCCGCGACACCTGCATCTGGCTGACGCCGATCTCGTTTCCGATCTCCGCCTGGGTCCGGTGATCGACGAACCGCCGGCGCAGGATCAGCTGATCACGATCCGGCAGGTCCTGGACCACCGGCTGCAGCGCATGGATCTGGTCCACGAGCGCGTACGTGTCCATCGGATCGGCCAGCTGAGTCACCACGCTGCGCGTACTGCCGTCCGCCGCGGGCTGGGCGTCCAGCGAGTTGGGCTGGAAGCAGCCGCGGGCTTCCTCGGCCTCGATGATCTCGCGGATGTCGACGTTCAGCGCTTCGGCCAGTTCGCGGTTGCTCGGCCAGTGCCCGAGGTCGACCGCGAGTGTGGTCTGGACCGCATTTACCCGGGACTGGATCTCCTGCAGCCGGCGCGGCAGCTTGATCGCCCAGGCGTTGTCCCGGAAGTGGTGCCGGATGCCGCCCCGGATCGTCGGCACGGCATACGAGCGGAAGTCGGAGTCATCGCTCGGCTGATAGTTGCGTACGGCCCGGACCAGGTGCTCGAAGGCGATCTGCTCCAGGTCCTCGGTGTCGACGCCGCGTCCCCGGTACCGGCGGGCCAGCGTCCGGGCGAGCGGTACGCCCGCGACAATCGCCTCGTCGAGAAGTGCTTCGCGCCGCCGTCCGCGGGCGGCGTGGGCCCGGCGGAGCAGAGTCTCCAGCTGGGCGGACTGTGCGGCATGGGTTGCTCGCGTACGGGAAACGCGGACCGGACTACTCGTGGTCATTGCGGGTTGTCCTGCCTGTCGCAGCCCGGTCAAGCGCGGCACGTGGTTGTACCACTACCGGGACACCACTTGGGTACCCGGCCGTAATCGTCCGAATCGTCGCTCAGTCCGCTTGTTTCCGGTTCCGCCGCACCCAGGCTGGGATCAGTACCCAGAAGACGACGAACCAGAGCAGTACGCCGGCCACGATCACGACCGAAACGGTCCGTGGCAACGCGACGTCCAGCGCGATCAGTACGCCACCGCAGATCGCGACGACCAGGAACGCCATCCCGGCGCGCGCGAGCCGGTCGGTGATCACGACGAGCCGGTCACGCAGTCCTTGCCGGTAGAGCACCCGGTGGAACGCGACCGGTGCGAGGAAGAGCGCGACGGCCAGCGCGGCGGCGACCAGCGTGCACGCGTACACGACGTGGGTGAAGTCGTCGGTGGTGTCGAAGCGGTTCTGGAACGCGATCCCGAGCAGGAACGCGAACAGGATCTGCGTACCGGTCTGAACGAGCCGTAGTTCCTGGAGCAGCTCGTTCCAATGCCGGTCGAGTCGCTCGCCGGAGTCCTCGTCCTTGCGTTGATACCCGAGCATGCCGCCGCGCATCCGCTCAGCCTTCCTTCGGTGTCCTCTCTCGCGGTACCCGGCGGAAGGCCCTGGGACACACCGGCCTATCCCGGGAACGGCCCGGCGAAGGCGTGCTGGACGAAGCGATCGGCCATCAGCTGATGGGTGAGGGAGTCGGGGTGCAGGTCGTCGGGGAGCGGGTTGGCGGCGTTGTCGGCGGTGCCGTACAGGGTGCGGCCGTCCAGGTAATGCAGCCGCGGATCGGTCTTGGCGCGTTGTGCGACCACCCGAGCCAGCTCGTCGCGGATCACCGTCAGCGTGAGCTTGCCGGCCGGTACTTCCTCGGGGTTGCCGGTGGCGGTGAAGCGGAGCTGCCCGGCGGCGAGGGCGGACAGATCCCAGCCGGTCGGGCCGGGCGTGTCCTCGTGGATCGGGCAGAGGATGGGGGAGACGACCAGCAGCGGCGTGTCCGGATGGCCGTCGCGGATCGTGTCCAGGAAGCCGTGCAGCGCCGGCGTGAACGAGCGCAGCCGGAGGCTGTCGGTATTGACGATGTTGATGCCGAGTTTGACGCTGATCAGATCGGCGGGCGTGTCGCGGATCGTCCGGGCGATGAACGGCTGCAGGAACGCGCTGCCGCCGAGGCCGAGGTTGATCAGCTCGACACCGGCGCGCGCGGCGACGAGAGCAGGCCACGTACCGGTCGGGTGCTGTGCGTTCGAACCGTGACTGATCGAGCTGCCGTGATGCAGCCAGGTACGCCGCGAGGTCGGAACCGGCTCGGCCGGCGCGTCGGCACGAAGCGCGACCAGCTCGGCGGTCTCGTCATGCGGTAGCCAGATCTCGACGGTCTTCGGCGCGTCGGCCAGGCCCTCGAAGCGCAACGTCGACGGTTCGCCTGGGCGGGTCTCGGTGGTGCCGGTGACCAGGTCGATCGTGATCACGTCACCGCCCGGCGCGCTCGCCTGCGCGGTCAGCTGCCCGTCGACAAGGAGGTCGTACACACCGTCCGTACGCGCCGGGGCGCCGATGTAGTCACGTTTCGTCGGCAGGGTGTCCAGCTCGATCACGGTCGCCTGAGTCCTGAACACGAGCCGCACTCCGGACGGCTGTGACTCGACCAACGACATCTGCCCGTCGTCGTACTGCGCCCGCGCCCAGGCTGGGAGGCGATGGGGGAGGACGCCGCGCGCGGTCGGCTCGAGATCGAGGGCGCCGCGGAGCAGATCGGTGCTGATGGGGATGGTGATCACTGCGCTGAACCTCTCAGGCCGCTCGGGGTTTCGGGACAACAAGAAGCCCTCACCGCGCCATTGCGGTGAGGGCTTCGAGTACGGATCAGGCCGTGCGCTTGGTCCGGTGCAGGTGTGCGGGGCCGATCTCGCCCTTGCGGAGCAACTCGACCCGCTCGGCCAGCAGCTCCTCCAGCTCCGAGATGCTCCGGCGCTCGCGCAGCATGTCCCAGTGCGTACGGGCCGGCTTCTCCTGCTTCGGCTCCGGCTTCTCGCCGGTGGACCGGGCGGCTTCGCTGCCGCAGTGCGGGCACTCCCAGACCGCGGGCACCTCGGCGTCGTGCGCCATCGTCACCTCGACCACGTGCCCCCGGGGGCAGTCGTACGTGATCATCTGGCGCGGGGCGAACTCGACACCGCGGTCATCCTCGAAGCTGACCCCACCCAGCCCCGAACCACGCAGTACGCGATTAGACATGTCAAACCTCCGAGATCGTCATCCGTGCCAACGGTCGGCCGGCCCGGATCATTCCCATTTTGGCATGTCCGAGCCATATGTACGCACCTGACAACACCGTCGTCACCGGCTGTCATCACTTGTTCACAAATTACGGTGTGTCGCGAGGCGCCCTCGTGCGCCCGTCGTACGACGTCCCGAAGCGGCATCCGGTTCACAGACAGTTGCCAGGAAGCGCGGATCTCTTCCTCAGCAAACGTGCTTAACGTCACCGACCATGGTGCTACCCCGCCACAAGCTCCGTGGCCTCAGCTTCGTGAACGTGGCCCTGGTGGCCATGGTCGCGGTCATCGCTCTCACCGCGTACTTCCTGTTCTTCAAGAAGGACCCGCCGGCCGCCGGCGCGACCCGGCCGTCGGTCGCGGTGGCTCGCGGCGAGGTCATCGCGAGCGTCAGCTCCAGCGGCACGCTGCAGAGCTCGCAGACCGCGTCGCCGCAGTTCGAGACGTCGGGCACGGTCACGCAGGTGCTGGTCAAGGTCGGGCAGGTGGTGGCCAAGGGCGCTGCGATCGCGAAGATCGACCCGTCGGCGGCGGAGCGGCAACTCCGGATCGCGCAGCAGAACCAGATCGCGGCGGTGAACTCGGTCACCGCGGCCGAGGAGACGCTGGGCGACGCCCAGGACGCGCTCGACGCGGCCGAGGAAGCCTCGGCCTCACCTTCACCGACACCTACCTCCGGGGGTAGTCAGCAGAGCCAGTCTCAAGGTCAAGGGCAGAGTCAGAGCCCGCAAGTTGCCGTCAGCAACGCGGAGGCGAGTCTGGCCAAGGCGAAGGCGGACAAGGAGCAGGCCGACCAGAACGTCGAGGCCGCGCAGGCGGCGGTGGACGCGACCACGCTGAAGGCGCCGATCGCCGGGACCATCACGGCGATCAACGGGTCGGTCGGCTCGGTCTCCGGCGGGTCGAGCTCTGGTGCGTCCAGCTCGGGCAGTGGGTCCAGTTCAAGTACTGGGAGCAGCGGGCAAGGCTCGACCTCAAGTCAAGGTTCAGCCTCCACGAGTACCGGCTTTGCCGACATCGCCGACCTGAAGACGTTGCAGGTGGTCGCCGCCTTCGCGGAGGCGGACGCGATCAAGATCAAGGCCGGCCAGTCCGCGACCGTGAGCTTGAACGCCGAGCCGGGTACGACGTTCACCGCCTCGCTGGCATCGGTCTCGCCGACTCCGACCACGACGAACGGAGTCGTCTCGTACTCGGCCACGTTCAGCCTCGCGAAGCTGCCGGCAAACGCGCGGATGGGGCAGACGGCCAATGTCACGGTGCAGACAGCGAAGGCGGCGAACGCGTTGTACGTCCCGAGTACGGCGATCAGCACCAGCGGGTCGACGTACACGGTGACCATGGCGAACGGCGGCGGCACGCGCGAGATCAAGGTCGGGGTCCGCGGCGACAGCTTCACCCAGGTCATGTCCGGGCTGAACGAAGGCGACCAGATCGAGCTGCTGCAGGGCGCGATAGGCGGCTCGCAGGCAGGACAGTCAGGTCAGGGGCGGACGGGTCAGCAGGGCGGCGGTCAGTTCCCGGCCGGTGGTCTCGGGGGCGCTGGGAATGGTGGCGCGGGTGGTTTCCGTGGCCGCTGATGCCCTGATCGACATCCGGGAGGTCACCAAGACGTACGGCAGCGGCGAGACGGCCGTGCATGCGCTTCGGGGCGTGTCGCTGCAGGTCCAGGCCGGTGAGTACGTGGCGGTGATGGGATCGTCCGGGTCCGGCAAATCCACTTTGATGAACATCCTCGGCTGCCTGGACGTGCCGTCGCGCGGGGAGTACTGGCTGGATCGCAGCAACGTCGCGCGGCTGAGCGAGGACCAGCAGGCACTCGTGCGCGGCCGGAAGATCGGCTTCATCTTCCAGTCGTTCAACCTGATCCCGCGGACCACCGCGCTCGCCAACGTCGAGTTGCCACTCACGTACGCGCACCTGCGCCGGGCCGAGCGACGCCGGCGCGCGGGGCGGGCACTGGAGCTGGTCGGCCTCGCGGACCGTACCGGGCACCGGCCGAACGAACTGTCCGGCGGCCAGCAGCAGCGCGTCGCGATCGCCCGCGCGCTGGCGACTGGCCCGCGGATCCTGCTCGCCGACGAACCGACCGGCAACCTGGACGCGCACTCGACCGAAGAAGTACTCGCCATGTTCGACGACCTGCACGCGGACGGCCGGACGATCGTGGTGATCACGCACGAGCATGAGGTGGCGGCGCGGGCGCGGCGGCTCGTACAGGTGTCCGACGGCCGGATCGTGGCCGACGAGGTGACCCGCTGATGTCGCCACGCGACCTGATGGGCGCCGCGCTGCGCGGGCTGACCGCGAACAAGCTGCGCTCCTTGCTGACCGTCCTCGGCGTCTCGATCGGTGTCGGCGCGGTCATCGTGCTGGTTGCGGTCGGCAACGGTTCGGGCAAGGCGGTGCAGTCGCGGCTGGAGGCGATGGGTACGAACTTGCTGACCGTCTCCACGACCGGCGGCGGTGGTGGATTCGTCCGTGGACAAGCCGGGCCGGCCAACCAGCAGTACAGCCTGACGCTCGACGACGCGGCCGCCCTCGCGGACAAACGGCTCGCACCGGACGTGGCGTCGGTCGCGCCGGTGATGACCAGTTCCGGTACGGCCACCAACGGTGACACCAGCTACACCGTGAACCAGGTGATCGGTACGACCCCGGAGTACCTTCCGGCGACGAACACGCCCGTACAGATCGGGCAATCGTTCACCCAGGCGGACGTCGACGCGTCGCGGCGGGTGATCCTCCTGGGCCAGACCGCTGCGACCGAACTGTTCACCCGGCCGGCGTCCGCGGTCGGCCGGACGATCAAGCTCGGCGCAGTCGACTTCACGGTCCTCGGCGTACTTGCGAGCAAGGACAGCACCGGCTTCAACGATCCGAATGCGACCGCGATTGTTCCGATCACCACGCTCCGCGCGACGCAGGCCGGGTACGGGGCGTTGAGCCAGATCGTCGTACAGGCCGCGGCCACGGACCGGGTCGACACTGCGCAGGCTGAGGTCACTCAGCTGCTGACGGCGCGGCATCAGGTGCCGGCGACGGAGACCTCGCCGTTCCGGATCACCAACTCGGCGCAGATCCTGCAAACCAGCCAGGACACCGCCGCGACCTTCACCGCGCTGCTGGCCACCGTCGCCGCGATCAGCCTGGTCGTCGGCGGGATCGGCGTCACCAACATCATGCTGGTCACGGTCACCGAACGGACCCGCGAGATCGGTATCCGCAAAGCGCTCGGCGCGCGGCGGCGGACGATCCTCGGCCAGTTCCTGATCGAGGCGACGCTGCTCAGCCTGATCGGCGGGGGAGTCGGGGTCGGAGTGGCGCTGATCGTCACCCGCTTCCAGTTGGCCGGCGTGCAGCCGGTGCTGGTGCCGTCGTCGATCGGACTCGCGCTCGGCGTGTCCGCGGCCGTCGGCCTGTTCTTCGGCAGCATGCCGGCCCACCGAGCCGCCGGCCTCCGTCCCATCGACGCACTACGACACGAGTAGGGGTCCTTTGATGAGTAACCAGACGCCGGACGAGTTCGCCCAGATCGGCTCCGACGAGGAGGTCGAGGCTGCGCTGAAGCCGAAGAAGACCCTGAATTTGCCGCTGGCGACGGCAATCCTGGCCGGGATCGTGGTGCTGGCCGTCGGTTTGGCGGGCGGCGCCGGTCTGCACTCGGCTTTCGCCTCGGACAGCACCTCCAACCAGCCTCAGGCCGGTACGCGTGGTGGGGCCGGCGGGTACGGCTTCCGCGGGTACAACGGTGCTCCGAATGCTCAAGGTGAGCGGCAGTTCCCCGGCGGTCAGGGCACCGTCGGCACAGTTGTCTCCGCAAGCGCCTCCGAGTTGGTTGTGAAGACGCAGTCCGGGAACGTCACCGTCAAGCTGACCGGCGCCACCACGTACGAGATCACCACCAAGGGCACCGCCGCCGACCTCAAGTCCGGCGAACAGGTCGTCGTCACCGGCCAATCCGCCAACGGCACCCTGACCGCCACCACCATCCGCCAAGGCACCTTCCGCGGCACCCCATCCCCGCGATAGCGGTCCGCCTGGCGGGTTGTTTCGCGGCTGGCGCACTACAACACGCCAGCGGTGAAACAACCCGCCAGTCCGTCGTGCGTCAGCAGTCAATAGTCAGCGGTCAGCGACGGGTGGCGGTGAGGGCGACGGCGGTCGAGTTCAGCGTGAAGGTGCCGCCGGCGGCGTCGATCGCGGTGGCGGTGCGGGTGAGGATGGTGTCGAGTTTGCCGGCGTCGGCGAGGGGTTTGGCGAGGCCGCTGGTGCGTAGCTGGTCGAGCCATTCGTCGCGGGTGTAGGTACGCGACCACGGGAAAGCTGGTCGATCGAGGTCGGTGAATGCGCCGGTGGCGGTCAGGCCTTCGGCGGCTCGGTCGAGGAAAGTCTCGTACGCGCCCAGGGGAGAGGCGGCCGCTGAGCGGGTGCTGTTGCGGGAGGGGCCGGGCGGGCTGACCAGCCGGGCGGTGACCACCGAAGCCGGGTGCGCGAAGGGCGTGCTGCACAAGTACTTCACTGACTTCGACGGATTCCTCACCGAGCTCGTACTGGATCGCATCCGCCGGCTCGACGACCAGGCCGAAGTGCTGCTCAAATCCGCCGGCCAGGGGACAATCGCCGACAATCTGACCGCGATGCTCACAGATCTGTTCGGCTCGGTCGCGGTGGCGATCGTCAGTCTGACCATCTCGCGCGACAGCCTCCGGGCGAGGTTGCGCGCGGAGGTGCCCACCGGCGTACCGATCCTCACCGAAGCCGGCCAAGCAGTGCTCGACTACCTGACCGCCGAACAGGAGTACGGCCGCATCCCACCCGGCGCCGACCTGAACACCCTAGGCCTGACCCTGATCGGCTCCGCCCACCTCCTCTACGCCGACCGAACCGGCCCCCGCCCAACCCCCGCCGAGGTCCACGCCTTCATCACCTCAGTCCTCCCACACTGACCACCCGCACGCGGGTGGATATCCACCCGCCTTTTGGGTTCTCCACTCGTATACCGGTGGAGAACCCACAAGAGCAGTGGATATCCATCGGTGTGCGGGGGGCGCGCGGGTGGGGGAGAGATCGGATGACTCATTGACGGGTTGGCTTGGAAAGCGCTATCTTCCGACGAAATGACGCCCAAAAAGTACAAATTGGGCTATTCGTAGACGGGAAGTTCGGGATGAGTCGGTCTGGGAGTCGGGCGCTGCGGGTGGTTGCGGTGGGGCTGGGGGTGGCGCTGGTGGTGGCCGGGTGTGGTGGCGGCGGGGGTAAGGCCGCGCAGGATCCGTCGGCTCCGCTCGAGTTGTGGGCGCGGACCACGCCGGGTGGGGACGGGGAGAAGGGGATGAAGAAGCTGGCGGCGGCGTTCGAGGCGGCGTCGGGGCAGAAGGTCGAGGTGACGGCGATCTTCGACGACTTCGAGACCAAGCTGTCGCAGCGGGCGGCGCAGAAGGATCTGCCGGATATCGTCATGAACGACTCGTCCCAGCTGGGCACGATGGTCGGGCAGGGCATCGTCCGTGAGGTCGACCTGGGTTCGATCAAGGGCAGTGACCAGCTGCTGGCCCCGGCCATCGAGGCCGCTCGTGCCGCGGACGGCAAGACATACGGCGTGCCGTACTCCGCCCAAGCCTCGGCACTGCTGATCCGCAAGGATTGGCGCGCCAAGACCGGCCTGCCCGTGCCGGCGAGCTGGGACCAGCTGGTCGCCCTAGCCAAGGCGTTCACCACCCAGGACCCGGACGGCAACGGCAAGGCGGACACGTACGGGCTCGCGGTCCCCGGCTCCACCAAGCGCGGCTACGCCTCCTGGTACTTCTCCAACTTCCTCTGGGCCGGCGGCGGTGACTTCATCGCCAAGCAGCCGGACGGGAAGTACAAGCCCGCGATGAGCACGCCCGAGTCGATCGCCGCCACCACGTGGTTCCGCGACCTCGCGTGTACGTCGAAGGTGATCCAGCCGGGCGCGGCGACGATGGACACGCCACCCACCAACGAGACGTTCGAGGCGGGCAAGACCGGGATGTACGTGGTCGGCCCGTACTTGATGCCCCGCTTCGACAGCTCGCTCGGCAAGGACAAGTACGAGGTCGTGCCGATGCCGAAGGGCCCGAAGGATTCGACCGTGCTTGCCGAGGGCGGCAGCGTGTACCTGATGGCCGGCTCGAAGAACGAGGCCGCGCAGAACGCCTTCGCCGCGTACGCGATCTCCGCCGAAGGCCAGAAGCTCGGGATGGAGGGCGAGAAGGCCTTCATCGTGCAGTTGCCGGTGAACAAGACCGTCGACATCTCCGCGGTACGCCCCGACCCGCGCTGGAAGCTGTACGCCGACGCGTACCGCGAGCACGGCCGGTACGCGCCCTCGATCCCGAACTGGACGGTCGTCCGGCAAAGCACCGCGGACACCGTGAACGCGCTCATCGCGGACTGTGGTCTGGACACCGGCGCCGAGCTGAAGAAGCTCGACCAGAAGCTCGGTGAGGCGCTCGGTCAGCAGGGCATCGGCGCGTCGTGAGTGTACGTGAAGCGGCTCCACTGTCGGCCCGGGCACCGGTCGCGCAGACCTCCGCCCGGGACCGGCGGCGCCGGGGCGGCCAGTGGTGGGTGCCGTGGCTGTTCCTCGCGCCGGCGCTGGTGCTGTTCCTCTACTTCAAGTTCATCCCGATGGCCCGGGCCGTGTCGATGTCGGTGCAGGAGGTCCGCCCGTACCTGGGCAACACCTGGGTCGGCGGCGCCAACTACGCCGAGATCCTGTCGTCGGACGGCTTCCGCTCGGCCGCTTGGAACACCGTCGTACTCGCTGTCGGGCAGACGTTCGGCTCGATGGTGCTCGGCTTCGGGCTGGCGCTGCTGGTCGAAGGGCAGACCCGCAAGCTGACGTTCATCCGGTCGGCCGCGTTCCTGCCGGTCGTCGTGCCGCTGGCGGTGACGGCGGAGCTCTGGCGGATCATGTACCACCCGACGAGCGACGGCCTGATGAACCAGGTGATCGGATTGATCGGCCTCGGCCCGTCCGGGTTCATCAACGACCCGCACACGTCGCTGGCGTCGATCGCCGTGACCGGGATCTGGCGCGGCGCCCCGTACGACATGATGATCTTCCTCGCCGGACTGGCCGGGATCGACCGCGGGCTGTACGAGGCCGCGACCGTCGACGGTGCATCCACGTGGCGCCGGATCGTCCATGTCACGCTGCCCGGGCTGCGGCCGGTGTTCGCGATCTTGTTCGTCCTCGCGGCGGTGCGTGGTTTCCGTACCTTCACCGAGGTGTTCCTGCTGACCAACGGCGGGCCGAACGGCTCGACCGAGGTCGTGATGACGCTCATCTACAAGCTCGGCCTGGAACAGAGCCGCCTCGGCGTCGGCTCGGCCGGAGCGGTCCTGCTGTTCGCCGCGACGCTCGTGCTGACCGTGTGCGTCCAGTTGTTGCGACGAAGGAGATCCGCATGAGTGCCGCGACCGAGACCGCGCTCGGCCTGACCGAGAGCAAGGGGGTCGGCGCTCGGGTGGCGAAGTTCGTCATCTACGCCGGCCTGTTCATCGTCTTCGCCGGCCCGCTGCTCGCGCTGCTGGTCGGTTCGTTCAGCCATGTGTCGGACCCGACCCAGCTGAGCGTGGTGCCGAACCGGCCGACGCTCGGCAACTTCAAGATCGCCTTCGACCACGGCGTACTCCGGTACTTGCTGAACTCGTTCTTCGTAGTCGGCTTCGGTCTGCTGCTGCAGGTGGCAGTGTCGGTACTGGCCGGGTACGCCCTGGCGCGCAAGGTCTTCCCGATGATGACGCTGGTGATGGTCGCGATCCTGGCCACGATGATGTTGCCGGAGGAGATCCTCGCGCTGCCGCTGACCCTCGTACTGGCCGATCTGCCGGTGCTGCATCTGAACCTGATGGGCACGCTGGCCGGGATGATCGTGCCGCTCGGCGCCTGGGCGTTCTCGATCCTGGTGATGACCGAGTTCATGAAGGACGTACCGCGTGAGCTCGAGGAGGCGGCCCGGATCGACGGCGCCGGCGAGCTGCGGATCTTCGCCCAGATCATCCTGCCGCTGTGCAAGCCCGCGCTCGGCGTGATCGGGGTGTTCGGCTTCACCATGATCTGGGACCAGTACCTGCTGCCGCTGCTGGTGGCGCAGAACTCGTCCTCGTACACGCTGCCGCTCGCGCTGCGGACGCTCCGGATCGACCAGGCGGTCACTCCGGGCGTCGTGCTTGCCGCGTCGCTGCTCGCGTTGCTTCCGTCGGTTCTCGTGTTCCTGTTCTTCCAGCGTTCGTTCGCCCGGGGCCTGACCTCCGGCGCACTCAAGGGGTGAGACATGGATCGTCGTACGTTCCTCGCAACCACCGGCCTGGCCGGAGCCACCGCGGCAGTGGGACTGACCGCAACACTGCCCGCCGCCGCCAAAACCGGGGCTGGAACGGTCAGAACGCTGGCCGAGCTCCGGGACGCAATCAGCCGCGCCGTCCCCGGCAGTGTCATCACCGTTGCCAACGGCACCTATGAGGTACCGGCCGGGGCGCCGCTCGCGATCACCGGCAAGCGCGGCAAACCGGACCGCCCGATCGTGATCCAGGCCGAGTCGATCGGCGGAGTCGTACTGACCGGTGAGCAGAGCTTCGTCCTCACCGGCTCGTCCGACATCACGCTCAGCGGCTTCGCGTTCCGGCAGCGTACGACGTTGGACATCCCGCCCGACTGCCGCCGCATCCGGCTCACCCGCAACGACTTCCAGCTGGCCGATCTCGAGGGCCTGCACTGGGTGATGATGCGCGCGGACGAGTCGACCATCGATCACAATGAGTTCCACGACAAGTCCAAATTGGGCATCTACCTCGGCATCGAGGGCGCGGGCAGCGACAAGATGGCGCGCGGCGTACACATCACCCGCAACTACTTCCGGGACCACACGTTCCCGGGAGACAACGGTGGTGAGCCGATCCGGCTCGGGGTCAGCCCGCGGGCGCTGTCGACGGCCGCGGCGGTGGTCGAGCTGAACCTGTTCGAGCGCTGCAACGGCGACCCCGAGGCGATCTCGGTGAAGTCGTCCGGGAACACGCTGCGGCACAACACCATCCGCGACAGCCTCGGCGGCATCGTGCTCCGGCACGGCAACGGCACCCGGGTGGAAGGCAACTTCCTGCTGTCCGGGCAGAACGGGATCCGGATCTACGGCAACGACCATCTGCTCGTGAACAACTACCTCGAGCGGCTCAGTGGCGCCGGGGTCGTTCTGGGCAGCGGCAACGTACGGGACCACTACCCGGGCGAGCCGCCGAAGTCGCGGACCGGGAACGACGCGCCGGACCGGGTACGGATCGCGCTGAACACCGTGCTGGACTGCGAATCCGGGATCATCGGCGAAAGTCACCGCACGCTGCCGCCGCTGGACTGCGCGGTGACGGACAATCTGTTGATGGCGGACAGCGGGCAGTTGGTGAACATGCCGTTCCAGGACGGCATCACCTGGTCGGGCAACCTCCACTGGGGTGAGGGCACGGACGGCAACGCTCCCGGCGGTTCGTTCACTCGCGTCGACCCGCAGCTCGCGGCGGGGCCGGATGGCGTACGGCGCCTCAGCCCGGGTAGTCCGGCGATCGACGCGGCGTCCCGTACGTACCCGGAGGTCGATGTTGACCTGGACGGGCAGCCCCGGACGCGGCGAGCGGACGTCGGTGCGGATGAGTACTCGCGCAGCGCGGTGAAGTTCCGCCCGCTGACGGCGGCAGACGTCGGGCCACACGCACGATGACGACGCGGGCGCGTACAGAACTGGCGCGTACGGAACAGCAGACCGCCGCCGATCAGGAGACGATCCGCTCGTACCTGGATCGGCTGCGGCTGGACCTGGTCGTCGCCGCCAGGATCACCAAGGTGCACCGGGAATGGTCCCGGCCGCTGCAACCGGACCCGTTCACGAGGCTGTACCTGATCCTTGAGGGCGAAGGCCGGCTGGTGGTGCGGGACCAGGAGCTCTACCCGAAGCCCGGTGAGCTCGTGTACCTGCCGGCCGACGTGCCGGTGTCGTACGAGACGATCAGCGACAACGTGTTCCGCAAGCACTGGCTGCACTTTTCCGCACTGATCGGTGACCGGGACATCGGCGAACTCCTGACGTTGCCGTACATCGTTCCGAGCAAGGCCCCGGAAGAGGCGGCCGCGCTGTTCGAGCAGGTCGGTGCGGCTGACCGCGACCCGCCCGGCCTGGCGACGCCGCTGCGGCTGCGGTCCGCGTTGACCGCCCTGTTCGCGCACTTCCTGGACAGCGTGCCGCCGGGAGAGGTGCGGTTGTCGCCGCAGCAGACGAGTGAGTCGGAGATCGTCCAGTACATCCAGGAGAACCTCGCCACGCTGCCGAGCGTCGAGGAGCTGGCTGCGCGGCTGGGCTACGACCTGCCGACGTTCCTGCGGCACTTCCGGACCGAGTTCGGGTTGTCGCCGAAGCAGTACATCAAGCGGGCCAAGATCGAGTGGGCGCAGCGCGAGCTGGCGTCGACCGCACGGCCGATGGAGGAGATCGCGGCCGCGGTCGGCATGGACCAGTCGTACTTCTCGAAGGTGTTCCGCCAGGTCAGTTCGGTGACGCCCAGCGCGTACCGAAAGCTCTACCGCTAGACGACGGTCGGTTGCCTGTTGCCCGCGTCGGTGATGCCCCGGCGCATGTCGACGCGGGTCAGCAACGCAAGCCCGATCACGAAGAAGATGCCCAAGGCGACGATGGCGGGCCGGTACGAGCCGGTGATCTGGTGTACGAGGCCGAAAACGAGTGTCCCGAGCCAGGATGTACCGCGCTCACCGGCCTGGTACAGCGAGAAGTACTCCGCCTCCCGCCCTTTCGGAATCAACTGACTGAACGCCGACCGGGACAAGGCCTGCGTACCACCGAGCACGATGCCGATCGCGAATCCCATCGCCAGAAACGGCCCTATCTTCCCGGCCGGCAGCAGGAACCCGGCAATCACGATCAGCATCCAGATCACCAGGCCGCCGGTAATGGTCCGATGCGCACCGTACCGCTGGGCGACCCGCCCGAACACGATCGCGCCGAAGAACGCGACGAACTGCACCATCAGAATCGTCGCGATCAGGACCTGGGTCTGGAATCCGAGCTGCTTCTCGCCGTACGTCGACGAAACCGAGATCACGGTCTGAATACCGTCGTTGAAGAACAGATACGCAACCAAGAACAGCAGCGTCATCGGGTACGTACGAATGTGCTTCAGCGTCGCCGCCAATTGCCCGAAACTCTGCCGTACGAGTCCCCGGCTCCGCACCGGCTCGACGCTGACCGGTGGCCGGTCCCGCAGCCGCACGAACGGGATGATCGTGAAGAGCCCCCACCAAATGCCGGCGCTGAGCAGACTGAGCCGCACGGCCGTGCCCTGGCTCATCCCGAGCGCGTCGTGCGCGGTCACCACGGCGAGGTTGATCGCCAGCAGGATGAACCCGCCCGCGTACCCGAAGGCCCAGGCCCGCGACGAGACCGCGTCGCGCTGATCCGGGGGAGCGATGTCGATCAGGATCGAGTCGTACACCACGAGCGCCGCGCCGAGACACAGGTTGCCGATGAAGAGCAGTAACGCGCCGAGCGCCCACCGCCCGCCGCCGACGAACACCATGCAGCACGCGGCCAGCGCCCCGACCCAGGCGAGGCCGCACATCAGCAGCTTCTTGCGGGCCATCCGGTCCGCGATCGCTCCGACCACCGGCAGGAACAGCGCCGAGAAGAGCGTCGCGACCGTGACCACGTAGAACGCCAGCGAGCCGGGCGAGATCGCCAGCCCGAGAACGTGCAGGTTGGTGGTGCACGGCCGGTCGGTGGTGCCCGCGTACCCACAGGCGGCGGTCTCGGCGACCGAGGTCAGGTACGGAGCGAACAGCACCGTGCCGACCGTGGTGACATAGCCCGAGTTCGCCCAGTCGAAGAGGCTGAACCCCCAGTACTCGCGCTTGTCCACACCGTCCGGGGCGGAGAGAAGTCCCATGCGCGGAAGTGTGTCAGGTTCGGGGGACGATGCGTCGTACCCCGGGATAACACTTCAGTGCCACTCACCACGCTGGATCAGCACGTCACGGAGGATGTCGGTCCGGTCGGTGATGATCCCGTCGACCCCGGCGTCGAGCATCCGGCCGATCTCGTCCGGATCGTCGACCGTCCAGACGTGGATCTGCTTGCCGCGGGCATGCGCCCGCTCGATCAGTCCCGGAGTCAGTACCTTCAGCGATCCGTACCGCTCCGGGATCTGCAGGCACGCACCGGCGGCCGGCACCCCGAAGGGCAGGAAGCGGATCAGCGCGATCTCGTACTCCCCGTACCCGGTGCACAACTTCGGCCCGAGCAGCTTCCGCATCCGGTTCACCCGGGCCTGCGAGAACGAGGAGACGCACACCCGGTCGATCGCGTTCGTGCTCCGCAGCACCCGCGCGGACGGCTCCAGCCCGCCGGCTGCCTTCACGTCGAGGTTGAACCGGACGTCCGGGAAGTGCTCGAGGAGTTCGTCCAGCCGGGGGATCGGCTCGTGGCCGTTGATCCGCGCCTTGGAGACCTCCGACCAGGGCAGTTCGGCGACCACGCCGGTCCGGTCGGTGACCCGGTCCAGCTTGTGGTCGTGGAACGCGATCACCACCCCGTCGCAGGTCGCGTGCAGGTCGGTTTCCAGGTACCGGTACCCCAGGTCGACGGCGTGCTGGAACGCGCGCAGCGAGTTCTCGTAGCCGAGCAGTTCCGGGTGGTCCGCGCCGCCTCGGTGCGCCATGGCGATCGGGCCGTCGTGGTCGAGGTAGGGGTACACGAGTGGAAGTATGTACCGTTTGGGTGGTGACGGTACTCAGCCCCCGCCCCGACCTGTGGACCCTCGACCCCGGCGTCCTGCACCTGAACCATGGTTCGTACGGTGCCGTGCCGCGCCGGACCCAGGAGGTGATGGCCGGCCTCCGGAGGGAGATGGACGCGAACCCGATGGTGTGGTTCCGGACCGTCGCCGACCGGCTGGCCGCCAGCCGCCACGCGCTCGCATCGTACCTGCGGGCCGACCCGGCCGGCTTCGCCCTGGTCCCGAACGCGAGCGCCGGCGTGACGGTCGCGCTCGCCACCCTGCCGATCCCGCCCGGCAGCAAGATCGTCCTGACCGACCACGCGTACGGCGCGGTGCGCTACGCGGCCGAGCGCTACGCGAAGGCGCATGGCGCCGAGGTGGACATCGTCGGCGTACCGCTGGAGGCCGACGACGAGACGGTCGTGTCGCTGATCGCCGACCGGCTGGACGGCGCGGCGATGCTGATCGTCGACCAGATCACCTCAGGCACGGCGAAGATCTTCCCGATCGAGGCGCTGGTCGCGGCGGCGCACGCGCGGGATGTACCGGTTGTGGTCGACGGCGCGCATGCCCCGGCGCTGATCGACGCCCCGGCGGCCGCGGGCGCCGACTTCTGGACCGGCAACTTCCACAAGTGGCCGGCCGCGCCAAGAGCGACCGCCGGCCTCGTGGTGGCGGAGCGGTGGCGTACGGCGTCGATGCCGCTGATCGTGTCCTGGTCGGAGTACGACGAGCGGCTGCCGGAGCGCTTCGACATGCAGGGGACGTACGACTACGTGCCGTGGATCGCCGCGCCCGAGTCGCTCCGCGTACTGTCCGACCTGGACTGGCCGACCCGCCGTCCGCAGCTGACCGCACTGGTCGAAGAGGGGTCACGCCTCCTGGCCAAGGCGCTCGGCACCGGGATCGCCGACGTCGGGCAGGCGCCCGCGACGATGCGCCTGGTCGAGCTGCCGTCCTCGGTCGATCTGTCCGGTGGCGAGGCGCTGAAGGTCCGGGTGTCGCGTGAACTGAAGGCCGAGATCACGCTGACCGGCTTCGAGGACCGTGGTTTCGTGCGGCTGTCGGCGCATGCGTACAACTCGCCGGCGGACTTCGAGAAACTGTCGGCGGGGCTGCCTAGAGTCCTGGCGTGAACGACATCCAAGGTTCGTACAACACCGCTGCCGACGGCTACCACGCGTTTCTCAAGGACTATCACCGGCAGGATCCGTTCGAGCAGGGCGCGCTCGACTACTTTGCCGCGCTCGTTGAGGACGGTCCGGTGGGTGATCTTGGTTGTGGGACCGGCCGGATCACGTCGTACCTGGCCGGGCGTGGGCTGGACGTGTTCGGGATCGACCTGACGCCGGGCATGATCGAGGTGGCCCGGCGGGAGTACCCGGAGCTGCGGTTCGAGGTCGGGTCCTTGTTCGAGCTCGACCTGAAGGACTGCGAGCTTGCCGGGGCGCTCGCTTGGTACTCGCTCGTTCACACTCCGGGCGAGGAGTTGCCGGCGGTGTTCGCCGAGTTGTTCCGGGTGGTCCGGCCGGGCGGTCTGCTGGTGCACGGCTTCAAGGTCGGTGGCGGCAGCCGGCATCTCAGTCAGGGGTACGGGCATGACCTTGACCTTGAGGTTTACAGTTTCGCGGTCGGCGACGTCGCCGGGTTGCTGGCCGATGCGGGGTTCGTCGAGGTCGCGACACTGACCCGCGCCGCACTGCCCGCCGAGAAGGACGCCGGGCAGGCGGCGCTGATCGTCCGCAAACCAGAGTGACAAGCCGGGTGTGATCAGGCGGGCCAGCTCGTTCCCGGGACGGTGAGGTCGAGGGAGTCGATTTCGGCGAAGCACGTCCGGTACGTGAACTTGAACGTGTTGGCGCCCGCGTTCAGCGCAACGTCGATCGCCTGCTGCGTCCACGCTTCCCAGCCGTAGGACGGGTACTCGATCACGCGCGCGGCGCCGCCGTTGATGTTCAAGGTGTGCGAGCACGTCGTACCGGAGCCGTTGCCGCTGCGGATGAACACGCGGAAGGTGCCCGCGTACGGCGCGTTCACCGTGATTGTCGCGGAGCTGGACAGGTCGTCGAGCCACCCGGCCTTCCCGTTGCTGGAGGCTAGCTGGGACGTCGCGCTGTGCGCCTTGCCGGTGAACACCGCGGTCTCGGCCTCGGTCCGCGCGATCGGCGACCCTTCCAGTGCCGCGTACCACTGGGCGGCCAGCTTCGTGTTGCCGCTGTGCGTCAGGTGAATGCCGTCGGCCGCGATGTCGCTCGCCGGGAGCGCACTGCGCGTGTCGACGAACCGTACCTTCGCACCCTCGGCCGCGAGCTTCGCGACCACGAACGGGATCTGGTTGTTGAATGTCGCGGCGCGGGCATTGGTCGCGGCGTCACCCATCGGCCCGACGGTCGCCACGTACACGGCCAGGCCCGGGCGGGCGGTGAGCATGGTCCGGATCAGGGTCTCCAGCCGGGCCGGCGCGGTCGCCAGGTTGACGTTTCCGAGGACGTCGTTCGCGCCGGCGTGCAGCAGCACGATGTCAGGCTGGTACGTCTGCATGCGGTCCGCGGCGATCGCGGTCATCTGGTCGATTACCCAGCCGCCGTGGCCTTCGTGGTCCCGGTCCGGCAGGTTGGCGGGCGTGCTGTCGGTGACCGAGCCGACGAAGTCGACGGGGTGTCCTTCGGAGTTGAGCATCCAGTACAGGTCGGTGCGGTACCCGCCGGGGATGCTGCCGGCGGTGGTGGACGAGCCCAGCGGCATGATCTTCGTCGCGGCCGTCGCGGCAGTTGTCGTCCGAGCGGCAGTCGTCTGGGCGGAGGAGGGAGACGGGGACAGGGACAGGAAGAGTGCGGGCAATACGAGCAGCCCGGCCAGGAAGCGTCGCATTCGAGCACTGTCCCAGCCGTACCCCCGGCCCCGGTACGCCTTCGATTCAGGCCGAATGGTTCAGCCCTTGATCGCGCCCGACGTCATCCCGGCCACGATCTGCCGGTTGAAGAACAGGAACATGATCAGCGGCGGAATCGTGATCAGCAGGATGTTCATGAACAGCAGGTTGTACTGCGTCGAGAACTGACTGTTGAAGTTGTACAAGGTCAGCTGCACGGTCGCGTTCTGATCGCCGGGCAGGAAGTACAGCGGATTGGTGAAGTCGTTGAAGACGGCGACCGACTGCACCACGATGACCGTCACGATCACCGATCTGAGCAGTGGGAAGATCACCCGGAAGAACAGCCCGAGCGACCCGGCGCCGTCGATGATCGCCGCCTCGTCGAGTTCCCGTGGAATGGTCGCCACGAATGCCCGGAAGAGCAGGATGCAAAAGGACAATCCGAAGGCGATTTCGATCAGCATCAGGCCGGGCAGGGTTTTGAACAGGCCGAGTTTCTGCAGGACCCAGATGGTCGGTACGACGGCCGGCGGGATGATCAGCCCGGACAGCACCAGGAAGTTGATCAGCCCGTTCCACCGGCTCTTGCGGCGTTGCAGGACGAAGCCGGCCATCGCGGCCAGGATCACCATGCCGGCCACGCTGACCACGGTCAGGACGGTGCTGTTGATGAACGCGATCACCAGCATGTAGTCGCGGGCCTTCACCACTTCGACGAAGTTCTGCACCAGCCGGAACTGGTGCGGCCAGGCGAAGTTCAGGTCCGCGGACTGCTGCCGGTCCTTCACCGCGGTCAGCACGATGAACGCGAACGGGATGATGAACACCACGACCGAGGCCAGGATCGCGACCGCGCTGAGCGCCCACTTCCGGGCCGGGCGGTGGTTGACGAGTTCGGCGGTACTCACAGGTCCACCTCCTTCCGGTTCAGGAACCACGACAGCGGCAGGATGATCACGGTGACGGTGATGAACAGCACCACGTTGCCGGCCGTCGACAGTCCGTAGAAGCCGGCCTGGTACTGCTTGTAGATCACCGAGGCGATCACGTCGGAGGTGAATCCCGGACCGCCCTGCGTCATCGCCCAGATCAGGTCGAAGGACCGGAGCCCGCCGATCAGCGACAGGATGATGACCGTGACGGTGGCCGGGCGGGACAGCGGCAGGACGATCCGGCGGAACGTCTCCCACGATCCCGCGCCGTCCACCCGGGCCGCCTCCAGGTACTCGCGTGGGATCGACACGATGCCGGCGATGTAGATCAGGGTGGCCAGGCCGACGCCCTTCCAGACGTCGACCGCGGCCACCGAGAGCAGCGCCCACTTCGGATCGGTCAGCCAGCCGGGCCCGTTGATCCCGATCACGCTGAGCGCGCCGTTGATCAGGCCGCGTTCGGGGTTCATCAGCACGGTGAAGGTGAGCCCGACGCCGATCGTGGAGACCAGCACCGGGAAGAACACCACCGACCGAAGGTAGCCGCGGGCAACGATCTGCGAGGTGAGCAGGACCGCGAGCAGCAACCCGAGGACGACCTTGGACCCGGACGTGACGACCGCGTAGATCAGGGTGTTGGTGAAGCCCTTGATCAGCGCGGGTTCCTGGAAGAACAGCTTGAAGTTGTCCAGTCCGACGAACTTCGAGTCGAACAGGCTCCACCGGGTCAGGCTGAAGTACAGCGAGGCGAACGTCGGGATCAGGAACAGGACGCCGTAGATGATCGCCGACGGCAGGAAGAACCAGGTCGAGTACGGGCGGTAGACCTTGCTCCCGGCGCTGGAAGTGACCGGGGCGGCCTTGCTTCGCTGCTGGGGTTTCACCGAGGTGATGGCCACCGGATCACCAGCCCGCCAGCCCGAGCTGCTGTGCCTGCTTCTTCACGTCCTCGTCGTACCGGGCGGCGCCGTCCTTCGCCTTCCGGATGCCGGAGCCGACCTCGACCGTGATCTGCGACAGCGACGGGCCCTTGACCGGGGACACGAACTCCAGCGCCAGACTCGATCCGTCCGGCTTGTCCAGGTACGGCTGCATGTCCTTGATCGCCTGCGGCACATCGGCCGGCAAAGTGCAGCCCTTGACCGCGTACGGACCGGTCGGCGCCCCGGCTGTGTTCTGCGACTTGCAACCGTCCGGGCTGGCGATGAACGCGAGGAACTTCTTGGCCGCGTCCAGCTTCGCGCCGGTCGCTGTCTTCGGGATGTAGTTCGCGCCCGGCGTCCACACCGTCAGGCCGTTCTTGTTCGCGTCGTCACCAGGCAACGCGAACAACCCGACGTTCTTGGCCGCATCCGGGTAGGTGGCGATCATGTTCGCGACCACACCGGACAGGATCGGGTACTGCGCGCCGGTACCGGTGGCGAGCATCTTCAGGCCGTCCGGCAACTTGGCCGAGGCGAAGTCCTTGTTCTGCAGGCCGGCGTCGTGCACGGCCTCGGTGTGCTCGAAGCCCTTCAGTGCGGCCGGCGAGGTCGCGTACTTGGCTTGGTTCTTGGTGTACTTGTCGGCGAAGTCCGGCTCGGCCGCCGCGACGTTGTGGAAGTCGCCGAGGACGAACAACTGCGCGGTCCAGGTCTCGCCGTACGTCTGGATCACCGGCGCGACCCCGCCGCCGGCCGCCTTGATCTTGGCACTGTTCGCCATGAACTCGGCCCACGTCTTCGGCGGGGTCAGCCCGAGCTTCTTGTAGACCGGGATGTTGTAGAGCACCGCGCCGCCCATGAACCCGCCGACCGGCACGCCGTACACCTGGCCGTCGGCGGTGACGGTGTTCTTGAAGTTGTCGTCCAGATCACCGACGTACGGCTGGTCGCTCAGCGAGACCAGGTTCTTCTGCGGCGCGATCGCCTGGAACAGCGACCCGGTGTTGTAGTTGAACACCTCCGGCATGTCGCCGGTGGACAGCCGGGTCTTGACGATGTTGTCGCCCTCGGTACCGGCCGGCCGGGTCTCGATCTTGATCGAGATCCCGGCGTTCTTCGCGGTGAAGTCCTTGACCAGTTGCTGGGCTTCCTTCATGTCCTGATCCTGGTTGCCGATCAGGTAGGTGATCTCCACCGAGCCATTGCCCGAGTCGGAGCTGGAACCGAGACTGCCCGCGCTGCACGCGGCGAGGGTGAGAGAACAGACGGCCAGCAGGGATAGTCCGCTGGCTCGTGGGCGGAACCGCATCGTGACCTCCAAGGGGATGTTCGGCAACGGCAGCGGGGCGGGGTCGGGGTGAGTGGGATCAGTGGTTGAGCAGGGCGCCGAGTGCGGTCTGCACGGTCTCCGGGTTGGTGGTGGCGGCCGCCTCGATCAGACCGGTGGCCGGCTGGTCCAGGTAGCGCTCGAGCCGGCCGGCGAGGTCCGCGTCGTCGGTGACGAACCCGCTCTCGGCGGCTGCCGCGGCCAGTGCGGTCCAGGTCGATTCGTGGTCCATGAGCTGGCGGACAGTGGCGTCGGCCGGTAGTGCGGTCGGCTGGGCGTACGGGTCGGCGCCGGTCCAGGTGTGCGTACCGTGACCAACCTCCACCGGCTCATCCGCGCCCGGTACCTCGACCTGTGCGCGCGCACCCACTGGCACGGTGACGATCAGCTCGATCTGCCCCGCGGAGCGCTCCCACTCCACGGATGCTTCGCCGTAGGGCGTGAGGTGCTTCGCGGACGCCGAGGTCAGTTGCTCGGTGTACAACGGCCGCACGTCGATCGTCCGGTACCCCGGCTCCGCCGCCGCGAGGCCCGCGACCCGGCGGTGCATCCAGTCCGCGACCGCGCCGAGGGCGTAGTGGTTGAACGAGGTCATCTGACCGGGGTTGATGCTGCCGTCGGGCAACATGCTGTCCCAGCGCTCCCAGACCGTCGTGGCTCCCATCGTCACTGCGTACAGCCAAGAGGGGCAGCCTGTCTGTAGCAGAAGCCGGTACGCGAGGTCAGGATGTCCGGTATCGGCCAGTGCGTCGGTCACCAACGGCGTACCGACGAATCCGGTACTGATCCGGAACCCCGACGTGCGCACCAGGTCCGCGAGCCGGTCGCCGGCGCGCTTGCGCTGCGACTCGTTCGGCAGCAACGCCCACTGCAGCGCGAGCGCGTAGATCGTTGCCGCGTCGCTCAGTACCCGGCCGCCGTCGGTCGTGTACTCGGCCGCGAACGCCTGCCGCACGCGCGCCGCCAGCTCGGTGTACTCGCGGGCCAGATCGGACTGCCCGACCAGCTCGGCAGCCTTGCCGACGACCTCGGCCGAGCGGGCCAGATGCGCGGTCGCGAGCACGTCCGGGTCGGCCTTGGCGCGGAACGGGTTGTCCGGCGGCGCGGTCGGGTCGAGCCAGTCGCCGAACTGGAATCCGCCGGACCACAACAGGTCACCGCCGGCCAGGTCGGCCATTTTGTCGACCCACGCCCGCATGCTCGGCAGCTGCCTGGCAAGTAGTCCGAGGTCACCGCTGCGCTCGTACACGACCCACGGCACGATCGTTGCCGCGTCACCCCAAGCTGCCGTGGCCGGTGCCTCGTTGCGGAGCACATCCGGTACGACGAACGGCACCGAGCCGTCCTTTTGCTGCTCGGCTGACAGGTCCGCCAGCCAGTTCGTGAGGAAACCGGCGGTGTCGTACAGGAAGCTCGCGCTGGGGGCGAAGACCTGGATGTCACCGGTCCAGCCGAGTCGCTCGTCGCGTTGCGGGCAGTCGGTCGGTACGTCGAGGAAGTTGCCGCGCATGCCCCACACGACGTTCTGGTGGAACTGGTTGAGCAGCTCGTTCGACGACTCGAACCAGCCGGTGCGGTGCAGGTCGCTGCCGAGTACGAGCGCCTCGAGGTCCTCCTTTTGCAGGTCGTCGACGCCAGCCACCTCGGCGTACCGGAAACCATGGAAGGTCAGCGGCGAGTCGAGGGTGACCTCGTCCGGACCGGCCAGGATGTAGGAGTCGATGGCTTTGGCGGTCCGCAGCGGGCGTACGCCGAGCTCGCCGTCCTCCAGGACCTCGGCGTGCCGCAAGACGATCTCGTCACCCGGGGCGTGACCGCGGACCTTGAGCCGGACGCGGCCGACCAGGTTCTGGCCGAAGTCGACGAGGGTTTTGCCGGCCGGCGAGGTGGTGATCGCCACCGCGGGCAGGACATCGGTGATCCGCACCGGCGGGCCGTCCGGTGCGACCAGCAAGGTGAGGTCGGCGTCGAGCACGTCGACCGGTGCCGGTTCGCCGGGTTGCTTGCGGAGGTCGGTGGCCTGGCCGTCGTACAGGTCGTCGGCGATGACGTTGCTCTCGCGGGACGTCCACGAGTCGTCGCTGCCGAAGGTATGGACCTGGCCGTCTTCGGTGGTGACCTCGAGCTGGGCGAGGACCGCGAGCCGGGTGCCGTACAGCTGGCTCTGGTCCTTGAAGCCGATCCGGCCGCGGTACCAGGCGTTGCCGAGCAGGAACTCGAGCGTGTTCTCACCAGAATGAACAAGCTCGGTCACGTCGTATGTCTGGTAGCGCAGGCGGTACTGATAGGAGGTCCAGCCGGGCGCGAGCTCTTCGGTGCCGACGCGTTGCCCGTTGAGCTCGGGTACGTAGACGCCGTGCGACGTTGCGTACAAACGTGCCTTGACGATGCCGTCCGGCAGGTTCGCGGCGCCGGCGACCAGGGGAGCGGGGGAGCCGTGGGGATTGTCGCGCGGGCTGACGAAGCGGGCGGTCCAGTCGTCCGCGGTCAGCAGTCCGGCTTCGACGGTCGCGGGTTCGCTCCAGTCACTCCAGTCGTCACCGCGGACCCGGACGCGTACCTGCGCGGATTCGCGGGATCGCAGCGGTTCACCCGGCCAGGGGACCAGGACCTGGTCGGGGGACTGCACGGTGAAGACTTGGGTGCCGTCGCTGCTGATCTCGACTTCGTATGCCGTCTGGGTGTATCCGTCGGCCGCGGCCGGGACCTGCCAGGAGATCCGCGGGGCCGCGGTGCCGGTGCCGAGCACGGGAGCGGGCAGATGTTCGAAGCCCAGATGTTCGAATCGCAGAGCGGTGGGTGCGGCGGGTTGCGACATGTGACTCCAACCAAGGCGCTGATCAGGGACAGAGAGTGAAACAACAGATCGAGCTCGGGGTGAAACGATTCAGTGAGTATCCCGGCGAAACGCCTCGAACTGGGAGCGGATGGGTGCGGCGGACGTTTCGCCTGTGCACCGATCTTGCGGCGGGCAGTCGCCGCCGACTAGCCCAATGTGCACTTGGTCTAGCACGATCTGCACCTTGGACCTATCGTGAAGCGGTGTCGGAGATGGCCGAGGAGCCGGTGCAGACCCGCGGCACGGTGCTGCACTTCGTCGAGGGAACCGTCGTGCACGCCGGCCCGCATGTGCACGTCCGGTCGCATCCGCTGCACACGCACAGCTTCTTCGAGCTGTTGCTGGTGACCGGCGGTAACGGCATTCATCACAGCCTGGCCGGGCGGCAGCGGCTCCGGCCCGGCGACGCGATCCTGCTCCGGCCGGGGGTCTGGCACGAGTACGTGGAGTGCGACTCGCTCGAGGTGTACAACTGCTGCTTCTCGGCCGATCTGGTCCGGCGGGAGCTGGCCTGGGCGCGCGAAGATCCCTTACTGGGTTACCTTTTGTGGACCGGGCCGTTCTCGGCGCAACGTCGCGGAATGCTCGCGACGCACCTCGATCCGGACACTCTGACCGAGGCGATCGGTCACCTGGACGGCCTGCGGCAACTGCGCAATCAGCCGATCGGCCGGCATCGCGGCGAGTTGATCGGCTGGCTGTCGCTGTACCTGAGCTGCGTCGCGCGAACCGTCGCCGGCCGCGACGAGCGCCGTGAGCTGATCCATCCCGCGGTCGTCGACGCGATGCGGATGATGGAGGCCGAACCGGCCCGGCGCTGGACGCTGACCGACCTGGCCGCCGAGCTGCACCTGGCACCCGGCTATCTGGTCCGCGTCTTCAAGTCGGTCACCGGGGTGCCACCGATGGCGTACCTGTCCCGGCATCGGGTCGAGCTCGCCGCCGACCGGTTGCTGCACACCGACCTGCCGATCAACCGGATCGGAGAATCCGTCGGCTGGCCGGATCAGAACTACTTCGCCCGCCGATTCAAATCCCACTACGGGCTGTCCGCCTCCGCCTATCGACAACGTTTCAATGTCAGGAAGTCGAGCGTTCCGCACCCCTGATTCAGCTGTCCTACAGCTAAGTCCGCCCGCCCTGGCGCTGGATCAACAGGTCCAGGCCGTCGAGGATGCGGTCCAGCCCGAACTCGAGCCCCTGGTTCTCGCTGCCGGGCGACGTACGCATAGCCGCGGTGAGGTGCGGGAAGCGGTCGGACTCGGTGCTGAGGATCGTGCCGAGCGCCTGCTGCATGTCTTCTTCGGTCAGCCCGGTGCTGTGTCCGGGGAAGGTCGTGGACTGCTGCGCGATGTTCCGGACGTGGCTGGTGATGACCAGGATCGAGTCGAGTTGCTCGCCGCCGCTCAGCCCGGTGCTGGTGAGTGCGGCGACGCCGCGTTCCATCCAGGCCAGCTCGTTCGGCCCGAGCAGGCGGCGGCCGATGGTGGACTGGAGCAGCCAAGGGTGCTTCGTGAAGCCCTCGTACAAGTCCATGGCCCAGGTCCTGAGCGCCTCGCGCCACGGTAGCTCCGGGCGGTCGGGCGGTCCGCCCATCGCCAGGTCACTCATCACCGCGACAAGTTCGGTCTTGCCCGGCACGTACCGGTAGAGCGCCATCTTGGTCACCGGCAGCTCGCCGGCGATCCGCTGCATCGAGACGGCGTCGAGGCCTTCGGTGTCGGCGATCCGGATCGCCACCTCGGCGATCGCGGCCAGCGTCACGGCCGGTTTCGGGCCGCGGCTCGGCGCCGGCTGGTTGCCCCAGAGAAGTTCGGTCATGCGCGGGTTCCCTTCCGGAAAGGACTTGAACTGTGTCTACCATACACATTATTGTGTCCATCGGACACAATTACTTTGATGGAGGCTGATGATGAGGGTTCTGGTTTCTGGTGCGAGCGTCGCGGGCCCGTCGGTGGCGCTGTGGCTGGGGCGCGCGGGGCACGACGTGACGGTGGTCGAGATCGCTCCCGAGCTGCGGCAGGGCGGGTATGCGGTGGACTTCCGCGGCGAGGTCTTCACCACCGTGCTCGATCGGATGGGTGTGCTGGCGGATCTGCGCGCGCTGCAGACCGGTGGCAGCGCGATGCGGTTCGTCGACGAGTCCGGGCGGAAGCTGATGCGGCTGCCGGCCGAGTTCGCGGGCGGTGAGCTGGAGGTACTGCGCGCGGATCTGTCGCGGGTCTTGTACGAGCACAGCCGCGACCAGGCGACGTACCGGTTCGGGGACACGATCGCGAGCCTGAACGAGCACGCGGACGGTGTCGACGTCCGGTTCGAAAGCGGCATCGAGGAGACGTACGACCTGGTGATCGGCGCGGACGGGATGCACTCCGTCGTACGCCGCCTGGCGTTTGCGCCGGAGCAGGTGCTGGAGCGTCACCATGGGTACTACGTGGCCGGCTGGGAAGTGCCGAACACGTGGGGGATCAGCGGCGACTCACTGCTGTACAACGTGCCTGGGAAGCTGGCCAGTGTCGGCGCGGACCAGCGGGACAGCAGGGTGGCGCAGACGCTGTTCGTGTTCAAGTCGCCGGAGCTGAAGTACAACCGGCGGGACCTGGATCAGCAGAAGGCGATCCTGCGGGAACAGTTCGCCGGCCTGGGCTGGTACGTGCCGGAGCTGCTCGCTGCGTTGCCCGCGGCAACCGAGTTGTACTTCGACTCGATCAGCCGGGTACGGGTGGATCGCTGGTCGACCGACCGGATCGTGCTGCTCGGTGACGCCGGGTACGGCGCGACGTTCGGTGCGCTCGGGACCGGTACAGCGGTGGTCGGGGCGTACGTACTGGCGGGGGAGTTGGCGCAGGGAGATCTCCGGACCGCGTTCGACCGCTACGAGGCGCGGCTGCGGAAGGCGGTGTCGACGACGCAGGACGGTAGCCGGGCGGGTTCGTTCATGGCGCCGGCGACCCGGTTCGGGCTGGCGGCGCGGAACAAGATCCTGGACATCCCGTTCTTCATGAACAAGATGATCAAGCTGGCGGCGAACATGAGCGAACTGATCGAGCTGCCGTCGTACCCGGCCCTAGAGCAGGGGAAGGTCGGTCAGGAATGACTCCCAGCTGTCCGGCAGCCAGCCCGGTACGCCGAGGACAGCCAGGTAGCCCCAGACACCGACCACCACACACCCGAAGAGTGCCGTCGTCCCGAGTGCCTTCAGCCAGGCGGGCTGCTTGCCGGTCCAGGTGGTGAGGGTTTTCACCCAGCCCTTGACCCGGTACAGCAGCCGCTGCGCCCACTCGAACTCACTCGACAGCACCGCCAGCCCGGCGATGAACAAGGGAATGCCGCCCGGGCCGGGCAGCCAGCCGGTCAGCGGCGCGGCGATGAGCAGCAAGCCACCGACAACGCCCACGCCAATCCGGTAGAGCGCCAACTTCCGCGGGTTCTCCCGGATCCGCCGCCGCCACTCCCACTTGTCGTCGGCAGCGTCCAGCGTGATGTTGTCATCCGTGCGGTCGGGACTCTCTTGCTCGGCCACGCTTACAGCGTACGTGGTCGATCTAGGCGCACTGAATGCTCTAGGCGCTTGGGGGTTTGCCGAACTCCCAGTGCCACGGCTCCTCGCGGTTGCCGCCCTGCTCGGCCCACCCCGGGTGCAGCCAGCCGTAGGTGCCCGCGTGCGCCTTCATCCACAGGTACTGCGGGGTGCTGAACTTGTCGATCCCACCGCACAGGTCGACCGCCACACCCCAGCCGTGGTTGGAGGTGCCAGGTAGCGCGGCCAGCGACGGCTTGCGCTGGTACAGGTCGACCTGGGCCGTGTACGAGCGGTACGAGTCGGTGATGCACAACGACTTGCCGAACTGGGCCCGGTACGCGGCCGCCAACTGCAGGTACGCGGCCGCGGCGTCGCAGCGGAGCATGTGGCCGCCGCCGATCGCACAGAGCTTGCTGGCCGGGATCATGCCGTTGCTGTAGCCACCCCAGCCGGTGCTCGCGGAACCGGTCGCCAGGAACGGCATCGGGTTGACCGGGTCGCCGCCGAGCCGTACCTCGAAGTGGAGGTGCGGGCCGGTCGAGTTGCCCTCGCTGCCGACCGCGCCGATCTGCTGACCGGCGGTCACTTGCTGGCCGTCTGTGACGTCGACTCGGCTCAGGTGCGCGTACAGGGTTTCCAGGCCGTTTCCGTGGTCGATCCGGACCAGATTGCCTGCCCAAGCCGGGTGCTCGACGCGTACGACGCCCGAGGTCACCGCGCGGACCGGTGTACCGATGGCGGCGGGGAAGTCCTGGCCGGTGTGGAAGCCGGTCGACCACATGGAGCCGGACTGGCCGAAGGGCGTGCCGATCTCGTACGTGCCGTCCGGCAA
Source organism: Kribbella hippodromi (assembly GCF_039531045.1). NCBI lineage: Bacteria > Bacillati > Actinomycetota > Actinomycetes > Propionibacteriales > Kribbellaceae > Kribbella > Kribbella hippodromi. The sequence continues at coordinate 257,515 of NZ_BAAAPH010000006.1, read as the reverse complement.
CGGCCAGGTCCAGGCGCCGGTGCCGACGTCGTACGAGGTGGCGGTGTTGCCGCAGCGGAACTGGTACGCGTCGGAGGTCGCGGCCGGCGGTACCTGCGGCTTGGCCGGGGCGCCGAGGGTCGGGCGCAGGGCCGCGTACAGGTTGTCCGGGACCGTGGTGACGACAACAGCGCCCTTGGCTTCGTCCGCGGCGATCATCTCGTCGTTGTCGAGCGCGACGCCGATGTGGACGAGGCCGACCGACTTGCTGCCCATCACGAGCAGATCGCCCGGCTGGATCTGGACAGTCGGCACGGCCTGGTAGTCCGGGTACACCTTGGAGACCAGGTTGGGCAGCGTTGTGTACGGCTCCCAGGCGACTCGCGCGGCGCCGAGACAGCCGTACTTGTCCGGCCCGGTGGCGGCGACCCCGTACGGCTTGCCGACCAGGCTGAAGGCTTGGTTGACCGCGCGGATCGCTTCGGCGGACATCACCCGTACGGTCCGGCCCGCGACTGCAACGGAAGCGACGCCGGGGACGGCCGCACCCCGGCGGGTCAGCGGGGCCAGGCCGGCGGGCAGCTTGTTCGGGTCCTTCAGGACTGCGGCGGCCGGGGGAGTGACCTTTGTCGCGGTCAGCTCAGTCAGGTACGCCTGCCAGCGGGTAAGGGCTTGCTGGTTGCGTGCCTTCTGCAGTTGCTGGGACAGCGCGGACGCGACGTCGAGATCGGCGGTCTGGTCAGCCATCGACGCCGTCGCATCGGCCGCCTGCTGCTGGACCTGGTTGCTCAGCTCCTGCGCCTTCGCGGCCGCTTCGTTCGCTGCGGTGCGCTTGGTGGTGGCCTCGGCCTTGAGCCGGTTCGACTCGGACTCGGCCGACATCGCGGTCCGGTACTGCGCGACCTGCGTACTGCCCAGCTGGGTGATCGCGGTCTGCCGGTCGGCGATCTCCTGGAGGTTCTCCGCGACCGGGGCGAGCGACCAGAGCATCGACTCAGTACCCATCACGGTCGGGATGCCCAGCTGGTACGCCTGCGCGGTCAGTACGCCGAGCCGGCGCCGCTCCTCGTCCGCCTTGCCGCGGGAGGTCGTCGCGGTGCTCTCCGCCTTCTTCGCGGCGGCCTCCGCGGCCTGGGCGTCCTTGAGCGCCTTCGTATACGCGATGGTCGCCTTGGCGAAGTCGGCCTGGACGGCCGCTGCCTCCGCCTGGAGCTGCTCGAGAGATCGGTTGACGTCGGTCACCGACGCGGGCGGTGGCGACGTGCTGGGCGAGGGGTCGTCGGCGTACGCGGGCAGCGCGATCACCGCCAGCAACGTGCCGAGCGCCGCGAACCGCAGGCCCCGGCGTCTCCCCAGCTCCATCCGTCCCCCTGGACGCCTCATTTCGTGTCACGCCTCACGCGCGAGCCCAGCGTAGGCGCCGTACGGTCCTTACGGAACCCCGGTTAGCATTCACCCCATGGCCTCGCACTTTGACGTTGTTGTCCTCGGCGCGGGTCCGGGTGGGTACGTCGCGGCGATCCGCGCAGCCCAGCTCGGCCTCAAGACCGCCATCATCGAGAAGAAGTACTGGGGCGGTGTCTGCCTGAACGTGGGCTGTATCCCGTCCAAGGCGCTGCTCCGGAACGCCGAGCTGTCGCACATCTTCCGGACGGAGGCGAAGACCTTCGGGATCAGCGGTGAGGTCAGCTTCGACTTCCCGGCCGCGGTGCAGCGCAGCCGCAAGGTCGCCGACGGCCGGGTCAAGGGCGTCCACTTCCTGATGAAGAAGAACGGCATCACCGAGTTCGACGGCTGGGGCTCGTTCACCGACGCCAACACGCTGGACGTGACGCTGAACGACGGCTCGTCGGAGACCGTCACCTTCGGTTCCTGCATCGTCGCCACCGGCGCGACCACCAAGCTGCTGCCGGGCACCCAGCTGAGCGAGCGCGTGGTGACGTACGAGGAGCAGATCCTGACCGAGGAGCTGCCCGGCTCGATCGTGATCGCCGGCGCCGGCGCGATCGGTGTCGAGTTCGCGTACGTGCTGGCGAACTACGGCGTGAAGGTGACGATCGTCGAGTTCCTGGACCGGATGGTGCCGCTGGAGGACCCGGAGGTCTCCAAGGAGCTCGCCAAGGCGTACAAGAAGCTCGGTGTCGACGTACTGACCTCGACCCGGGTGGACTCGATCGACGACTCCGGCGCGTCCGTCAAGGTGACCGTGACCGGCAAGGACGGCGTCCAGAAGACGATCGAGGCCGACAAGGTCATGCAGGCGATCGGCTTCCAGCCGCGCGTCGACGGGTACGGGCTGGACAAGATCGGCGTCGCGCTGACCGAGCGCGGTGCGATCAACGTGGACGGGCTCTGCCGGACCAACGTGCCCAACATCTTCGCGATCGGCGACGTGACCGCGAAGCTGATGCTCGCGCACGCGGCCGAGGCGATGGGCGTGATCGCCGCCGAGACCATCGCCGGGCACGAGACGATGGAGCTCGACTACGCGATGATCCCGCGCGCGACCTTCTGCCAGCCGCAGATCGCCAGCTTCGGGTACACCGAGGAGGAGGCGCGCAAGCTCGGCCACGAGGTGAAGGTGGCCAAGTTCCCGTTCACCGCGAACGGCAAGGCACACGGCCTCGGCGACCCGACCGGCTTCGTGAAGGTGATCAGCTCGGCCCAGTACGGGGAACTGCTCGGCGCCCACCTGATCGGCCCCGAGGTGACCGAACTGCTGCCGGAACTGACGCTGGCCCAGAAGTGGGACCTGACCACCAAGGAACTGGCCCGCAACGTCCACGCCCACCCAACCCTCAGCGAAGCCCTCCAAGAAGCCTTCCACGGCCTCGAAGGCCACATGATCAACTTCTGAACGAGCGTCATCCGGGTCACGCTCAGCGGCCCCAGAACGGCGGCAAACAAAGGATCTCGCCTCTAGAAGGTTCTCATCGTTTGCCGCCGTTTCCGGTGGTCCGTGTACAGGATGTGCACCAGGATGGTGGTGTGGACTTTCCTTCCGAGTCGATGCTGAACGATTCTGACTTCGCACCTCTGACCCGGTCACAGATCACCCAGGCGCTGATCGGCCTCGGTGTAGGTGAAGGCGAAACCTTGATAGTCCACGTCCGGCTCTCGGCCTTGGGTTGGGTTGTCGGTGGCATCGACACCGTGGTGCGGTCCCTCCGAGACGCCGTTGGCTCTGGCGGCACGTTGCTCGCGTTCTGTGGTTGGGACGACAGCCCCTATCACGTCTCGTTCTGGCCGCCGCACTGGCAGACGGCCTACGAGGAGATTCCGGCATTCGATCCGAAGGTGTCATCTGCTCGCCGGGACTTCGGACGCTTCCCTGAACGGCTCCGGACCTGGCCAGGAGCATTGCGCAGCACACACCCGGAAGTCAGCTTCACCGCTGTCGGCCGCCATGCCGCGAACCTGGTGGTGGGAACCGACGATGACAACCCCTGGGGCGTGGGCGGACCGCTGGGCCGTCTCGTTGACCTGGGCGGCCGCGTATTGCTACTTGGCGCACCCCTCAACACCTTGACCCTCTGTCATCACGCTGAGGCTGTCGCCGACGTTGCAGGGAAGCGGTACCACAGCTATCGCATGCCGGTGAGCACAAACGCCGGGACCGTCTGGCGGGACTACCGGACGCTGGACACCTTCTACGGCGCATTGCCGTACTGGGAACGCCCGGAGCTCACGATCGATAGCGCTGTCGGAAACCTCGCACTACAGGCAGTTCAAGCAGGTGCCGGACGAGAGGGGAACCTCGGAGCGGCGACAACCTGGCTGTTCGACGCACGCGCGTCGGTTCAGGCCGTTGTCGCGTGGATCGAACGACATTTCTAGAACCTGACAGCCGGCGCCCGCCGATGTGCCAAATCGACCGAGCCGGGTGTTTTCCTGGCGCCGGTTTCATTTTAATGCTTGATGCATTTCTTCGTAGCCCGGTGCCAGTTCTTTGAGGAGTTCTGCGGCGTGGGTGTATTGGCGTTGGGCGATCGGGAATTGTAGTCGGCCGAGGATTGTGGCCTGTTTTCGTGCGACCGCGGCCGCTTGTGGTTGCTGGATGACCGCGAGCCAGGTGGCTGCGTCGTCCAGTCGGCGGGCGCCCAGTCGTACCGCGAATCCGGCCAGGTGCTCGCGCAGGCTGTCGTCGATGCCGGCCGCGAGCATTTGGCTCATCCGGTGAACGGCCGCGGCCGAGTCCTTCGACAGCCATTCCAGCGTGTAGGGCAGCGAGTCCCGTAGTGCATCCTCGACTCGTACGTCCCGGATCTTCCGGAAGGCGCTCCGCATCACGTACGGTCCCGCGAACGTCATCTTCTCCGCCTGCCACGCTTTCATGAACTGGCTGATCGGCAAGGTGACGTACGGAAAACCTTCCGGATCATGCATGACGACGACCTCGTCGGTCACCTCCAGCACGACCACCCAGTGATCGGTCCCGTCCGCCACACCCAGCGACCACGGCTGATGCGTAAACAGCCCCATCTCGATCGGCCCCACCACCACAGGCCCTTCTTCGCACCCGCGCCGCAACCGCTCCAGCGCGTCGTCGCTCGATCCGCCCTTCGTACGCTCGCACTCCCACCCGAGCAATTCGGCCGCGACGTCCAGCCCGCGATCCGGATCCCACCCCGGCGGATCAAAATACGGCACCCCGGACTCTTCCACCTGAGCCCCGAACGGCGCCCCCGTCAGCACCTCCACCACACCAGGCGAATTCCGCCCCGTCACCATGGCCAACGAATTCGAATAACAATAAGTCCCGCCACCAATATACCCAGTCACCCCGTCATGCTGACATTTCAATCCCAATTGTCACCCGCCGCTGGCGGGTTGTTTCGGCACTGGCGCGCTACAACACGCCAGCGGCGAAAGATCCCGTCAGTTGTCGGCCACAGGTGAGGCGTCGGTACTGTCGCGCTATGTCTCGTGTTGTTCAAGCAGGGCTGGCCGCGTTGGGTCGGTTCAATGACGCTCATCCGTGGTCCCACAACGACGCGTACGCGGCGCTCGTTCTCCACCATGCACGCCGGGTCCGCGCGGCCGGTGGAACCGGTGCTCTGGATGTGGGATGCGGAACCGGCAACCTCGTCCGCCGACTGGCCGGCGTGTTTACCGAAGTGACCGGCATTGAGCCGGACGCCGCGACCGCGGAGCAGGCCCGACGCGCAACCGCAGACCTCGCCAATGTACGCATCCTGGCCGAACCGTTCGATGGAAGCCATCAGGATCGCTACGACCTGATCACCTTCGTGGCAGTGCTGCATCATCTGCCACTGCACGCCACGCTCGAGCAAGTGCGCGAGTTGCTGCGCCCGGGCGGCCGACTCATTGTGGTCGGCATCAGCCGAGAAGCACGAGCAGACCTTCCCTGGTCGATCGCCTCCACGATCCTGAATCCACTCGTCGGCGTCATCAAGCACCCTGGTCGATCAAGCAGTACCCCAACGCACATGACCGCCCCGATAGCAGCGGCCACGGAGTCCTTCGAGGAGATCGCCCGCACGGCTGAACGGGTCCTGCCCGGCGCGCGTCTCAGTCGTGGCTTGTTCTGGCGCTACACGATGTCGTGGACCCGCCCCGGGTGAGGGCTGTCAGTGGGGGAATCGGAAGGCGGTTTGGAGCGGTTCGCCGGGGGTGTGGACGTGGATGGCCAGGCCGGGGTACGCGGTGGGGTCCACGAAGGAGTCGGTGGGCGTGGGTTCGAAGTCGAAGGGGACGGTCGAGCGGATGCCGGGGGCGCCGAGGACCGGGTGGCCGGCGAAGGTGGTGGTGATGGGGGTGTGGACGTGGCCGGTGAGGATGGCGGTGATCGGCTTCCCGGTGAGGACTTCGGCAAGAGGAGCTTGCTGCTCCAGTTTCCACTGGTCCATGACGGGGTGATGGAGGTCCAGGGGCGGGTGGTGCATGGCTACGAAAAGCGGGCCGTCGAAGGACGACGGTAGTACGCCGTCCAGCCAAGCCAACGAGTCAGCAGAGATCAGCCCGTGGTCGGCGCCAGGGACAGTGCTGTCGACCAATACGAACCGCGCCTCGCCGACGTCGCGCACCTGATGAACCGGGTGTCCTTCACCAGGCGAGCTGACAAAGGACGCCAATCCCGTACGCAACGGAGAGCTGACGTCATGATTGCCCGGCAGCACGAGCACCGGCACCTCCAGCGACAACTCGCTCGCGACCTCGGCGTACTCGTCCGGCGCCCCGTGATCCGCCAGATCACCCGTCACCAGCACCACGTCAACCGGCCGCTTGAAGCCGGCAACGTACGACGTGATCCGCCGCAGCCGCGACCGTGCCTCCTCGGAGCCGTCGAGATGAGGGTCACTGAGATGCGCGATCACGTACATGCGAGAAACCCTAACCGCACCCTAACCGCAATGGTCCCCGTGGTTGATCGCGAGCCTGGCGCGGGTGGACGCCGATCTGCAGCGCGGTAGTGGCCGGTGGTGAGCGCCTGCTTACGGCGCGGTGACGCGCCGGGTCGGAGCTTGGCCGCTCACCGCCGGTCTGAGAGATTGACGGCATGGCTGAACAGGTGGACGTGGTCGTGGTGGGACTCGGGGTCGGCGGCGAGGAGGTGGCCGGGCGGCTGGCGCAAGCGGGGCTGCGGGTGGTCGGGATCGAGTCGCGGCTGGTCGGCGGCGAGTGCCCGTACTACGGCTGCATCCCGAGCAAGATGATGATCCGCGCCGCGAACCTGATCGCCGAGACCCGGCGCGTCGATGGCATCGCCGGTACGGCCTCGGTGCAGCCGGACTGGGCTCCGGTGGCGAAGCGGATTCGCGAGGAGGCGACCGACACCTGGAACGACCAGGTCGCGGTGGACCGGCTGGTGAACAAGGGCGCGACCGTGATCAAGGACCGCGCCACGATCACCGGGCCGGGTACGGTCCGCGCCGGCGACCGTGAGTTCGAGGCGACTCGCGGGATCGTGATCGCGACCGGGACGGTTCCGTCGGTGCCGCCGATCGACGGCCTGGAGGGCACGCCGTACTGGACGAACCGGGAGGCGATCGAGGTCGAGACCCTGCCCGCGTCGCTGGTTGTCCTGGGCGGCGGCGCGATCGGGATGGAGCTGGCGCAGGTCTTCGCGCGGTTCGGCGTCCAGGTGACCGTCGTTGAGGGCGCGCCCGAGGTGTTGTCGATGGAGGAGCCCGAGTCCGGGACGCTGGCCCGGGAGGCGCTGCAGCGGGACGGCGTCACCTTCCACTGCGGCGCGCACGCCCAGCGAGTCGCGTACGCCGATGGTTCTTTCACGGTCACGCTCGCGGATGGCACGCAAGCGTCCGGCGAGAAGTTGCTGGTGGCAACAGGTCGGCGGGTCGCCACTGCTGAGCTCGGGCTGGACAAGCTGGGGCTGGACCCGGATGCGCGACGGGTCGAGGTTGACGAGCATGTACGGGCGGGTGACAGCGTGTGGGCGGTCGGTGACGTGACCGGCGTCGGCGCGTTCACCCACAACGCGATGTACCAGGCCGACATCGTCGTCCGCGACATCCTGCGCGAACCGGACGCGCCGACGGCGAGTTACCACGCGATGCCGCGGGTGACCTTCACCGATCCGGAGATCGGCGCGGTCGGGATGACCGAGAAGCAGGCTCGCGAGGCGGGGCTGAACGTCCGGACCGGGTCGACCCCGATCCCGTCGTCGTCGCGGGGCTGGATTCACAAGGCCGGCAACGAGGGCTTCATCAAGGTGGTCGCGGACGCCGATCGGGGCGTACTCGTCGGTGCGACGAGTGCCGGGCCGACCGGTGGTGAGGTACTGAGCGCGCTGGCGGTCGCGGTGCATGCGGCCGTACCGATCGAATCGCTGCGCCAGATGATCTACGCATACCCGACGTTCCACCGCGCGATCCAGGAAGCTCTCAAACCGTTGTAGATGTATTTGTTGCGAATCAGTCGCAACTGGATCACCATGGTCGGCGTGCATGTTCCTGACGGCTTCTTCAATGCGCCCACGTCCGTCGCCACCGGCCTGATCGCGGCCGGAGCGGTCGGGTTCAGTCTGCAACGGGCGAACCGTGAGCTCCGCGAGAGCGGCCCGGCGCTGGCCGGGCTGACCGCGGCGTTCGTGTTCGCCGTCCAGATGGTGAACTTCCCGGTCGGCGCGGGGACGAGCGGTCACCTGCTGGGCGGCGCGCTGGCCGCGGCGCTGGTCGGGCCATGGACCGCGGTACTGGTGATGTCGACCGTGCTACTCGTCCAGGGGCTGCTCTTCGCGGACGGCGGCCTGACCGCACTCGGCACGAACATCACGTTGATGGGCCTGATCACGGTACTGGTCGGGTACTTCCTGACCCGCGCGATCTTGAAGGTGCTGCCGCGCCGCGTCGGCAGTGTGGTCCCGGCCGCGACCGTCGGCGCGCTGATCTCGGTGCCGGTCGCGGCGCTGGCGTTCACTGGCCTGTACGCGATCGGCGGCGCGGTCGACATCCCGCTCGGCAAGCTCGCGACCGCGATGGTCGGCTGGCACGTACTGGTCGGAATCGGCGAGGCGGTGATCACCGCGGCCGTGCTCAGCGCGGTCGTCGCGACCCGGCCGGACCTCGTGTACGCCGCGCGGCACCTGCAGCAGGATCTGATCCTCGTGGATGCCGACGGGAACACCTCGACGGTGTCGCCGGACAAGCCGATCGCCGCGAAGCCGGCCGGTCGTACGCTCGGCATCGGCATCGCGGTCACCCTGGTCGTCGCGGGCGGGTTGAGCTTGTTCGCCAGCGCGCATCCGGACGGGCTCGAGTTCGTCGGCGCCAAACTCGGTTTCGAGAGTGCCGCTAAGAAGTCCGCGGTCGCCGGCAGTCCGCTGGCCGATTACGGCGTCCACGGGATCGGCAACGCGGAGGTGTCCGGCGCGCTCGCGGGCATCATCGGCGTACTGGTCACGATCGTGGTCGGTCTGGCGATCGCCAAGCTCGCGTCGCTCCGGGCGGGCAAGGCGTCGTCGTGAGTGGCGACGGCCTGCTGGTCGCGGTGGACAGCCCGGTCCACCGCATCCCGGCGCAGGTCAAGCTGGTCGCGCTGTTCGTGTTCGTGCTCGCGGTCGTGTCCACCCCGGCCGCGGTTTTCTGGGCCTTCGGCGGGTACGCGGCGATGCTGGTGACCGCGGTCGTGGTCGCGAAACTGCCCGCGCCGGTGGTGTCGCGGCGGCTCGCGGTGGAGACGCCGTTCATCGTGTTCGCGCTGCTGCTGCCCTTCGTCGCGACCGGTCCGCGCATCGACGTACTCGGCCTGCACCTGTCCCAGTCCGGTGTACTCGGCGCCTGGAACGTACTGGCCAAAGGAACCCTCGGCGTGATCGCCGCAATCGTCCTCTCAGCCACGACCTCGCCGCGGGAACTGCTCGCCGGCCTCGAACGGTTGCGCCTGCCCGCGACGCTGGTCGCGATCCTGTCGTTCATGGTCCGGTATCTGAGCGTGGTCTCGGACGACCTGCACCGGATGCGGATCGCCCGCGAGTCCCGCGGGTACACCGGTGGCCGGGCCGGTCATTTGAAGGCGGTCGCCGGGGGAGTGGGCGCGCTGTTCGTCCGTAGCTTCGAGCGCGGTGAGCGGGTGCATCTCGCGATGCGGTCGCGCGGTTACACCGGCCGGATGCCGCAGCTCAGCGTGCAGGGCGCGTCGAGCTCGCAGTGGACCCAGGGACTCGCGATCTCCCTGGTCGCGGTGACGATCGCGGTCGCGGCTAGGCTGCTGGGCTTGTGAACGCTCCCGCGATTGAGGTCGAACGCCTGGTCTTCGCGTACCCGGACGGCCGGCAGGCACTGTTCGGCGTCGACTTCACCGTCGCACGCGGCGAACGGGTCGCCCTGCTCGGACCGAACGGCGCCGGCAAGACCACGCTCGTCCTGCACCTGAACGGCATCCTCGGCGCGGTCGCGGGCGGTACGGGCAGCGGGCGGATCCAGATCGGCGGCACGGGACTGCACCGCGAACATCTGACCGAGGTACGGCGGAAGGTCGGGCTGGTCTTCCAGGATCCCGATGACCAGCTGTTCATGCCGACGGTACGAGACGATGTCGCGTTCGGTCCGGCCAATCTCGGTTTGCGGGGCACTGAGCTTGACGATCGGGTGCACGAGGCGCTGGTTCAGGTAGGGATGCAGGACCACGCCGACCTCGCGCCGCATCATCTGTCGTTCGGTCAGCGGCGGCGGGTGGCGGTCGCGACCGTGCTCGCGATGCGGCCGGAGGTGCTGGTGCTGGATGAGCCGTCGAGCAATCTTGATCCGGCCGCACGGCGCGAGTTGAGCGACATCCTGTCCGGTCTCGACGTGACGCTGCTGATGATCACGCACGATCTCCCGTACGCCCTGCAGCTGTGTGAGCGGAGTTTGCTGATGGACGGCGGCCGGATCGTCGCCGATGGGAAGACGCGCGATCTGCTGGGCGACGCGGAGTTGATGCGGGCGCACCGGCTCGAGCTGCCGTACGGGTTCGACCCGCTGTCGGTAGCGGGTCCTGAGCGCTGACCCACGTCCACCGGGAATCCACGGTGAATTTCTTACCAAGCCCTTGTGTGTTACTCGCCAGTCGGGTGACAGTGACGTTGAGTACTTCATACGCCACCCACTGCACATGCAAAGGCGGTCCGCCCCATGAAGTCCATCGTCAGCCTGCTCTCCGCCGCGGCCCTCGGCGCCGCGATGCTGCTCAGCCCCGGTGTCGCGCACGCCGCCGCACCGAACTACGTCGCCCTCGGTGACTCGTACGCCTCCGGTGTCGGAACCCGCACGTACATCTCCAGCAGCGGATCGTGCCAGCGGTCCACCAAGGCGTACGCGTATCTCGACGCCGCCCGGATCGGTGCCAGCCTCACTTTCGTCGCCTGCTCCGGCGCCAAGGTCGCCGACGTCACCGCGAACCAGCTGCCGTCCGTGACCAGCTCGGCCAACATCGTCTCGGTCCAGGTCGGCGGCAACGACGCCGGCTTCTCGTCGGTGATCACCGAATGCGCGAAGCCGTCCTGGCTCGGCGACTGCTCCACCGCCGTCGCGAACGCCCAGGCAATCATCAACAACACGCTGCCCGGCCGCCTGAACACGCTGTATTCGTCGATCAAGAGCCGTGCGTCCGCGGCCAAGGTCGTCGTGGTCGGCTACCCGCGGCTGTTCAACGGCACCGACTGCAACGCCGGCACGTTCTTCAGCCCGGACGAGATGACCAAGCTGAACGCGACCGCCGACCTGCTCAACTCCAAGATCTCGGCTTCCGCGAGCGCGGCCGGCTTCGCGTTCGTGAACCCGACCTCGGCGTTCATCGGGCACGCGGTGTGCGGCAGCCCGGAGTGGATCAACGGCCTGTCGAACCCGGTCAGCGAGTCCTACCACCCGAACGTCACCGGCCAGGCGGCGTACGCCAACCTGGTCGAGCCGGCCCTCTGATCAGGCTTCCGAGATGCGGACCCGCCCACTTCGTGGTGTCATGCTGAGGTGGTGGTGCGTCCGGTGAACGAGGCCGGCCCCGGAGGGGTGGCCGACGTCGTACGCCGGGCGGGGGGACCCGCCCGGCGTACGTGCCTGAACAGGAATACTTGATCGTATATGCCTGAGACGGTATATATAGGTTCATGAGCACCGAGACGCTGAGTTCCGAGAGTGGCCGGACCGTGCTGAGGATGCGGCGGGAGTTGCCGCACCCGATGGAGAAGGTCTGGCGGGCGATCACCGATCCGAAGCAGCTGTCCGGGTGGTTCCCGGCCGCGGTCGAAGTGGACCTGCGGCTGGACGGCCCGATGGTGTTCTCGTTCCCCAGTGATCCCGATGACCCCGGCGCGCCGGTGGCGCTGCAAACCGCCGGCGTGATCCGCGCGTACGAGCCGCCGACGCTGCTCGAGTACACGTGGGGCGAGGAGCTGCTGCGTTGGGAGCTGACGCCGACCGACGCCGGTTGCACCTTGCACCTGACCGCGACGTACGACGACCGGCCGGGTTCGGGCAGCTTCGCCGGCGGGTGGACGCTGTGCTTCGACGCCCTCCAGCGGGTCCTGGGCGACACCGTTCCGGAGCAGGACTACCGCGTACTCCATGAGCACTTCGCGAAGGTGTTCGGCCTGGACGAAGGCGCGCTGACCGACGACGGCGACGTACGGTTCGAGCGCCAACTGGTCAAGCCGAAGGAAACGGTCTGGCAGGTGCTGTGCGGTGCACAGCCGGCCACCGCGGGCAGTCAACCGCCGAGCGGCTTTGTTGCCAAGGGCATCGAGCCGGGCGTGGTGAGTACGGTGCAGGAGCCGCTCAAGCTGGTCTACGGCAGCAACGGTGGCGAGGTCAGCTGGACCCTTCGTGACGGCAACGGCGGAGCCCGCCTGGTGCTCACCCAGACGGGCCCCGCCGCCGATCACCTAGCGGCCTGGCACGACCTGATCGAGGCCCTCGCCGCCGAGTTGGCCGGCTGACACGTACTCGCGCAGGTGCTCGGCAGTGACCGTCGGGCTGCTCTCCACCAGATCGGCGGGCGTGCCCTCGAAGACGATCCGCCCGCCGTCATGACCCGCTCCCGGCCCGACGTCGATCAGCCAGTCGGCGTGCGCCATCACCGCCTGGTGGTGCTCGATCACGATCACCGTGTTGCCGTCGTCGACCAGGGTGTCCAGCATCCCGAGCAACTGGTCGACGTCGGCCAGGTGCAGCCCGGTGGTCGGCTCGTCGAGGATGTAGATCGAGCCGGTCCGGCCCATGTTGATCGCCAGTTTCAGCCGCTGCCGTTCACCGCCGGACAAGGTCGTCAACGGCTGGCCGAGGCCGACGTACCCGAGCCCGACCGTCGCCAGCCGATCCAGAATCGTCCGGGACGTACCGCGCTGGAAGAACTCCCGCGCCTCGGCGACGGTCATCCGCAGGACCTCGCTGATGTTCTTCCCACGCAGCCGGTATTCGAGTACTTCCGGAGTGAACCGGGCGCCGTTGCAGTCCTCGCAGACCGACGCCACTTCCGCCATCATGGCGAGATCGGTGTACACCAGCCCGATGCCCTTGCACGTCGGGCAGGCGCCGACCGAGTTGGCGCTGAACAGACCGGGCTTCACCTTGTTCGCCTTCGCGAACTCGGCCCGGATCGGGTCGAGCAGTCCCGTGTACGTGGCGGGGTTGCTGCGCTTCGACCCGCGGATCGGTTCCTGGCCAGCGATGATCACCCCGTCCCGCCCGGCCAGTGACCCGTGGATCAGTGAGCTCTTCCCGGATCCGGCGACCCCGGTCACCACGGTCAGTACGCCGAGCGGCACGTCCACGCTGACGTTCTGCAGGTTGTGCAGGGTGGCGTTGTCGATGGACAGCTTCCCGGTCGGGCGGCGTACTTCGTCCCGCACGCTCACCCGATGATCCAGGTACTTGCCGGTCAGCGTGCCGGAGACCTTCAGCCCGGCCAGATCGCCGGAGTAGCAGAGCCGGCCGCCGTTCATCCCCGCGCCCGGCCCGAGGTCGACGATGTGGTCGGCGATCCGGATCGTCTCCGGTTTGTGCTCGACCACCAGCACGGTGTTGCCCTTGTCGCGCAGTTGCAGCAGGAGATCGTTCATCTGCTGGATGTCATGCGGATGCAGCCCGACGGTCGGCTCGTCGAAGACGTACGTGACGTCGCTCAAGCTGGATCCGAGATGGCGTACGAGCTTCACCCGCTGCGCCTCGCCGCCGGACAGCGTCGAGGATTCGCGATCGAGGCTGAGGTACCCGAGACCGATCGTCACGAACGACTCCAGCAGCTGCCGGAGCCCGTCGAGCATCGGCCCGACGCCGGGATGGTTGACCCCGGCAACGAACTCGGCGAGGTCACTGATCTGCATCGCGGAGCATTCGCCGATGGTCCGGCCGTCGACCGTCACACTCCGGGCCGCCTCGTTCAGCCTGGCCCCGCCACAGGCCGAGCACGTCTGCTGCCGGATCGCCCGCTCGGCGAACGCCCGGGCGTGGCTCTGCATCGACTGGATGTCCTTGCTCAAGTACTGCCGCTTGAGCTTGCTGATCAGGCCCTCGAAGGTCAGATTGCTCTTCCCGACCTTCACCTTCATCGGCTCCTGGTACAGGAACTGCCGCCAGGCCTCGGCCGGGTAGTCCTTCAGCGGCAGCTCGGCGTCGAACAGGCCGGAGGTCGCCGTCAGCTGCCAGTACCAGCTGTCGACTGCGTAGCCGGGGGCCTTGATCGCGCCTTGGTTGAGACTTTTCTCGACGTCCACCAGCTCGTCGAGGTCGAACTCGGTGGTCCGGCCGAGCCCTTCGCAGGCCGGGCACATGCCTTCGACCCGGTTGAAGCTGAACGCTCCCGGCGGACCCGCGTACGGAGTGCCGGCCCGGCTGAACAGCACCCGGAGCATGGTGTGCGCGTCGGTCGCGGTGCCGACCGTCGAGCGGGCGTTGGCGCCGATCCGCTCCTGGTCGACGATGATGGCGGCGGACAGGTTCCGCAGCGCGTCCACGTCCGGCCGGCCGAGACTGGGCATGAAATTCTGGACGAAGGCGGTGTACGTCTCGTTGATCAGCCGCTGCGACTCGGCGGCGATGGTGTCGAAGACGAGGGTGGACTTGCCGGAGCCGGAGACCCCGGTGAAGACGGTGAGCCGGCGTTTCGGGATGTCGAGCGAGACGCCGCTGAGGTTGTTCTCGCGGGCGCCGCGCACCTGGATGACGTCATGGCTGTCAGCAGGAAGCATCCTTCAATGGTCTCATTGAACCGTTCATAGGCAGTTTGACTCATCTAGCCAGCGGGGACGGCGGCCAAAAGCTTCAAGAGTCGGAGGAAGGTTGGCGGGCCACGCGCGCGACCTGGTCGAGCAGTTCCTGGAGCTGTCCGGCGAGCTGGGTGCGGGCGTCGGGGGAGAGTGACGCGACGAGTTCGGACTCACGGGTGAGGACCTGGTCGACGGTGCGTTCGATCAGGTCGTGGCCGTCCGGGGTGAGCGTGACGAGGACCGCGCGGGTGCCGTCGTCGGCGCCCCGGCGAGTGACCAGACCGGCGTCCTCGGCCCGTGCGACCCGCTGCGAGATCGCTCCAGCGGTGACGAGCGTACGACGGGCGAGCTCGCGCGTGCTGACCTCGTACGGAGCGCCGGCGCGACGCAGCACGCTGAGCAGATCCAGGGTCGCCGGGTCGATGCCCGCGTCGGCCAGTACGCGGCGGCGGTCGTCGGCGAACAGTTTCGCCAGCCGCCACAGTGGCGTGACGATCTCGATCGAGTCGGTCGGCGTACCGGGGCGCTCGCGCTGCCAGGCGTGGGCGATCTCCGCCGCCGGGTACGTGTTCGGGGAATCGAGGGGGTAGTTGTCCGTCACGTTCTCCATGCTACGTTTAGGGCTAAACATTTAGAGCTAAACGTTGGAGATGACTATGCGTACGATCGTGGTGACCGGGGGAGCGACCGGTATCGGGCGGGCGACCGCGGAGCAGTTTCGGGCCGATGGTGACGAGGTGGTGATCACCGGGCGGCGCGCCGACGTCCTGGCGAAGGCGGCGGCCGAGCTGGGGGCCAGGGGAGTGGTGTGCGATGCGACCGACCCCGAGCAGGTGCAGCAACTGCTCACCGAACTGCCGGAAAAGGTGGATGTGCTCGTCAACAACGCCGGCGGCAACACCGACTTCAGCCGCACGGGCGGCGACCTTTCCGAACCTGCGGGCGGCGAGCTGGCTCAGCTGAAGTCGAGCTGGCTGGCCAACCTGGAAGCCAACCTGATCAGTGCTGTGCTGACCACAGCGGCCCTCGCGCCACGCTTGACCACCGCAGTCGTCCATCTCGGGTCGATCGCCGGCGCGCGCGGCCCCGGCTCGTACGGCGCCTCCAAGGCCGGCTTGGCCCTGTGGAATGCCGAGGTAGCCGCCGAGCTCGGCCCCCGCGGCATCACGTCCAACGTGGTCGCGCCCGGCTTCACCGCCGGCACCGAGTTCTTCCAGGGTCAGCTGAGCGACGAGCGACGCGAGACGTTGCTCCAGGCAACGCTCACCAAGCGCGAGGGCGAGGTCGCCGACATCGCCGCCACCATCCACTTCCTCGCCTCCCCGGCCGCCCGCCACCTCACCGGCCAGGTCCTGCACGTCAACGGCGGCGCCCTGACCACCCGCTAACCGGCAGCTCGACAGTACGTATACGTCCACTTCGCCCGAACGCGGGCGGGGGTGAGCGGGCGGGTGCACCGCCGGCGGCGACACCTCCTGTCGAGCTGCTGATCCACTCGGTGGCCAGGTGTGACAATGGCCGGTATGCGTCCGACTGTCAAAGATGTGGCCAAGCTGGCCGGGGTGTCACCGAAGACGGTGTCGAACGTGATCAACGGCGTCGTCTTCGTCCGGCCGGACACCCGCGCCCGGGTGGAGAGCGCGCTGGCCGAGCTCGACTACGTGCCGAACATGAGCGCCCGCGGCCTGCGCAACGGCCGGACCGGGATGATCGCGCTCGCACTGCCGGACCTGCTCCGCCCGTACTCGGCCGAGATCGTCCACCTGGTCGTCGAGCTCGCGCACGAACGCGGCTGGGGGGTGCAGATCGAGCAGACCGCCGCCGAGCCGAAGCGTGAGTTCGAGCTGCTCTCCAAAGCGCGGGCGTACCTGGTCGACGGCCTGATCCTGAACCCGGTGAACCTCGACGACAGCGCGGTTCTGTCCGCGGGGCCGCTGCCGCCGCTCGTCCTGATCGGCGATGTCGACCAGGACCTGGTCAGCCAGGTCGCGATCGACAACGTGGCGGCCGCGCGCGACATGACCAAACATTTGCTCGACCGCGGCTGCCGCCGGATCGCCGTTGTCGGTACGCCCGAGATCCCCCGTGGATCGAGCGGCGCGGGCGTACTGGCCGGATCTTCCGAGGGCGAACCAGGCACGGCGGCGTCGCGGCTGCGGACCGCCGGGTACCGCGAGGCGCTCGCGGCGGCCGGCGTACCGGTCGATCCGGTGCTGGAGATCAGCCTGGACCGCTGGCGGCCAGAGGGTGCGGCGACCGTGGTCGGGAAGTACCTGGCCGACCACGAGTTGCCGGACGCGTTCTTCTGCTTCACCGACTCGATGGCCTCCGGGGCGCTGGCGGCGCTGTGGAGCGCGGGCATCCGGGTGCCGGAGCAGACGCTGGTGGCCGGGTTCGACAACATTCTCGAGAGTCAGTTCATGATTCCGCCGCTGACCACGATCGACTTCGACCGGCGTGAGTTCGTCGCGGCCGCGCTCGATCTGCTCGGCGAACGGATGGCGGACAAGACGGCCCCGCCGCGCCGCGTGATGGTTCCACACCGGGTGATCGAGCGGGCCAGTACCGCACGCTAACGGATACGTTTCCACAAAATCCCACATCGCAGTCTTGTCTGGGGCATTCTAACGATGTAATTTTCGGTTCGCCTCTCGAAGGAGACCGAATGAGTGACCTCTCCCGGCGCAGCCTGCTGAAAACAGCGGCCGCGCTCGCCGGTGGCGGGTTGCTCGTCGGCTGCGCGCCTGGTGCGTCGCGGTCGGCGACCGACCTCAGCTATTGGCACCTGATGACCGGTAGTGACGGCGCGGTGATGGCCGGCCTGGTGGACGCCGTCAACGCCGCGAACCTCGGATTCCGCGCGACCCAGACAGTGCTCGCGTGGGGCCCGCCGTACTACACCAAGCTGGCGATGGCCTCGGCCGGCGGCCGGGCACCGGACGTGGCGATCATGCACGCGTCCCGGATCGCCGGGTACGCGCCCGGCGGGCTGCTGGAACCGTGGGACCTCGACCTGCTGGCCGAAGTGGGCCTGCACGAAAGCGACTTCCCGGCGCGGGTCTGGGAGAAGTGCCAGTACGACGGCAAGCCGTACGCGATCGCGCTCGACACCCACCCGTTCGTGCTCTACTACAACACCGAGCACGCGCAGAAGGCCGGCGTCACCGACGCGCTCCGGACGATGAAGAGCCCGGAGGAGTTCACCGAGATCGCGACCAAGCTGCAACGGGTGACCGGCAAGCACGGTCTGTCGTACGGGTACCTGGGCGACGGTTCGCAGATGTGGCGATTGTTCTACACGTTGTACCGGCAGACCGGCGCGGACATGAAGCTGGTGCCCGGCCGGAAGGCCGAGGTGGACGAAGACGCGGCCGTGAAGACGCTGAAGTTCATCCGGTCGCTGCTGAACGACAAGATCGCCTCCCGCAGCGGCGACGGCGGTACGGCGACGGCCGAGTTCCTGCACGGCGAGAGCGGCATGTTCTTCGGCGGCGTCTGGGAACTGCCCGCGCTGAAGGACGCGAAGCTGCCGTTGGACGCGATGCCGATCCCGACCTTGTTCGGTACCCAGGCGGCGTACGCGGACTCGCACACGTTCGTACTGCCCCGGCAGTCGAAGGTCGATCCGGAGCGGCGCAAGCACGTGTACCGGATGGTCGCGGAGATCCTGAAGCGTTCGGTGAAGTGGGCCGACGGCGGTCACATCCCGGCGTACCAGCCGGTGACGAAGAGCGCCGAGTACCAGGCGCTGAAACCGCAGTCGAACTACGCGGGCATCCCGGAGTACGTGAACTACGACCCGGATGTCTGGTTCAGCGGCGCCGGCAGTGACTTCCAGAACTACTTCTCCGAGAACGTGCAGAACGTGTTCCTCGGCAGTGGTGACCCAGCGGCCGGGTTCGACGGGTTCGTGGCGCGGCTGAACAAGCTGCTCGACCGTCCGCAACCGGTGTGAGAGGAGAGACCCAGATGTCGACTGCTGGTGGCTGGCTGAAA
Source organism: Kribbella hippodromi (assembly GCF_039531045.1). NCBI lineage: Bacteria > Bacillati > Actinomycetota > Actinomycetes > Propionibacteriales > Kribbellaceae > Kribbella > Kribbella hippodromi. The sequence continues at coordinate 238,878 of NZ_BAAAPH010000006.1, read as the reverse complement.
GCCAAGCGCGGGGAAACCCTCACCGGATGGGCGTTCGCGGCGCCGTTCGCCCTGCTTTTCGGGCTGTTCCTCGTCGTGCCGGCTGTGTACGGCCTGTACCTGAGCTTCACCGGTGAGACGCTGACCGGCGCGGGCAGTGGCTTGGTCGGGTTGTCGAACTACGGCGAGGCCCTGCGCGACCCGGACATGTGGAAATCGCTCGGCAACACGCTGTGGTTCACGCTGCTGAGCACTGTCCCGCTGGTGGTGCTGTCGCTCGCGCTGGCGCTGCTGGTGAACCTCGGCCTGCCGGGGCGCTGGCTCTGGCGGCTGTCGTTCTTCCTGCCGTACCTGCTCGCGTCCACTGTCGTGGTGATGTTCTGGAGCTGGATGTACAACCCCACGCTCGGGTTGATCAACGGCGTGCTGGCGAAGTTCGGCGGCGCGCCGGTGGCCTGGCTGCAGGACCCGAAGGTGGCGATGCTCTCGGTCGTGATCACCACGCTGTGGTGGACGATCGGCTTCAACTTCCTGCTCTATCTGGCGGCGTTGCAGAACATCCCGGAGCAGCAGTTCGAGGCGGCCGCGATCGACGGCGCCGGCAAGTGGCGGCAGCTGTTCTCGATCGTGATCCCGCAGCTGACGCCGACCACCGTGCTGATCCTGATGCTGCAGATCCTGGCGTCGCTGAAGGTGTTCGACCAGATCTACATGCTCACCAACGGCGGGCCGGCCGGCAAGACCCGGTCGATCGTGCAGTACATCTACGAGTCCGGCTTCACCGGCTACCGGTTCGGTTACTCGTCGGCCATCTCGTACCTGTTCTTCGCGCTCATCGTCCTGGTGTCGCTGGCGCAGTACAAGCTGATCAACCGCAGGAGCGCCGCATGAGCACGTACACACTGAGCCGGGGGATCCAGGGCCGGACCCTCAAACAAACGCACAAGCCGGGCGAAAACCCGTGGAGTGTGTCCAGAATGGTCGCGCTGCTGGTGCTCGCGGTGCTGGCCGCGACCTGGCTCGTCCCGTTCGCCTGGGCCGTACTCACCTCGCTGAAGAGCGAAGCCGACGCAGGCGCGTCGACGATCACCTTGAACCCGCCCGATGGCTTCAGCTTCGACGCGTACCGGAAGGTGCTGTCCGCGGGCGACATCCCGTCCTGGGCGTGGAACAGCCTGATCACCTCGGTCGCGATCACGCTGATCACGGTCGCCACGTCGGCGCTCGCGGGGTACGCGTTCTCGCGGGTGAACTTCAAGGGCAAGCGCTGGCTGTACGCGGCGATCATCGCGGCCATCATCATTCCGCCGCAGTTGCTGATCGTCCCGCTGTTCCGGCAGATGCTGGCGTTCAACCTGGTCGACACGTACTGGGGGATCATCCTGCCGCAGGCGTTCGCGCCGGCGATGGTGCTGATCCTGAAGCGCTTCTTCGATCAGATCCCGGTCGAGCTGGAAGAGGCCGCGCGGGTGGACGGCGCGAGCCGGCTGCGGGTGTTCTGGTCGATTGTGCTGCCGTTGTCGCGGCCGATCCTGGCGGCGGTCGGGATCTTCGTGTTCATCGGCGCCTGGAACAACTTCCTCTGGCCGTTCATCGTCACCACCGACGCGCACCTGATGACGCTGCCGGTGGGTCTGCAGACGGTGAAGAGCGCGTACGGCCTGCAGTACGCGCAGAACATGGCCTCCGCGATCCTGGCCGCGCTTCCGCTGGTCGTGGTGTTCCTGTTCTTCCAGCGGCAGATCATCAAGGGAATTGCTACCACTGGCTTCGGTGGTCAGTAGACCAGCCGGCAGGAATCGCCGGACCGGAGTTCCGCCGCACGGGATTCCGGTCACGATCCCTTGAAAACGTCGTCACTCTCAGCGAGGGTTACTTGATCACTCGGGGATAGCTCTCGATGAGAAGGGGGAAGTGTGTCAGCGATGACAAGGCTCGCCGAGCAGTGCCGTGATGTGAGGAGTCACGGCAACGCAGGGCTCGGACGAGCTTCGATCCAACCGGCGGTGTGTACCGGCATCCACGAGGTGAGCTCGTCGATTCCGTCGGTGCGGCCGCGACGCGTGGCGGTGCTCAGGCTGAGCAACGGCATGACGACCACGCTGCGATTGGGCGACGGCGCACCGGCGCCGTCGCCAGGTGCCACCGTTTATGTCCAGGGTGGCCGGGGCATGGGTGATCAGCCCGTCTCAGGTGGGGTCATCCTCGCGTCGAGGAAGCCCGGCCGGAGGTAAACGGTCTGACCAGTGGCTCGCCGGTCTCAGGTGTCCAACGCCCAGCTGAGGCCGGCAAGTCCCTGAGGACAGACATCTGCCCTCATGACGGCTGGGGCAGCCAGGTCCGGGCCGCCCGGACCAGCGCCTGGACGCCGACCGCGAGCGTCGGGTCGGGTACGGGCGCGAACAGCGGTGAATGGTTCGACGGCAGGTCCTGGATGATGCTCTGCAGCGCGGCGATGTCCGTAGCACCGGCGAAGGGCGCCGGGTCCGCGCCACCGAGCAGCCAGTAGACGCACGGCGCGCCGGCCGCCGAGGCCAGGATGCCGACGTCTTCGCTTCCGGTCACCGGCCCCGGATCCACGATCCGCCCGGCGCCGAACTCTTCCGTGAACGCCGACCTGGTCCGCGCAACTCCCTCGGTGTCGTTCACGACCGCGGGGAACGTCATGACGTGCCGGATCTCCGGCGGCTTCGGTGCACCGGCGGTGGCGGCCTCACCGTTGACGATGCGTTCGACGGCTGCCATCACGGTTTCCCGGACGCGCGGTTCGAAGGAGCGGATGCTCAGCTGAAGCTCAGCGTCGTCGGGAATGATGTTGTCCTTGGTGCCCGCTTGCAACGAGCCGATGGTGAGTACGGCCGTGTCCGCCGCGGCTACTTCGCGGGACACGACTGTCTGCAGGCGCATCACCGTGGCGGCCGCCATCACGACCGGATCGACGGAGACCTCGGGCCGGGAACCGTGCGCGCCGCGACCGTACATGGTCACGTGCAGCGTGTCGGCGCCGGCGAAGGACGGCCCGGCGCGGAGCCCGATGATCCCGGCCGGCAGCGGCGCGACATGCTGCCCGAGGACGACGGCCGGCGTACCGAACCGGGCGTACAAACCGTCGTCGATCATGTTCTGGGCGCCGCGGCCGAGCTCTTCGGCCGGCTGGAAGACCAGGAGCAGGGTGCCCCGCCAGCCGGTGCGATCCGCGGCTAGCGCTTGGGCCGCTCCCAGCAGGCAGGTGACGTGCACATCGTGCCCGCAGGCGTGCATCACCGGCACGTCGTTGCCTGCCGGGTCGGTTCCGCGTACGCGGCTCGCGTACGGCAGGCCGGTCTTCTCCTCGACTGGCAGCGCATCCATGTCCGCACGCAGTAGCGCGATCGGGCCGTCGCCGTTGTGCAGTACGCCCACCACGCCGGTACCGCCGACGCCGGCTGTCACGTCGTACCCGAACGACTCCAACTGAGCCGCGACGATCCCTGCGGTCCGAACCTCGTGCAGGGAAAGCTCGGGGTGGGCGTGCAGATCCCGGTAGATCCCGGCAAGGTCGAATGACTGATTCACGCGCTGATCCCCGTTCCGTGCTGGACGGCCCGAACGTTTCACGGTAGCACCGGGACCCCGCTGAACCAGGTCAGGTGTCGAGGGGAGTGGGGGTGAACTCGCGGATCTCGATCGGTGAGTACGGTGCCTCGGGCAGCCGGGCGGCGATCTCGGTCGCGCGGTCGAGGTCGCAGTCGACGACGTAGTACCCGGCCAGCACTTCCTTGGCCTCGGTGAACGGCCCGTCGGTGACCGCGGTGACGCCGTCGGTGACCCGCACCACCCGCGCGTTCGTGACGGTCAGGCCGATGCCGTCGATGAGCTCGCCGTTCGCCTTCAGCTCCGCGCCGAGCTCGCGGTGCTGGTCCATCACCTTGTCCAGGCCGATGGCCTCCATCGTGCTCCAGGTCTGTTCGTTGCCATAGATCAGCAGCATGTATTTCATCCCGTGCCTCCATTCACCCGGATACGTCGGAGCCCCGGATGCCGTTTCGACATCCGGGGCTCTCACGCTAGCGACTACCAGGTGGCACCCGCGGGCTGCCGCACCGTGGTGTTGATGCGGTTGAACATGTTGGTGAGCGCGATCATCAGCACGATCGCGGACAGTTCCTTCTCGCCGAAGTGCGCCTGCGCGGCGGCCCAGATCTCGTCGCTGACCGCCGTCGGGTTGTCGGCCAGCCGGGTCGCCGCCTCGGCCATCTCCAGCGCGGCGCGCTCGGCGTCGGTGAACAGGTCGGAGTCGCGCCACGCGGCGACCTGGTGCAGCCGCTCGTCGGTCTCACCGTTCTTGAGCGCCGACTTGATCCCGCCGAACACACAAGGCGAGCAGCCGTTGATCTGGCTGGCCCGCAGGTGCACCAGCTCCAGTACCTTGCCGTCGGTACCGGACTGGCCGATGGCCTTGTAGATGTTCTGGATGCCCTTGGTGGCGTCCGGCAGGATCTCGGCGGGGTTGGTCATCCGTGCTTGCATCTGAGGTTCTCCATCAGGTTCCGTTGGTCTATTTCACTCCCTTGACGGATGCTGCGCGGCGGATGTGACAGCGAAGTGCAGATCTTTTCGGAGCCGTTCCTCGACGGGTACGGCGGGATCGGAGTACTGCCCGGTCAGGCAGATCGGCCCGGTGTAGTTGACCTGGCGCAGTGCGGCGAAGACAGCCGGCCAGTCCGCCAGTCCTTCCTCCGCCTCGACGAAGTGCGTTTTCCAGTTGCCGTTCGTACGGGTGTAGTGGACGTTCTTCAGATTCACCAGGCCCAGCCGGTCGGCGCCAAGTTGCAGCGTCACCGCCGGGTGATCACCGGCCAGTGCGTCATGTGCTGCGTCCCAGACCAGCTTGAAGTGGTTGGGCAGTCCGTCGAGCAGCTGCATTACGCCGAGCGTCGACGATACGTACCGTCCGTGGTGTGGCTGCACGCCGACGTGTACGTCGTACCGCTCGGTGAGTTCGACGGCTTGCTCCAGCCGCTCGCGGTTCCGGCGGACCGACGCCGCGTACCCGTCCGGGCCGAGCTCGGCCATGATCCGGATCATCGGCACCCCCGACTCCGCGCAGGCCGCGAACACCGGTTCGGACAGGTCACTCGCGACGCTGATCGGTTCGATGCCCTCGGCACGTAGTTGAGCGGTGAACTTCGGCAGCTCACTCTCAGCGGTCGCGGGCGTCACGTACGCGGTTTCCCGGACCGGGAGCTCGGCGCCCGCGAAGCCGATCCCGGCGATCAGTTTGCCGAGTTCGTCGCCCGGCAACCCCGACCACGGTTTGGTGAAAACGGACCACAGATACGACATTCAGCGGCCTCCCAGCCCACTCATGGTGATACCTCGGACAAACCAGCGCTGGGTCAGGAAGAACAGGACGATCAGCGGGACCGTGGTGACGGTCGCGGCCATCAGCAACAGGTTCCATTGGGTGCCGTTGGTGTCCTGGAACACCTGCAGCCCGACCGATGCGGTCCGCGTCGCGTCGCTGTTCGAGATGACCAACGGCCAGAGCAGGTTGTTCCACTGGCCGATGAACTTGAACACCGCCAGCGTCGCGATCGCGGGGACCGCGAGCGGCACGATCACCCGGACGAACGCCTGCCACCGGTTCGCACCGTCCAGTCGCGCGGCCTCCTCGTAGTCGCGGGGGATGCCGAGGAAGAACTGCCGGAGCAGGAACACGCCGATCGCGGTGAACGCGTGTGGCAGGATCATCCCCGGCCAGGTGTCGATCCCGTGCAGCTTCGCCACCAGCACGAACTGGGGAATCAGCGTCACCTGCGACGGGATCATCAAGGTCGCGAGATAGATGCCGAACAACCAGCTCCGGCCCGGGAAGTTCAGTCGCGCGAACGCGTACGCGGCGAGGGCGGCTGTGACGGTCTCGAGGATCGTGGTTCCGGCCGCGAAGTAGACGGTGTTCAGCAGGTACTTGCCGAGTGGGACCAGGTCGAACGCGCGGGTCAGGTTCTCCGGATGCCAACTGCTTGGCCAAAAGGATGGTTTCGCGGCCATCGACTCGGCATCGGACTGGAACGCGACCAGCACCATCATCACGACCGGTACGAGTGTGACGGCGGTGACCAGGAAGCAGGTGAAGACGACAAGCCGTCGGCGTACGTCAGTTGTCATAGTGCACCAGCCTCCGCTGGAACAGGAACTGGCCCGCGGTGATCATCACGATGAACGCGAACAGCACCAGCGATTGCGCCGCCGCGTACCCCTGGTCGTAGTTCTCGAAGCCGGTTCGGTAGATGTACATGACGAGCGTCGTGGTGCGGCTGCCCGGACCGCCGTTGGTCATGATCAGCGCCTGGTCGAACACCTGGAACGACCCGATCACCGAGGTCACCACGACGAAGAACAGCGCGGGGGAGAGCATCGGGAGGGTGATGTGCCGGAAGCTGTTCCACGGTGACGTGCCGTCGACCCGGCCGGCCTCGTACAACTGCTGCGGGATCGCCTGCAGTCCGGCGAGGAAGACCACCATGCCGAAGCCGAAGCTCTTCCAGACGCTCATCAGGATCAGCGCGGGCATCGCCCAGGTGTCAGAGATCAGCCAGGCCGGACCGCTGAGGCCGAACCAGCCGAGCACGGCGTTCGCCAGACCGTCGTGCGGGATGTACAGCCAGATCCAGACGAACGCGACCGCGACCGTGATGGTTGCGTACGGCAACAGCAGGAGCGAGCGGAAGATCGTGATCCGCTTCAGTCCCTGATTGAGCAACAGGGCGAGCGCGAGGCTGACCAGGATCGTCAACGGGACGCTGACCAGGGTGAAGTACGCGGTGTTGCCGAGCGCGGACCAGAAGGTCGGATCCGGTCCGAGGCGGGCGAAGTTGTGCAGACCGGCCCAGGTGGGGGCGCTGAACAGGTTCCAGTCGAGCAGCGAGATGACGCCCGCGGCGACGACCGGTCCGGCGGTGAAGATCAGGAAGCCGATCAGGCTGGGGAGGATGAACAGCCAGGCGGTGAGCGATTCACGATTGCGCCAGCGCGGCGTCGGCCTGGCGGCAGGTGCCACGGTGATTGCGGGTGCGGTGTCGACGGCCATTGGGTCACCTCTTCCTGGCGGTGGCTTGGCGGACGGTGTCGAGATGCTGCCGCATCAGGATGTCCAGGCGCGGCGTCAGCCCGCTGATCGCGTCGGCGACGGAGACCTGACCGAGGAACGTCCGGGGCAGATCCTGACCCAGCAACTGCTTGACCTGGTTCCAGTTGGTCGTGACATCGAACGCGTGCCCGCCGGCCAGCTTCCCGGCGAGGATCTGCTGCACGATGCCGAGGTTGTCCGGCGGCGGCTGGAACGCGGAGCCCGCGCTCAACCGCGCCGGGTTGTTCCGGCCGGCCTTGGCGTAGATGTCGAGTGCGCCGGTGCTGGTCAGCGTTTTCAGCAGTCGCCAGGCAAGATCGAGTTGCGCACCGTCGCGTACGCCCGATGGGATCGCGAAGCTGGACCCGGAGACCCGGGGCGTACTGCCCGCGGCACCGGCCGGGAACGGGATGATGTCCCAGTCGAACTTCGCCTTCCGTACGTTGACCACCTGCCACGGACCGTTCTGCATGAACGCGACGTTGCCTTGCAGGAAGTTGGACAGTGAGCTTTCGGTGACCAGGTTCTTGATCGGCGGCGTGACCTGGTCCGTGACGAACAGGCCGATGACGTACTGGAGCGCCTCCATCGCCTCCGGATCGCGGAGCGTGCTGCGGCTGGCGTCGGCGCTCATCACGTTGCCGCCGACGCAGTAGATCCACGACACGAGATCGTCGATCGCGGGCGCGCAGGTGAACCCGTACTGCTTGCCGGGCTTTGTCAGTTGTTTGGCCAGGTCGCGGAACGTTGCCCAGGACATCGGTTCGGTCTTCGACGGGAGCGCGATGCCTTGCTGCTTGAGCAGGTCCTTGTTGTAGTACATGACCGTCGGCGCGACGTCGAAGCCGATCGCGTACGTCTTGTTGTTGAAGCTCGAGATCCGGCGGCTGGTCGGGTAGAAGTCGTCCAGATCGAAGTCAGGGTCGGCGGCGATCAGGTCGTCGAGCGGACGGTGCGCGCCGCGGGCCGCGTAGGTCGGGATCAGGGTGCCGTTCAGCGCGGTCACCAGGCCGGCGGTGCCGCTGACGAGTTGCAGGTCGAGCTTGGTCGGGTAGCCGTTCGACGGGGTCAGGGTCGCGACGGACCGGACCTTGAGTTGCTGCTCGACGTACGTGCCGAAGTCGGCCCAGACCTTCTTCTCGGCGGCGCTGCTGGACCACATCGACCAGGTGGCGGTGCCGGCCGGCGGACCCGACGAGCAACCCGCCAGGGTGCCTGCCGCGGCGGCGGCCCCGAGGCCGAGGAAGCCGCGGCGGGACAGTTCGGACATGTCTTCTCCTCACCGGTAGCGCAGGTCGATCGACTCGGCGCGGATTCGCTCCTCGTCGACCTCGACGCCCAATCCAGGGGCGGTGGGGACCGTCGCGACGGCCATGGGCGAACGCGTGATGGTCAGCCCGTCGACATACAGATCGGTCAGCAGCTCCGGCCCGTTGAGCTCGGCGGGCAGTGCGAGCTCGAGCTGACTGAACACGTGCAGGGCGGCGGCGAAGGCGATTCCGCAGTCGGTGAGACCGCTGGCGAGGATCTCCAGCCCGCCGGCGAGCGCGGTCTGCGCGGTCTTCAGTGCATTCCGGAGTCCGCCAGACTTGCAGATCTTCACCACGACCAGATCGGCCGCGTCCAGGCGGATCGCGCGGGCCAGGTCCTGCGCGGAAAAGCTGCCTTCGTCGATCGCGATCGGCAGGTCGATCAGCCCGCGCACTCGCTGCATCGCGAGCGTGTCCGTACTCGGGACCGGCTGTTCGACGCAGTGGATGGTGCGTACGTGGGCCGTACGATCCCTGAGCTGTTTGAGGGCGGCCGGACGGTACGACTGGTTGGCGTCGAGCCAGAGCGGTTTGGGGCCGGCGACCTCCGCGACGGTCTCGATCGCGGCTGTGTCGGCGTCCAGGTCGCCGCCGATCTTGACCTTGTAGGCCGGATAGTCCGACGACTGCTTCGCGTGTTCGTGGACCGTTGCGGTGTCGCCGACGCCGATGGCCGAGCACAGCGGGATCTCGTCGTGCAGCTTGCCGCCGAGCAGTGCGTGTACGGGTACGCCGGCCAGCTTTCCGGCGGCATCGTGCATGGCGATGTCGACCGCGGCGCGGGCGAACGGGAAGCCGTTCGACACCGCGGGACTCAGGCGCTTCGCGGCGCGCTGGTGGAACAGTTCGACGTCGTACGGCGTGAGTTCGAGCAGGATCGGGGCGAGGTGGCGGCGGATGACGACCGCCATCGTCTCGGCGGTCTCGTAGCTCCAGCTGGGCAGCGCGCGCTGCTCACCCCAGCCGACGACGCCGTCCGCGGTGGTCAGCTTCACGAAGATCACCGCGGCGGCCTGGTCCGGCGCCGCGCCGGGCGCGCCGACCGCGCCGCTGCCGAGCACGAACCGGCGGGCGAACGGGACCGCGACCGGGAAGACCTCGACCTTGGTGATGCGGGACATCGGCGGTCCTTTCAGGCGGCGATCGACCAGGTGGACGGGTCGACGAAACTCGGTCCGCGGGTGCCGTCGTTCAGCCAGCGGAGGACGTCTTTCAGTACGTAGCCGGCGAGGGCTCGATGACCTTCTTCGGTGTCGCCGGCCACGTGGGGAGTTAGGAGGAGGTTCGGTGCGGCGAGGGTGGTCGGGTCGAACGTGGGCGGCTCGGGGTCGTACACGTCGAGGGCGGCATAGATGCGGCCGTTGAGCGCGTGGTCCAGGAGGGCTTGCTGGTCGATGGCTGGTCCGCGGGACGAGTTGACGACCACTGCGCCGTCGGGGAGGTTCTCGATCAGGTCGCGGGTGATCATGCCTTTGGTTTCCGGCACGTTGGGGACGTGGATGGTGAGGAACGGGCTGGTGGCCGCTTCCTCGAGGGTTGCTTTGCGTACGCCGAGGTCGGCTGCTCGTTCTGTTGTGAGGTACGGGTCGTAGACGGCCAGGTCGCAGTTGAAGGGTTTGAGGAGGGTGATGAGGGCGCGGGCGGTGCTGCTGGCGCCGATGATGCCGACTTTGGCGCCGGTCAGTTCGTGGCCGCGGAAGGTTGATTGCTTCCAGCCGCCGGCGCGGAGGGCGCCGTCGAAGCGGGGGAGGCGGCGGGCGAGGGTGAGCATCGCGGCCAAGCAGTATTCGCCGACCGACCAGGCGATCCGCGGGCCGGCCGAGAAGACCGCGACGCCTTGGTCGAGGAGGCCCGGGTCGATCAGATTCTTCACGGTGCCTGCCGCATGCGCGACCGCCTTCGGCCCACCACCCACCCACAACTCCCCACCAAGCCGCGGCGTCCCCCAACTGGTCAGCAGAACGTCAGCCCCCTTTGCCAACTCTGGAACAGCAGCCGCATCAAGGGCGGCCGGCTTCGCGACGGGTCGGTCGGCTCGGCCAGTCGCGGGGGCTCTCCCGGCCGACCAAGCTGCTGCGTCCCCCGCCGCCGCTGCAGCTGGTTCTGCCGCCGCCGCTGCAGCTGGTTTTGCCGCCGTCGACGGCGCCGTCGTGTCCGGTTCCGCCGCCGGTGAGTTCCCGGCCGGCGACGGGGCTGCGACGTGGTCCTCGGTTGCCCACACCACCTCGAAGTGCTCTTCCAGTAGGCGGCGGGTTTCGGGATCTACTACGTCGGCGGCGCGTTCCGGGGTGATGAGTGCGGCGAGTTTCGGCACGGGAGGCTCCTTGGCGGTCGGGCGTGCTCCGACGGTAGGCGCTTTCCGTTATGCAGGTCCAAGCCCGATTTCGTATTGACCGATACCGTGCCTGCATGGACTTCTCGCTGCAGCAGCTCCGCGGTTTCGTCGCGGTCGCCGAAGAACTCCACTACGGCCGCGCCGCCCAGCGCTTGAACCTGACCCAGCCACCGCTCACCCGCCAGATCCAGGGCCTCGAACGCGCCCTGGACGTCCGCCTGTTCGACCGCACCGGCCGGGGCGTACGCCTCACCGCCGCAGGCGCCGTCTTCCTCGAACACTCCCGCCGCGTACTCGCCCTCCTGGAGGTAGCACCAGAAGCCACCCGCCGAGCCGCCGACGGCACCACCGGTACGCTCCGCCTCGCCTTCACCGCGATCGGCGCGTACGCGGTACTGGCCGACTTCCTCACCATGGTCGCCAAGCGAACCCCCGGCGTAACCGCCGAGTTGACCGAACTCGTCAGCCCCGACCAATTCGAAGCACTCGCGAAGATGGAGATCGACCTGGGCCTGGTCCGCCCACCAATCCCAGAGCATTTCGAGTCATTGCTGGTCCACTCCGAGGACCTCGTACTCGCCGTACCCGCCGCACACCCACTGGCCAACGGCACCGGACCGGTCGCGCTGGCGGACGCGACCGCCGACTACATCGGCTACAGCCCCGAGGGTTCGCAGTACTTGCACGACATCTGCGCCGCCATGATCGGAATGGACCGGTACGCGGTCAGCCAGCTCGCCTCGCAAGTACCGACCATGCTCGCGTTGGTACGCGCCGGCCTCGGCTGCGCGTTGATCCCGCGATCGATCAAGGCCATGGGCGTGGAAGGCGTCCGGTACCGCGAACTCGACGCGGCCGACGCGCACTCGGTCACCCTGCACGCCTGCTGGAACCCGGACAACCCCAACCCGGCGCTCCAACGCCTGACCGAGTCGCTCCGCGAGAATCCGCACTTGACTTAGAGCGAACTCTAATTCGTACGCTCAAGAGCATGAACGCACAACACAAGCTCGGCTCGGGTTGCGGGCATGACAGCACCGCCGACGACGTACTGGCCGGAATCGACCTGACCGGCAAGCTGGCGATCGTCACCGGTGGATATTCCGGTCTCGGTCTGGAGACCACGAAGGCGCTGGCGAAGGCCGGTGCGCACGTCGTCGTACCGGCGCGGCGGCCGGAGGTGGCGCGGGAGGCCGTCGGGGAGTTCGCCGAGGTGGACGAGCTGGACCTCGGGGACCTGGCGAGCGTGCAGGCGTTCGCGGACCGGTTCCTCGCGTCCGGGCGGTCGATCGACATCCTGATCGACAACGCGGCGATCATGGCCTGCCCGGAGACCCGCGTCGGGCCGGGCTGGGAAGCGCAGTTCGCGACCAACCACCTCGGGCACTTCGCGCTGGCGAACCGGCTCTGGCCGGCGCTGACGGCGAACGGCGGCGGCCGGGTCGTCTCGGTCTCGTCGACCGGGCACCGGCGCTCCGACATCCGGTGGGACGACCTGGAGTTCCGGCTCGGGTACGAGAAGTGGCAGGCGTACGGTCAGGCGAAGACCGCCAACGTACTGTTCGCCGTCCAGCTCGATGCCCTGGGCAAGGACTCCGGCGTGCGGGCGTACGCGCTGCACCCGGGAGGCATCCTGACGCCGTTGCAGCGGCATCTGCCGAAGCAGGAAATGGTCGACCTCGGCTGGATCGACGCGGACGGCAACTTGTTGAGCCCGCATTTCAAGACCCCTGAGCAGGGCGCCGCGACCCAGGTCTGGGCGGCGACCTCGGCGCAGCTCGACGAGGTCGGCGGCGTGTTCCTCGAGGACTGCGACGTAGCCGAGGTGTCGACGGACGACACACCGGGCGTCCGGCCATACGCAATCGATCCGGCCGCGGCCGAGCGACTGTGGACGGTGTCCGCACAACTCACCGGAGTGAACGCCTTGAGCTAACGGCTCTCGTGCCATGCGAGACCCCGCAACGGTCCCGATCTCGCGTGTGAACCGCCCGCCCCCAGCCCAAGCCCGTCGTGGCGACGTGTGGTGCGGTGGTGATCCGCCCCAAACCGGTTTGGGGCGGATCACCACCAGGACCGGGGAGTGCAACTGTCCGATTCGGGCGGTGCGAGGCCCCAAACCGGTTTGGGGCCGACGCGAGCAGGGGATGGGGGGTGGCGTGTCGTGGGGCGGTGCGAGGCTGTTCGTACGGGGTGGGTGGCTGGGGGTCGTGGGGTTGGGTGGTGTGCGGGTGGACAGGACGTGCGGGTTGGGTGGGTAGTGCACTTGAGCGTGAACGGGTCGGGGTGTACGGCGTCTCGGGGGTGCACTACCTGTCGAACTGCCGACTGGCCGATCACGTTCGTGGTTGCGGGTCGGTGCCTCAAACTGCCGGACCGTGGACAACTGCCGGATAAGGTGCGTTGTGCTTTCTGTTGAGCTTGGGCCGGTGGTTGAGCGGTTGCGGGCGTCGGGGTGTGTGTTTGCCGAGGACGAGGCCGCGATCATCGCCTCGACCGCGCGGGATGTTGCTGAGTTGACCGCGATGGTGGATCAGCGGGTTGCGGGGCAGCCGCTGGAGTACGTGGTCGGCTGGGCGTCGTTTTGTGGGTTGCGGATCTTGGTGGATCCGGGCGTGTTCATTCCGCGGCGGCGGACCGAGTTCCTGGTCTCCGAGGCGTTGCGCGTGACGTCGCCGGGGGCGGTTGTGGTTGATCTTGGCTGCGGGTCGGGCGCGCTGGGCGCCGCGGTGGCGGCTGAGCGGGACGTGTCGCTGGTGGCTGCGGATGTTGAGCCGGCGGCGGTGCGGTGTGCTCGGCGGAACCTTCCCGGTCGGGACGTGTACCAGGGTGATCTGTTCGACGCGTTGCCCTTGGATTTGCGCGGGCGGATCGACGTGCTGTTGTCGAACGTTCCGTACGTGCCGACCGACGAGATCCGGCTGCTGCCGCCGGAGGCCCGGTTGTACGAACCGCCGGTCACGTTGGACGGTGGGCCGGACGGTTTGGCGACGTTGCGGCGCGTGGTTGCTGGTACGCCGGAATGGCTCGCGCCGGGCGGGCATCTGTTCGTCGAGATGAGTGATCAGCAGGCGCCGATCGCGCGGGCGGTGATGGCCGAGTACGGGTTGGTCGCCGAGATCGTCACGGATGAGGATCTCGGCGCCAACGTCGTCCACGGTGTCAAACCTGGCGTCAAACCGGGCATCAAACCTGGTGTCAAACCCGGCGCTGGACGCGGAGCAGGTACTCCCGGCGGTTGAGCGGGTCGTGATCGGTGCGGGCGCGTTCCGGTACGGCGCCGGTGACCGGTTGATAGCGCTCGAAGGCGGATTCCAGTACGCCTTCGCCGCGGGTCAGCGCTGGTAGGGCCTGCTCCAGCTCGTACACGGCTGCCGCTGGGATTTCGCCTTCCAGCGTTGAGGTTTCGGCGGCCAGAGCGGGCACTTGGGGGATCGCTCGGAGTCGCGCGAGGGTGGCGAGTACGGCGCGGGTGGTGTCGGTGGGGATCTCCAATTGGAAGCTGTGCATTGGTTCGTGGACCGTCGTACCGGCCTGCTGGAGTGCTGTCATCAGGACCAGCGGGGTGAGGTTTCGGAAGTCGCCGGCGGTGCTCGACATGCTCTTGTCGAAGACCGCGTGGGCGTGACTCTGGCGGGCCGAGTAACCGGAGTGGGTCATCACCACGTGGGCGTCCGGGATCTGCCAGCCGTGCAGACCCTGATGGAGGGTTTCGCGGACGGTTTCCTCGACGGCCTTAATGAACGCGTACGGCATGGAGCCGAGCTCGACGTCCAGGTCGAAGCTGACGCCGGCGTCGCGCGCGGCAGGTTCGACGCGGAGGCCGATGGTGGCCAGGAAGGGGTTGTCGTCCTTCTTCTTGAACTCGACCGCGGCGCCGGTGCCGGTGATGCGCTCGATGCAGATCGTGGTGGTTTCGCGGAAGTCGACCTCGATGCCGAAGTCGGTGGCGAGGGTGGACTCGATCACCTCCTTTTGGACCTCGCCGTAGAGGGATACGTACGTTTCCTGGCGGAGGTCGTCTTGGCGGAGGTTGATGAGCGGGTCCTGCTCGGCCAGCTGGGTCAGCGCGGCGCGGAGGTTGCCCTTTTGGGAGGGGGTGCGGGCCGAGATGACGGTTTCCAGGGTGGGTGGGGAGAAGAACGTCGCCTTTGCGGAAACAATGTGGCGATTATTGGCAGTTTTGTTCCGGAGATCGGTGAGGCGGTCGCCGATGCGTACGTCGGTGAGGCCCCAGAGCTTGACGATCCGGCCGGGCGGGGCGGTGTGCGCGTGGGTGCTGCCGTCGCTGCCGTACAACTCGATCGCGGTGATCTTCGCTTCACCAGGCTCGGCCTTGCCGCGGTTGGCTCGGTCGAAGTGGATTCGTTGGCGGAGGTGGGCGGTGCCGCTGAAGATGCGCGCGTACGCGATCTTCTCCCCGGCCGGACCGCGTTCGACCTTGAAGACGGTCGCGTCGAGCGGACCGTCGTCGGTGCGAGCGCGGGGGAGGAGGTCGCGGATGCCGTCGGTCAGCGCGTCGGTGCCGGCTCCGGTGATCGCGGACCCGAAGTACACCGGGTGGACCTGCGCGTCGTACGTCTGCCGGGCGAGGGCGCGGTGCAGTGCGTCGGGCGCGAGTTGGGCGCCGTCGACGTACGCGCGCAGGAGGTCGTCGTCGTGTTCAGTCAGCAACTCCAGCAGCGCGTCCTCCTGCACGATCGGCTTGAACGCGGCCTCCGGCGTACCGAGGTGCGTCGCCTCACCCATCGGCACAATCGCCGGCGTGAGTTTGCGGGCGATCTGATCCAGCACGGTCGCGTACTGCGCCCCGCGCCGGTCGAGTTTGTTGACGAAGATCAGCGTCGGGATGCGCAGTCGTTGCAGCGTACGCATCAGGACTCGCGTTTGCGCTTGCACGCCTTCGACCGCGGAGATCACCAGCACGGCGCCGTCGAGTACGCTCAGCGCCCGCTCGACCTCGGCGATGAAGTCCGGGTGCCCCGGGGTGTCGATCAGGTTGACCGTGAGGTCCCCGATCGCGAACGACACCACCGCCGACTTGATCGTGATCCCGCGCTGCCGCTCCAGCGCGAGCGAGTCGGTCTGGGTACTCCCACGATCGACACTTCCGACCTCACCGATCACCCCGGCCGCGTACAGCAGCCGCTCGGTCAGGCTGGTTTTACCGGCGTCGACATGCGCCAGGATCCCAAGATTGAGTACTTCCACGCAGCTTCATGCCCTTCGAACAGACGTCACCGGATTCCGCGACAGACATGAAGTGAGGTCGCATGACGGACTCCTTAGAACTGACACCTGCTCGAACACCCCGAGTACACCAACCCGCCCCGGAGCACCACAAACCATTTAGCCCACCCCTACACCCATCCGTAAGCTGCCCCAATGCTCGACCCCATCACGCTGGCAACTCAGCACCTCGGCCCAATCACCCACGCAGAACCAGTCGACGGTTTCGCCGGCAACCAGACGCACCGCCTGCACACTCCCACCGGCACCTACTACCTGAAACACACGACAACCGCCCCCGCCGAGGCCCACGCCTGCAACCTCGCCCACTCGGTCAACGTCCCCGCACCGCAGGTGGTAGCCGTCACCTCGACCTACCTGATCACCGAGGCGCTCGCCGGAGAACCCCTACCACCGGCACACCTGTCCCCACTGCGTGAGGTTTCGGTACCGGGTCGCTCGCGGGCGTCGGGCGAGCGTCCCGTCGGCTTCGCCTCGAGCTCTCCTCTCCACAGCGCACCGGTGTTTCGGGAAGCCGGGGCGTGTATGCGGCGGGTGCACCAGCTGGTCGAACCGTCAGCTGACTGGCAAGCCACCCTCAGCACCGCCGTGGACAACCTGACTGTCCTCCACGAACCGGAGATCCGCGTTCACCTCAGCCTGCCGCCGGACGAACTGATCGTGCGGGCCCGCGAGCATCTCTTGCCGTTCATCGACTCGGTCGCAGACGTGACCCCGGTGCTGCTCCACGGCGATCTCCATCCGAGGCACCTGTATGCGACGGACGGTCACCTCACCGGCATCCTCGACTGGGGAGACACCACGTACGGCGACCCGCTCTTCGACCTGGCGCGGTTCTCCATGGCCGGTCCGCGCGCGACCGCCGACTTCCTCGCCGGGTACGGCCCAACCGACGTTCCGCCACACACCCTGTCCTGTTACCGCATGCTCTGGTCGCTGATGGCGCTGCAGGCCGAACACGCGGCCGGCGGCGACTGGTTCCACCCACACGTCGCCACCATCACCTATGAGCTCAGTTGATCCGTCCCTCGTGACTGATGTGTGGGTGCGCGGGCGGACAGGAGGTATGGGTTGGGTGGGTAGTGCACTTGAGCGTGAAGGGGTCGGGGTGTACGGCGTCCCGGGGGTGCACTACCTGTCGAGCTGCCGTTTGTCCGCTGCGAGCGCGGCCGAGGTTGATCCCCTGCATGCTCGGTCAGTCGGTCAGTGAGCCAGCCGGCAGTCCTCGCGCCCATCCAGCGGCGTGTTAGTTGATGAGGGTGCCTGCTGGGGTGCCTTTGAGGATGGTGGTGGCGGTGCCGGGGTGGTCTATGTCGAAGACGTGGAGGGGGAGGGCGTGGTCGCGGGCGAGGATGAAGGCTGACTGGTCCATCACGCCGAGGCCCCGGTCGATGACCTCTTTGTACGTGAGGTGGTCGAAGCGCTTTGCGTCCGGATGCTTGTTGGGGTCGGCGTCGTACACCCCGTCGGTGCCGTTCTTAGCGACGAGGAGTGCATCGGCGCCCAGCTCGACCGCACGCTGCACCGACGGGTAATCGGTGGTCGTGAACGGCTGTCCGTTGCCGCAGGCAAGGAGAACGATCGCACCCTTTTCGAGGTGCCGCAGCGCGCGCAGCCGGATGTACGGTTCGGCGAGCGTGTCGATCGGTAGCGCGGTCATCAACCGGACCCCGTGCGCCCCAAGCGCGGCGAGCCGGCCGCGGAGCAGTACGGCGTTCATCACCGTACCCAGCATCCCGATGTTGTCCGCCTCGACCCGGTCGATGCCCCACTCCTCGGCCCGGTTGCCGCGGAACACGTTCCCGCCACCAACCACCACCGCGACCTGCACACCGGTCGCCCGCAACGCGATCACCTCGGTGGCGAGATGCGTCAACCGGTCGCTGCTGAAACCGAAGTCGTTCGGCCCGGCGATCGCTTGGCCGGAGAGCTTGAGGACGATCCTGCGGTACATGCCGCTCCGTTCGGTCAGCTGGCGGTGACGCGACAGATGTATCACGCGACGGGTCACCCACGCCGCGTGGGAAAGAACTGTCGGTGGGTGGATCTAGTGTGTTCGGCAACCGGTTGAGTGGAGGTCGAGATGGCATCGGGTGATTGGCGGAAGCTGGCGCAGGCTCTGCAGACGCGGTTCGTGACGCCGTCGTTCGCGGCTGGTGCACGGTTCGCTCAGGTGGTGGGGGAGGCGTGCGCGACAGTCGACCGTACGCCGGAGCTGCGAATCGGAGCTGCGTACGTCGACGTGTCCTGCCGTGACGAAGCAACCGCCGACCGGATCAGTGCACTCGCGGCAGAGCACGGCCTGACCGCGGAACCAACAGCGGTCGCCCAAGTCGAGATCGGTCTGGACACGGCGGACCTCGCCGAGATCGGCCCGTTCTGGGCGGCTGTGCTGACGGGCTCGACCGACTCGTTCACCGGCAGCGACATCATCGACCCGACCGGCCGCGTGCCGAACCTGTGGTTCCAGGGCACCACCCCGCACGAACCACCACGACAACGGTTCCACCTGGATCTGTGGCTGGCGCCCGAGGTGGTTCCGGCCCGCATCGAGGCGGCGATCGCGGCGGGCGGGAAGGTCGTGTACGACGAGGAGGCGCCGATGTTCATCGTGCTTGCGGATCCCCAGGGCAACAAGGTCTGCCTGTGCACGTCGGAGGGACGTTAATTGGGGCGCGCGATGCCGACCGTTCTGTTACGGTCATGCTGACCCGAGGAGGTGGCCTGATGGCGTGCATGGTTATCCGGTTCCGCGCCGATCCCTCCTCTGCTGCTGTCTGCTGACCTGACAGCTTTCTCCGGACCGATTGGTGCGTCGCGGCTTTACGCCGCAGATCACGTACGCGCCGCCTGTGTACCCACCTGGGTGTGTACCGGGCGCGTACTCCGTGCCGATCGAACCGGAGTTTTCGCATGTCCGCCAAGGACACCCAACTTCATGCTGCCCTGACCCGCGCCGTCGCCGGCGTACCGCACCATGAGCTGCGCAAACGCGTGGCCGCCCTGTCACATCGCTACCGCACCGAACAGGTCGACGACGCCGCCCCCGCGTTGAACGATGCGCTCGACTGCCTCGCGTACGCGGTGATCCGCATGCCGGCCACCTATCGCGCGATGCATGCCGCGCTGACGGCGGCCGAGCACCACGTACACGCGCCGATCGCCACCCACCTGGATCTGGGCGGCGGAACCGGCGCTGCCGCGTGGGCGGCCGCGGCCGTCTGGCCCACGATCACCACCGAATTACTGGAGCGCCAACGCCCCGCGATCCAGCTCGGCCGGCAACTGGCGGCCGAGCAGCTTCCCGCACTTCGGTGGACCGCCGCCGATCTCCGCTCGGGCGAACTCGACCGGGATGTTGACCTGATCACGATCGGCTATGTGCTCAACGAGCTCACCGCGGACGACCGCACAGCTGTCGTGAAAGCGGCCGCCCGCGCCGCCAACACCATCGTGATCGTCGAGCCCGGCACACCCCGCGGGCATCAGCGTACGGTCGACGCGCGGGACGAGCTGATCAACCACGGCTACACGATCGCGGCGCCCTGCCCACACCAGTACGCGTGCCCGATCGCGTCACCGGACTGGTGCCACTTCGCGGTCCGGCTCCCACGCACCGAACTGCACCGGATGCTCAAGGACGGCGCCCGCAACTTCGAAGACGAGAAGTTCAGCTATCTCGTCGCAACCCGAGCCCCGATCCGGCCGTCCGCAAGCCGCGTGCTCACCCGCCCAACCCGACCGAAGAACCGCGTAATCCTGGACCTCTGCACCACATCCGGCACCAAGACCCAGCTCACCATCCCAAAGTCAGCCGATACCTACCGCGCGGCCCGCCAAACCACCTGGGGCGACCCCTGGCCAAACTAACCCCGCGCCGGGCGCATCACGTACGCCGTCTTCTCATCCGCAGAAAACCCGCACCGCCGGTAAAACGCATGCGTCGCCGGCGTACGTGACCCCGTACTCAACATCACCTTGTAACACCCGGCATCCCACGCGGCTTGCAAGGTGCCGGCCATGATCCGCTGCCCGAATCCACGCCCGCGCAATCCGGCCTCCACCACAACGTTCTCGATCACGGCGTACGGCGCGCCGCCGCGGGTCAAGTTCGGTACGAGGTTCAGGTACGTGGTCGCGACGACTGCACCTTCGTGTTCAAGCACCATCAGCCGCATACCGGGCGTACGCAGAATCGTCGCGTACACCTCGGCGGCCTGCTCCTCCGGGAGTTCGGGATCGGCCGGGTGCAGTTGCCGGTAGAGGCGGAGGATCGCTGCGAGGTCAGCCGTGCTTGCGTCGCGGAAGTGCGGGGTCATGTCACGGCAGCCTAGGTGTTGTGGAAGGAGCGGCGATAGGCGTTCGGTGGCACGCCGACGACGCGTTTGAACTGCCGGCGCAGGGTAGTGGCGGTTCCCATGCCGGTGGCGATCGCGACGGCTTCGATGCCGTCGTCGGTGGTTTCGAGCAACTGTTGCGCGCGGCGGACCCGCTGCGTCAGCAACCACTGCAGCGGCGTCTGCCCGGTCACCGAGCGGAACTGACGGCCGAGGTGCCGTGGGCTGGTGTTCGCCCGCCGGGCCAGTTCGGTGACGGTCAGCGGCTGGTCCAACCGAGCCTGCGCCCACGCGAGTAGTTCCGCCAGCGCGTGATCACCGCTGACTGGCACCGGCGTCGCCACGAATTGCGCCTGACCACCGGCCCGATGCGGCGGTACGACCAGCCGCCGCGCGACCGTATTCGCGACAGCGGCCCCGTGGTCGACGTGCACGAGGTGCAGACACAGGTCGACCGCGGCGGCCTTGCCGGCGGAGGTCAGTACGTTCTCGTTGTCCGTGTAGAGCACATCCGGATCCACGATCGCCTGTGGATAACGTGCGCTTAGTACGTCTGTGTGGGCCCAATGCGTCGTCGCCCGGCGACCGTCCAGCAACCCGGCCGCACCGAGCACGAACGCCCCGGTGCACAAGGACGCGATCCGGGCACCGGCGTCGTACGCGGCCCGGACTGCCTCAACCAGTGCGGCGGGCGGTGCCTGATCCACGTCGGCGATCGCCGGGACGATCACCGTGTCCGCGCTCGCCAGCCGGTCGAGTCCGTCGTCCGGCTCGACCATGAATGGCCCGACCTGGACGGTCCCGGGTCCGCAGAGGCGTACGTCGTACCAGTCCTCGGCCCCGACCGGTGGGTTGCCGAAGATCTCGTACGCGACCCCGAGCTCGAAGTGCAACAGCTGTCCCGCGGTCGCGACCGCCACGGTGTGCATGTCCGAAAGTGTACGGATGCTGTCGTTCCGGACTCTCACACCGCCGCACTCGCGTCCCGGAGACTCGCCGCATGAACCCCGTCAACACAGTCGTCGTGTACGGCGCAA
Source organism: Kribbella hippodromi (assembly GCF_039531045.1). Taxonomy (NCBI): domain Bacteria; kingdom Bacillati; phylum Actinomycetota; class Actinomycetes; order Propionibacteriales; family Kribbellaceae; genus Kribbella; species Kribbella hippodromi. The sequence goes on along the minus strand of NZ_BAAAPH010000006.1, from coordinate 217,519 downwards.
CCGGCCACACCGGCCGCTTCGTCGTCGAAGAACTCCTACGCCGAGCCATCCCCACCACCATCGCCGGCCGCAACCCATCCACCCTCACCGCCCTCACACGCCAGGTCGCACTCCCGCGCCGGACCGCGCTGCCGGACCAGCTCGCGTTGCCGGACCAGGCCGCCATGGACGGTACACAAGCCTGGGACCGAGCCGCGATCACGCCGGCCGCTGTTGACGATCCGCGAACGTTGGACCGGGTCGCGATCGCGCCGGCCGCTGTTGACGATCCGGGGGCGTTGGACCGGGCGTTCGCTCGCGAATGGGACCGAGCCGCGATCACGCCGGCCGCGGTCGACGACCCGAGGGCGTTGGACCGGGCCGCGATCGCGCCGGCCGCAGTTGATGATCCGCGGGCGTTGGACCAGGTCGCGATCGTCCCGGCCGCAGTTGATGATCGGCGGGCGTTGGACGGAGCGTTCGCTCGCCAATGGGACCGGGTCGCGATTGCGTCGGCCGCGGTTGATGATCCGGGGGCGTTGGACCGGGCGTTCGCTGGCCAGGCGGCTGTGATCAACTGCGCCGGTCCGTTCGCCCTGACTGCGATTCCGGTGCTCGAAGCGGCCGCCCGCAACGGTGTTCCGTACGTTGATGTCGCCGCCGAGCTCGAGGCGAACGTGACCACCCTCGGCCACCCGTCCGCGAGCCGAGCCGTCCCGGCGTGCGCGTTCTTCGGGGGACTCGCGGACCTGCTTGCCGCCGCCGCGCTCGACGGCGACACCAAGGCGGACCGGATCGAGGTCGCGTACGGGCTCCCGAGCTGGCACCCGACCCCCGGCACGCGTGTCGCGGGCGAGGTCTCGCACGAACGCCGCGGGGGCCGCCGGGTCCGGTTCACCGACGGTCAGCTGCGCTACCACCAGGACGCGCCGGTGCACCTCGACTGGACGTTCCCCGAGCCGCTCGGGCGCCGTCGGGTGATTGCGGAGTTCAGCATGGCCGACATCGTCACGATTCCGAGCCACATCGACGTATCCGAGGTCCGCTCGCTGATGACCGTCGACGCCGCCGCGGACCTTGCCGATCCGAACACCCCGGCGCCGGTCGCCGTCGACGCACTCGGCCGCTCCGAGCAAACCTTCGTGGTCGACGTCCGCGTGCACACCGGCGGAGTCGAGCGCCGCGCGATCGCCCGCGGCCAAGACATCTACGCGATCAGCGCACCCCTCGCCGTCGAGGCAGTACAGCGACTCCTCGACGGCCGCACCCGATCCACAGGTGTCGCGTCCGCGGGCGCGATGTTCGACGCAGCCGACTTCCTCAACGCCCTCCCACTCGAGGTCGAGGTTCACTAACGGCCTCGTCGCCCTTCCATTCGAGCTCGAGCTGCCCCGGCCAGCCCAACGCGCTCTCGCAGGGGAGTGAGCTGCCACGGCCAGCTCGACGCGCTCTCACACGGGAGTGAGCTCCATGGTCGGCTCGACGCGCTCCCACTCGAGGTCGAGCTGCCCAAGAGAGCTCGCCGTGCTTCCGTTCGAGTCGAGCTGCCACGGCCAGCCCAACGCGCTCCCACACGGGAGTGAGCTGCCACGGCCGGTCCAACGCGCTCCCACTGGAGGTTGAGCTGCCCTAGAGAGCTCGCCGCGCTTCCGTTCGAGTCGAGCTGCCCCAGAGAGCCCGGCGCCATCGAGGTTGAGCTGCCCCGGCCGGCCCAATGCGCTCGAGGCCGAGCTGTCACGGTCGGTCCGGCGCGCTCTCGCTCGGGAGTGAGCTGCCCCGGTCGGCTCGACGCGCTCGAGGTCCAGCTGTCACGGCCAGCTCAACGCGCTGTCCCTCGCGAGTGAGCCCCATGGCGCTCGCTCGAGAGTGAGCTGCCATGGTTGGCTCGAGGTGTTTTCGATCGGGGTTGAGCTGCCGTAATTGGGCGGCGCGCTCGTGGGTTGGCGTCGGGCTGCCGGCGGCGGTGGGCTCCGGGACACTGGCATAGACCGCGTTTCGTCCGCTCGCGACAGCCGGAGGCAGCCCGCCATGCCTGATCTACGCCCGTCCCGCCGTTTCGTGCTCCGCACCGGCGCCCTGACCGCCGCCGGCAGTCTGCTCCTACCCGGCACCGCCTACGCAGACACGATCGACTACACCGCCCGGAGCACCTTCGACGCCTGGGATCGCCTCTTCCAGCAAGGCGGCCCAGGCCAGCCCGATCAGCCGAACGACAACACCAATCGCGACGGCCGCTCCGGCATGCTCGCCTGGAGTCAGTCGTACGTCCTGCTCGGCCTCATCCGCATGTACGAGACGTACCGCGACACCCACTACCTGGACCGCCTGATCGACAACATCGACCAGGTCCTCTCCGTACGAGACAGCGAACGCGGCGTCACCGACTACCGCGGTCTCTCCCAACCGGCATGGCGCGCCGACCACCCGTATACGACCGGCGTCGCAACCCTTGCCGACAGCAACGGTCGACCGCTGCTCGACCTCCGCGAAGCACTCACCTACGCCGAAGACACCACAGTCACGGTCTCCGCCGGCACCCGCCCCGACACCTTCACGGTCCACCTCGTCAACACCTTCGTGAACCGCACAGTCACCCTTCCAGACCTCTCCCTGGACCCGGCGAGCCCCGACTACGCCGTCACCCGGATCTACGCCGCCGCCCCCGGCCCCCTCCAACTCACAGCCGTCGACAGGCGCCCAACACCAGGCCCCGGCGACTTACCTCGCCCCGGCGCGTACGAGATGCGCTGCCGGCCGGTCATCTTTGCCGTCCACACCGGCATGATCACGTACCCGATCGCCAGCTTCGTCCGCATCGTGCTCAGCTCGCCCGTACTGCGCCGCCGCTACCAGCGAAAGGCGGCCGAGTACCTGCAAGCGTGCCGTGAAGCTGTGGCGGTCCACGACTGGGAGTACCGCGACGCCGGTCATCTGATCTGGCCGAAAGGACAACCCCTCGCGTACGACGGATGTGAGCAGCCGATCAACCAGTCGGTCGGGCTCGGCCAGACCATGGTCGAGCTGGCGCTGATCACCGGCGAGCGCGAGTACCGGCAGAAGGTGGCCGCGATGGGCCGGATGATGTCGGCGCAGCTCACGGCCGACGCCGGCGACGCCTACCTGTGGCACTACTGGCCGACCGGCGGACGGATCTACGACGGGTTCACCAAGACCGGTGATCCGGCGACCGATGTCTCGATCTTCACCCCGTCGGGTGGTCCGGCGCGGCAGTTCGAGGACATCAGTCACGGCGCGATCGACGTCGAGTTCGCGGTCCGGGCGTTCCGCGCCAAGCTGGCCTTCACCGGGCGTGACCTGGCCAGAATCGCGCGGACCTTCACCCAAAATGTCGCCACCAAGGACGCCGACGGTCTCCCCGCCGTACACACGACGGTTGCGGGTGGCGCTGTCGGCGCCGCGTCAGTCGCGCATCAGGCACCCCGCTGGATGCAAATCGCCCCGTGGGACCGCAACGTCCACGCCCACTGCCTGGCCCTCTACAACCGCTACCAGCCCACTCCGGAACGCGACGGCCAGCAGGCGATCGGCTTCGGCTGGCTCCTGGCCAACGTCGCGTACCTGAACTGGGGTGCCAGATGACAACCACCTACCTGATGACGTCCACCCTGAACGGCTTCGTCGCCGGCCCGGACAACGAACTCGACTGGCTGTACGACCTGCCCGCGGCGGACCGTGACTTCAGCCAGTTCCTGAACGGTGTCGGAGCGTTGGCGATGGGCGCATCCACGTACGAGGCGGTGCTCCGCGACTCCGACCTGCTTGCCCTCCCGGACCGTTGGCGCGAGGCACACGGCGACCGCGCCGTCTGGGTCTTCACCCACCGCCAACTACCGCGCGTACCAGGGGCGAACCTGCACTTCGCGACCGATGTCGCAGCTGAGCATCCAGCCATGCTTGCGGCCGCTGGCGAGCGGGACGTCTTCGTCGCCGGCGGTGGCGCGCTGGCGGCGGCGTTCGCGGCTGCCGGAGTGCTTGATCGGGTGATCATCGGGATCACGCCGGTGCTGCTCGCGGCCGGCAAGCCGCTCTTCCCCGGTGCCGCGCGGCTGCGGCTGACGGGGGTGGAACGCCAGGGGCAGGTCGCCTTCCTCAGCTACGACGTGCTCTGAGCGTTTCGGCAGGTTGCCGTCACGTCAGCCTTTCGTTGGCGTGGGCGAGATGGCAGGATTGCGACGATGAGTAACGGGGCCACGGATGAGCAGCGCCTGGACGATCTGGCGCGGCTGCGGCGTGTGAAGGACCGGATCGACCGGGAGTACGCCCAGCCGCTGGATGTGGACGAGCTGGCGCGGGGTGCGCACATGTCGTCCGGGCATCTGAGCCGCGCGTTCAAGCGTGCGTACGGAGAGTCACCGTACGGGTACTTGATGACGCGCCGGATCGAGCGCGCGATGATGCTGCTGCGGCGCGGCGACCAGAGCGTCACCGACGTGTGTTTCGCGGTCGGCTGCCAGTCGCTGGGTACCTTCAGTACGCGCTTCACCGAGCTGGTCGGGATCCCGCCGAGCGTCTATAAGGAGCGCGCCGGCGATGCGACGCTGGGGATTCCGTCGTGTGTCGCCAAACAGGTGACCAGACCGATCAGGAATCGAGAAGCAACTCCCTCGACCAGCACGTAGCGTGACAGCCATGACGATCAAGATTCACACCAGCTTCCTGCCGCACACCGACCCGGAGGCCTCGCTGGCCTTCTTCCGTGACCTGCTCGGCTTCGAGGTCCGGATGGACGTCGGGTACGAGGGGATGCGCTGGATCACCGTCGGCCCGCCTGAGCAGCCCGACACGAACATCGTGCTCACCCCGCCGGCGGTCGACCCGGGGCTGACCGACGACGAGCGCCGGACCATCCACGAAATGATGGCCAAGGGCACGTACGCCACTCTCGTGCTCGCCACCGACGACCTGGACGGGCTGTTCGAGCGGCTGCAGGCCACCGACGCCGAGGTGATCCAGGAACCGACCGACCAGCCGTACGGGGTGCGCGACTGCGCTTTCCGCGACCCGGCCGGGAACCACATCCGGATCAACCAGGCCTCCTGACCCGGTCAGCACCTTGGTCAGCCACCGACGTACACACGATGGAGAAGCACGCATGAGTTCCGCTGAACATGTTGCCGACAGCCACGACCTGATCCGGGTCACCGGCGCCCGGGTGAACAACCTGAAGGACGTCAGCGTCGAGATCCCGAAGCGCCGGCTGACGGCGTTCACCGGGGTCTCCGGGTCCGGCAAGAGCTCGCTGGTGTTCGGCACCATCGCGTCGGAGTCGCAACGGCTGATCAACGAGACGTACAGCGCGTTCGTCCAGGGCTTCATGCCGAACCTGGCCCGGCCGGAGGTCGATGTCCTCGACGGGCTGACCACCGCGATCATCGTCGACCAGGAGCGGATGGGCGCGAACCCCCGCTCCACCGTCGGGACGGCCACCGACGCGAACGCGATGCTCCGGATCCTGTTCAGCCGGATCGCCACGCCGCACGCCGGGCCGCCGACCGCGTACTCGTTCAACGTCCCGAAACGGACCGCGACCGGCTCGATGACAGCCGACAAGGGTGCGGGGGAGAAGAAGGTCGTCCGCGAGCAGGTGTACGCCGGCGGCATGTGCCCGCGCTGCGAGGGGATGGGCTCGGTCACCGACTTCGACCTGACCGCGCTGTACGACGAGAACAAGTCGCTGAACGAGGGCGCGCTGACCATCCCCGGTTACTCGATGGACGGCTGGTACGGGCGGATCTTCCGCGGCTCGGGGTTCTTCAACCCGGACAAGCCGATCAAGAAGTACACCAAGAAGGAACTGCACGACCTGCTGCACCGCGAAGCCACCAAGATCAAGGTCGAGGGCATCAACCTCACGTACAACGGCCTGATCCCGGCGATCCAGCGGTCCTTCCTGTCCAAGGACGTGGACGCGATGCAGCCGCACATCCGGGCGTTCGTCGAGCGCGCGGTGACGTTCACGACCTGCCCGGATTGCGGCGGCACGCGGCTCAGCCAGGAAGCGCTGGGGTCGAAGATCAAGGGCAAGAACATCGCCGACCTGTGCGCGATGCAGATCACCGACCTGGCCGCCTGGATTCGCGGGCTGAAGGAGCCGTCGGTCGCGCCGCTGCTGAAGGCGCTCGGCGAGGCGCTCGACTCGTTCGTCGACATCGGCCTCGGGTACCTGTCGCTGGAACGGCCGGCCGGGACCCTGTCCGGCGGCGAGGCGCAGCGCACCAAGATGATCCGCCACTTGGGATCGTCGCTGACGGACGTCACGTACGTGTTCGACGAGCCGACCATCGGTCTGCACCCGCACGACATTCAGCGGATGAACGAACTGCTGCTGCAACTGCGCAACAAGGGCAACACCGTGCTGGTCGTGGAGCACAAGCCGGAGACGATCGCGATCGCCGACCACGTGATCGACCTCGGGCCGGGCGCCGGTTCGGGCGGTGGTGAGGTCGTGTTCGAAGGCACGGTCGAGAAGCTGCGCGCGAGCGGGACGCTGACCGGTCGGCATCTCGACGACCGGGCCTCGCTGAAGGAGTCGGTACGGACGGGGTCCGGCGCGCTCGAGGTGCGCGGCGCATCGACGAACAACCTGCAGAACGTGGACGTCGACGTGCCGCTCGGCGTACTGGTCGTGGTGACCGGGGTCGCGGGATCGGGCAAGAGTTCGCTGATCCACGGGTCGATCGCGGGCCGCGACGGCGTGGTGTCGATCGACCAGGGCGCGATCCGCGGTTCGCGGCGCAGCAACCCGGCCACGTACACGGGTCTGCTCGAACCGATCCGGAAGGCGTTCGCGAAGGCGAACGGGGTGAAGCCGGCGCTGTTCAGCGCGAACTCCGAAGGCGCGTGCCCGGCGTGCAAGGGCGCGGGTGTGATCTACACCGAGCTCGGCGTGATGGCGACCGTGGAGGCGCCGTGCGAGGAGTGCGAGGGCAAGCGGTTCCAGGCGGCGGTGCTGGAGTACACGTTCGGTGGGAAGAACATTGCCGAGGTACTCGCGATGCCGGTGTCCGAGGCGCTGGAGTACTTCGCCGAGGGCGAGGCACGGACGCCGGCCGCGGAGAAGATCCTGGAGCGGCTCGCCGATGTCGGGCTTGGATACCTGTCGCTCGGTCAGCCGTTGACGACCCTGTCCGGCGGTGAGCGGCAGCGGTTGAAGCTGGCGACGCACATGGGGGAGAAGGGCGGCATCCTCGTACTCGACGAGCCCACGACCGGGCTGCACCTGGCTGACGTCGAGCAGCTGCTGGGTTTGCTGGACCGGTTGGTGGACGCCGGGAAGTCGGTGATCGTGATCGAGCATCACCAGGCCGTGATGGCGCATGCGGACTGGATCATCGACCTTGGTCCGGGCGCGGGGCATGACGGCGGCAAGGTGGTGTTCGAAGGTACGCCTGCGGCGCTGATCAAGAAGCCGAAGACGCTGACCGGGAAGCACCTGGCCGAGTACGTGTCATAACTGCTGCCTGCTCAACTGATCAGGAATCGAGAAGCCCGGCCGGCCGGGGCAGGAATAGCGTGAAGTTGTTCGGAAATCACCTCACTCAGGAGTGCGAAATGACTTCCACGCAAGGCGCCAAGACGATCCTGCACCCGGTCACCGACCTCGCGAAGGCCAAGCCCGTGTACGCGGCACTGCTCGGTGTCGAACCGATGGCCGACTCGCCGTACTACGTCGGCTTCGACGCCGAAGGCCAGCAGATCGGCCTGGTACCGAACAGCGACATGACCGCACCGATCGCGTACTGGCACGTCGGTGACATCGAAGCGAAGATCCAGGAGATCACCGCGGCCGGCGGCACCCTGAAGGACGCCCCGAAGGACGTCGGCGGCGGCCGCCTGGTCGCAACGTTGACCGACCCGGACGGCAACATCCTCGGCATCCTCCAAGACCCGTCCTGACCGCATGTGCCTGATGCCGGGCGCCTACGCCACCGCCATTTTCGGGCCGGCGTCCGGGACGATGGATCGCATGGGTATTCGGCATGTACTTTTCGACGCGGACGGTGTGTTGCAGGACCTGCCAGGTGGTTGGTACGCGGCGATGGAGCCGTACCTGGGGGACCGGGCCAGGGAGTTCCTGCACGAGACATGGGTGGAGGAACTGCCGAGTCTTGCCGGGCAGGAGGACTATCTGCCGATCCTGACCGCTGGTTTGCGCAGGCACGGTGCGACTGCTTCGGTCACCGAGATCTACGACGCGGTGTGGAAGAAGATCTCGGTGATCGAGGAGTCGCTGGAGGTCGTGCGCGCGTTGAAGCGCAATGGGTACGGCGTGCATCTCGGTACGAATCAGGAGTGCTATCGCGGTGCGCACATGCGTACCGCGCTCGGGTACGACGAGTTGTTCGACGTGAGCTGCTACTCGTACGACCTGGGCGTCGCGAAACCCGACCCGGACTTCTTCACCCGCGCCGCAAACCGCATCGGCGCCGACCCCGAGACCATCCTCTTCATCGACGACAATCCCGACAATGTCACGGCCGCCCACACCGCCGGCCTTCCCGCCGAACGATGGGACTTCACCCAGGGCCACGCCACCCTCCACACCTTGCTCACCACCCATGGCGTGGCCATCCAACCCTGACCACGCTCCAGACGAGGCGCGCGGCCGTTAGGAGCGGGACGAGGTGAACGCAGCGGCGCCCTCGCGGTCGAGCCAGGTGGCGAAGTCCATCAGGCCTGGGTGTTCCTTGCGCAGCGTTTCGATGTCGGCGTGCCAGCCGCCCCCGTGGTTGGCGAAGTCGTAGCCGGCCACGGCGTCCGGGTCGCGGCCGACCAGCGCCTCGCGCGGGATGGGCCGGTAGGTGATGGGCTGCCCGAGCGCCCGCTCCATGGCTTGGACGATCTGCGGCATGGTCAACTCGTCGCCGGCCAGTTCGATCGTCCGGCCGGCGTATTCGTCCGGACGGGTGAAGGCCAGGGTGGCGAATGCGCCGATGTCGGTCGCCGCGATGAGCTGCACCGGTACGTCCGGCAGGATGACGTCGGCCAGGACTCCGTCGCGTACGCCCAGCTGTGGGTGGACCTGGTTGTCCATGAAACGGACCGGCCGGAGCGCGGTCATGGGCAGGCCCAGGTCACGGGCGTACCGCTCCAGGGTGTCCTTGGTCTGCCAGCGCACGATGCCGTGCGAAGCATCAGCGGCGCCGACGGAGGCGTACACGAAACTGCTGACGCCCGCCGCCGCAGCGGCATCGGCAACGTTGCGGCCGTAGCGGAGCTCGTCGTCGATGGTGAAGCCGGGCGGCGTACCGGGGTAGCCGATCGTGGGCTGAATGCTGAAGACGCCGTCGACGCCACGCATTGCCGCGTCGAGCGAGGCGCGGTCGCCCATGTCGCCCCGAACCAACTCGGCGCCGGCGGCGGCGAGCGCCCGCGCGGCTGGGGTGCTGGGGTCGCGGACCAGAGCGCGGACGCGTTGCCCGGCGGCCAGCAAGCCGCGGGCCGTTGCGCCGCCTTGGGCGCCAGTGGCACCGGTCACGAGAACGGTGATCATGTTTCCTCCATGGCTGTGTTTGAGGACATTGCGGGGGTCAGGTGTTGAGCAGGTGGTGGGTACGGCCGAAGGCCAGGTCGTCGACCAGGCGGCGTTGCCACGGACGCTGGACGATCGCGTGGGTTAGACGGCGCGTGGAGCGCGGCGCGGCCATGATCTCGGTGGCCAGCTCCAAGGCGCGTGGCAGCAGTTGCTCGTCCGGAACGACTTCGTTGACCAAGCCCAGCTCCAGCGCCTCGGCGGCGCCGACGCCGGCGCCGGTGTACAGCACCTGAGCGGCCCGCTTGAGGCCGAGTAATTCCTGATAGACCAGGTGCTGGCCGTCGCCGGGCACGGCGCCGGAGCGGAAGTGCGTGTCGTCGAAGATCGTGCTGGGGGTGCACAGCGTCAGGTCGCAGGCAAGCGCCAGCTCCTGGTGGTATCCAGGCCCGTTGAGCGCGCCGATGGTCGGCACGTCCACGGAGAAGACGAGGCTGCGTAGCAGCGCGATGCCGTCGCGGTAGAGGTCGTAGCGGTCCTCGCCTCGCTGCGCCGGCGGCCGGTCGGACAGCGTGGGGTCGAGCCCGCCGGTCCACGCGTCGCCGCTGCCGGTGAGGATCAGCACCTCGTTGTCCAGGTCTGCGCCTGCTTCCCGCAGTACCTCACCCCAGGCGTGGTGCAGCCCGAGTGACATGACGGCCGGGCCGCCGCCGGTGTGCATGCGCAGGACGAGCACTCCGTCGCGGCGCTCCATCGCGAAGTGCTCTGCGTACCGGGCAGCGTATTCCGGTGGCTGGGAGTTCATCGCACCTCCTAAACGGGGAGTCTCCCCGGTTCTGTCAGGTACGATATGGGGAGAGTCCCCGTTTACGCAATCCCTGGAGGCGACGATGCGGGCCGACGCCCAGCGCAACTACGACCGGCTGGTGGCCTCTGCTCGGACCGCCTTCGCGGAGCAAGGGGCCGATGCGCCGCTGGATGACATCGCACAGCAGGCGGGAGTCGGCAACGCCACGCTCTACCGGCACTTTCCCACCCGGCAGGCGCTGCTGGAGGCCGTTTTCCGCGACCACATCGACGCCCTGTGCCGCCAGGCCGAAGACCTGATGTCCGCGCCGTCGCCTGGCGCGGCACTGAAAGAGTGGCTGGGCGCAGTCATCGCGCAGGGCAGCACCGAACGTGGGCTGGCCGCGTCGCTGCTGACAGCGCTCGGCACTGACGGCTCGTCGTGCCGTGCGGCGGTGTTCGGCGCGGCGCAGGCGCTGCTGGCGCGGGCACAGAAAGCGGGAGACGTCCGGACGGGCGTACCGGTCGGGCAGTTGTTCAAGCTCGTGAACGCAGTCGCGCTGGTCACCGAGACGGAGCCGGACGCGGCCGAGCAGGCGGCCGCTCTGCTCGACCTCATCTTCGACGGCCTGACTCCGGCGCGGACGGACAGGTTAGCGGGTTGAGGTCTTTGTCAGGGGTGTGGTGTCGTCAGGGTCGTCGCCGTGCCAGGTTCGCCAGAGTTTGCCGTAGACGCCGTCCGCGCTGACCAGCTCGTCGTGGGTGCCGAGTTCTACCAGTTCGCCGGCTTCCATCACGGCGATGCGGTCGGCGTCGTGGGCGGTTTGCAGGCGGTGGGCGATCGCGATCACAGTGCGACCCTCGAGTACGGCGGCCAGCGACTGCTCGGTTTGGCGCGCGGTCTTCGGGTCAAGCAGCGCGGTCGCCTCATCCAGGATCAGCGTATGCGGATCGGCCAGCACAACCCGAGCCAACGACAGCTGCTGAGCCTCGGCGTCACCGAGGATCGTGTCCCGCCCGAGCACGACGTCCAGCCCGGACCCCCACCCGGCACTCAGCTCATGTTCTTGGGCGGCTGGTGGACCTTCGGTCGGCCAGGTTGCGCCGACGGCTTGCAGGGCGGCGTGTAGTTCGGCGTCGGTTGCGGTTGGTTTGGCGATCAGCAGGTTGTCGCGGAGCGAGTCGTGGAAGACGTGGTGGTCCTGCGTGATCAGTACGACGTGTTCGCGCAACTGATCAGGTGGAAGGTCGGCCACCGGCGTACCACCGATCGTCACCGAACCGGTGTGCGGCCGATCCAGCCCGGCGAGCAACCGCGCGAGTGTCGACTTCCCGGCCCCGGACGTGCCGACAATCGCCAGCCGTTCGCCCGGCTGCACCGACAGATCGATCCCGCGAAGTACGTCGCGTACGCCGGTGTAGCTGTAGCGAACGTCCTGCACCCGGATGCGGTCCCCGTCAACGTCCCGCGCCCGCGGCGGATCGGCCTGCGGGATATCGGCCAGCCCCTCGACCCGAGCGTACGAGGCGGCCGCCCCTTGCAACTGCTCGATCCACAACATGAGTGTGTCGAGCGGGCCGACCAGTTGACGCAGGTACACCGCCGCAGTCACCACCACCCCAAGGCTGACCAGGTCATTGGTGTACAGCGCGCCCCCGATCAGCAGCACGCCCGCGACCGGCAAAGTGAGCGCGATCTCGGACCACGGAAAGAGAATCGTCCGCAGCCACAGCGCCCCGAGCCGTGCGGTCCGCGCTTGGCCGATCGCGGTCTCGGTCGCCTCGGTGCGACGATCCTCGAGGCCGAGCAGCTCAACCGTACGAGCGCCCTTCGCCGTACTCGTGACGACCTCAGCCAAGCCGGCTTCGGCGCCGGCCGCGGCCAGGTACACCGGTCTGGCGCGGCGAAGGTACCAGCGCACCGCCGCGCCGACTCCGATCAGCGACGCGAGACCGCACAGCCCGAGCCGCGGATCGAGCACAAGCACCGCGACGATCAAGAACAGTGCATGCACGATCGCCACCAGGACCTCAGGCACCGCCGACCGCAGTGTCATCGCGACCCGGCTGGCGTCGGTGCTGCCACGCGCGATCAGGTCACCTGACGGAAGGTGATCGGCCACGCGGGGCGGCAGCGCCAACGTACGCCGCAGGAACCGTTCGCGTACGCGGGCCGCCGTCCGCTCACCGAATCGGTAGCCGATCTTGAGCGCCCACCACGACAGCACTGTCTGCACAACCGTGAACAGCACAGCGCCGAACGCGAGCCGGTCGACGGTGCTGAGTACGTTGCCGGAGCCGGCCTGGATCGTGTCGATGATGCGGCCGAGCAGCCACGGACCCACCAAACCGGCCGCGGCGGCCAGCCCGTTCACCAGGGCGAGACCGATCACGGCGGTACGGTCGGCGCGCAGGTCGCGTGCGGCGGCCGAGCGCACTTCCGCCGGGGGAGCGACGAGCAGTTGGCTACTCATCGGTCGTCCTGGGCGCGGGAGACGAGCTCTCGGTAGTACGCGTCGCTGTGCAGGAGCTCCGCGTGCGTGCCGACCGACGATCTCTGGCCGTCGAGAAGGACGATGACCTCGTCGGCGCGGTCCAGTACGAGCGGGGAGGTCGTGGTGATCAGGGTGGTCGTGCCGCGTCTCGCCGCGCGAACTCGGTCGATGATGGCGGCTTCGGTGTTCGCGTCGACGGCGGAGGTCGGGTCGATGGCGAGTAGAACATCGGGGGAGGCGTACACGGCGCGGGCGAGCCGGATTCGTTGCCGTTGGCCACCAGACAGGTCACTCCCGCCGGCGGCGAGCTCGGCGTCGAGACCGTCCGGTAGCGCCTCGACGATGTCCTCGGCGACCGCGCTGTGCAGGGCGGCGTGAATCCGGTCGTCGTCGGGCTCGAGCGGTCCGGACACAATGTCGCGTACGGTGCCGGCGAACAGTTCACCATCGTTGTCGGCAACAACCATCCGGCGCCTGAGCTCACCGCGATCCGTCGTCGCAAGCGGTACACCCGCCCAGCTCGGACGTCCCGCGGCCTCGGTCAGCGCGGGGTGTAGCTGGCCGAGCCGCTCTATCACCGTGATCGCCTCGGCCGGGCGGGCCGCGACCAGGGCAGTCAGCAGGCCTGGGCGTACGGTCACGCCGAACACCGGATCGATCAACGGACCACAACCGGCCGGGATCGGGAGCGGCTCCTCCGGCTGATGTGCGACCGGCAAGTTCAGCAGGTCGATGATCCGCTGCCCGGCAACCCGCGCCCGCGCGAGGTCCCCGCCCGCCTCAATGAAGAACGCGACCGGCACAACAAGCACAGCCACATACCCGTACACAGCGACCACGTCACCGATCGTGATGGCACCACTGGCCGCCATCCGCGCGGACAGCCACACCACCGCGGCCAGAAACAACGCCGGCAGACCGGTCGACAACGCACCGACCCAACTAGCCGGGCCTGCAACGCGATATCCATGCCCGATCAGATCCTGCGATTGCTGTTCATACTTCTCGGCAACGAACCTCTTCCCACCAAGACCATTGAGTACGCGCAACCCAGCGAGCACATCAACCAGTCGCGTAGTCAGCGCTCCTTGGTGTACGCGATAAGTACCGCCCGTCCGCTCGATGCGCCGCAGGAACGGACCGACCGCGATCGCCAGCAAAGGCACACCGGCCAGCACCATCACCGCGAGCAACGGTGAGATCGTGAAGAGCACGACCGCGATCACGACGTACGCAACGACCGCGCCAACGCCCGGCCCGGTGACCGTGAGCGCCTGCGCAACAGTCTGCACGTCCGTGATGCCAACCGTCACGACCTCGCCGGCACTGACCCGTCGCGCCAGCGACGCGCCCAGCCGAGACGTATGCCAAACAGTTGCCCGGACGGAACGGAACGACGCGTCCATCCGGATCTTCGTCATCGTGCGGTGACGACTGATGCCAAGGAGCGCGTTCAGCACGCCGATCGCAAGTAAAAGGAGCACCCAACCGATGAGAGCGGAGGTGTCGCGGGGGACCAGACCACGGTCGACGGCACGCGAGAGCACCCATGGCGGGACGGCGAGGCCGACCATCCACGACGTACCCAGGAAGGCGCCGAGACCGACGCGGCGGGCTTGCGACTTGGTCAACCAGAAGAGATAGCGGAGCGGGGTGGTCAGATCGCGGGCGGTCGGTGGGGTCCAGGTTTCGGTAGTTCGGTCCAGCCAGGCGCGCAGGGACCACTTGCGGAGGGACCGCTTGCGGAGGGCTGCGTCGCTGACCATGCCCAGATCTTGTCAGGTCGCGCCGACAGTCTCTTTTGTCAGGTCCCTGGGGGAGGGGAGTCGTGCGTCAGGTAAGCGGCAGGAACGCGTGACAGGCGTCGACGTTGTGGAGCTCGATGTCATCTCGGCGCTGCTTCTCCCAGGCGGATCTCGTCAGCCGCCAGCGGTTCAGCAACGCCGGTTCGCCTTCGCGGGTGGCCCAGTCGGCGCCGTCGGGTTCGTACCCGAGGTTGCGTGAGATCGCGTTCGAACCTTGGTTGTCGACGAACGCGTCACTCGTCGCTTCCTTCGCGCCGAGCCCTTCGAACGCGAGGTGCAGCATCGCCGTACGCATCTCCTGCCCGTACCCGCGAGCGCGATGATCGGACGACAGCCACGAGAAGGACGTGACCGTACCGAAGGTGGAGAAATGGACGCCACACAGGTCCTGCATTCCGATCGGTTCGTCGTCGACCATCACGGCGAAGTACAGCCGCCATTTCTCGGCGTCGACCGTACCGCGGCCGCGCCACATCGACCGGAGCCACTTGGCGACTCGAAGATCGGGATCGGGCTCATAGAACGAGATCGGGTCGTCGTACGGGGACGGGTCCGCGTGCATCTTGCCCGCCCGCACCAGGCCGGACAGCCGATCCAGCACATCGTCCGTGGCCGCCCGCAATTCGAGCACCGGCGTACTGACGCGCACACCGAACAGTGGATAGCTGTTCATCCCACCGACTTTCTGCCGTACGTTCCGGCGGCCGACGATACTCGGTCAGCTATTCGGCGTGCGAGTGATTTCCAATTGGGTCGCCTTGTCGCCGGTTGGTCTGTCAAGCTGCGACGTATGCCTGAGATCGTGGTCCCGCTGACGATCCGCCCGCTGACCCACGACGACCTGCCGGCGATGGCCTGGTACGGGCGTCCGACTGCCCTCGCTTCGGTGACCGAGGCGATCAACCGCGCCGGCCGCGGCGAGGTCGACTACCTGGCCGTCTGCACACCCTCCGGCCGCCCGGTCGCCGTCGGAGGCGCCGACTACACGAAGCCACCCGACGCCGCGACCATCTGGCAACTGTCAGTCCTCGAACCGCTCCAGTCCTGCGGGATCGGCACACTGCTGATCCACGCCCTGGAAGACCGAATCCGCGCCCGCGGCCTCACCTGCGCCGAAATCGGCGTCGACATCAACGCCTCCCGCCCCCAAGCCCTCTACGAACGCCTCGGCTACTCGGTCACCGGCTCAGAACCCGCCTCCTGGAACCAGGAATCCCCCGACGGCACCGTCACCTTGTACGAAACCCAAATCACGCTCTTGCGTAAGGAACTGCATTCCGCACCCAAAGCTCCGTAGGTTGGTGCTCCGTTCTCAGATGACTGCGGTGGCCTCGACCTCGATCAGCTGCTCTGGCCGGGCAAGCGCCGCGACACCGATCATCACGTCGACGGGTTTGTGGTCGCCGAACAGTTCTTGGCGGGCTTCCTGGATGATCGGCTGATGCTCCCGGAGGTATCCGACCAGGTAGATCCCAAGGCGCGTGACCTGGTCGGGCCGAGCGCCCGCCGCGGCCAGGGCACGGCCGAGGTTCGCGAACGTCAGCCGCGCTTGGACGGCGAGATCGCCCGGTCCGACCAGATTGCCTTGCAGGTCCTCTGGCTCCTGACCGGCGATGAAAACCAGCTTGGTACCGGTAGCGATCGCTACGTGGCTGTACGTCTGGGGCGTTGGCAGATCACTCGGATTCAGCAACTCAACGGTCATGCCAAAACACCCTACGTCTCAGGCAGGGTAGAACTGTCAGCTGTTCGCCTCGAGTGTGGCGAGGTCGCGAACTGCGTAGCGGTGGTGCTCCGCCTCTTCTTTGAGGACGACCTTGAGGCAGCGGCGCACAACGTATTCCTGGTCCGGGTAGGGCTCGGCTGGCTTGCGACCGCACACCCGGTCGAGCTCGGCGTCGGTTAGACCGTCGACTACCCGCCGCATCGTCGCCATCCGCGCAAGCCGTGGCACCAGCACCTCATCCAGCGTCGGCGTGGCCTCGAGCGTGAGCCCGAGCTTGTCCGAATCGGCACGCGGCATCCCGCTGTACGGAAAACCCAGCGGGTGGTACGGAGCTTCTTCCTCAAGCACCGCATTACCAAGCCACGCATCACTTGCGAGCAGCAAATGCCGTTGCGTCTCGACAAAGGACCATTCGCCGTCGACCTGCTCGTACACCTCGCCTGCAGGCAACTTCCGGGCGCGATCAAACGTCGCCTGCCACATCACCTCGATGGCATCCCAGGCAGCCCAGTAGTCGTCCGGCGTTTCGGCATCGCGCGCCAGCACCCGCGCGGGACATTGCCGATCAAGCTCACTCTCGACGTACGCGGTCACGTCAATGTCATTGACAACAACCCGCCCGAACGCACCACCCAAATAGACGTCGCTCCCATAACAGTCGACGACCTTCAGCCCACTGACCTCGCAATCCCGAACCTCAAGCCCCCCGAGGTCACTCAGCCGAACTCGCCCACCCCGAAGCTCATCACTCTCAGCAATTTCAGTAGCCACCGCAGAAGTCTCGCGCACAAACCGCCGCCAGTACACCTTTACGACGCAGACCCTCCGGGTGTGACAATCGGGCCATGCCTGTGGATGAGCAGTTGTTCTTGGCGTTCCTGGTCACAACTCTGGTCGCGATGGTTGTACCTGGACCGGACATGCTGTTCGTACTCGGCTGTGGTGTTCGCGGTGGGCCGCGGGCAGGTTTGCTGGCTACCGCGGGCGTGGCGACGAGCGAGATCGTTCACGTCGTGCTGGCGGCGGCCGGATTGGTGGCGTTGTTCGCGGCGGTGCCGGCCGCGTTCACGGTCACGCGGGTCGTGGGTGGCGCGTATTTGGTGTACCTCGGCGTGCAGATGATCCGGAAGCGCGGCCAAGGTACGAACCTGGACGACGGCGCCGGTGTTTCGGGGCGGCGGGCGTACTCGATGGGTCTGCTGACGAATCTGGTGAATCCGAAGATGGTCACCTTCACGCTGGCGTTCCTGCCACAGTTCGTCGATCCGGCGCGGGGGCGGCTGTGGCTGCAGTTCGCGGTCCTGGGAGCTGTGCTGGTGGTGATCGAGTTCCTGGTGGACGGCTCGGTGGGAGTGGCTGCCGGGCGGATCGGAGGCTGGTTGCGTACCCGCGAGCGGGCGCGCCGTCGGCTGGATGTGACCACCGGCGGACTCTTCATCGGCCTCGGCGCACGACTCGCCCTGCAGCGCTGATCCCTCTTTATGGCAGCATCTCGTGAGATGGACTGGCAGGCGTGGCATCGGCAGTACGACGATCCTGAATCCGCACTTTCGCGGCGGCTGGTTGCGGTGCAGGCTCACGTACGCGCCGCCCTGGACCGCGCGCCCGCCGGACCGGTGCCGGTGATCGCGCTGTGTGCGGGGCAGGGGAGGGACCTCCTCGGCGTACTGGCGGATCACCTGCGGCGCGCCGACGTACGCGCCCGGCTCGTCGAACGGGATCCCGACCTCGCAGCCGCCGCGCGGGCTCAGGCCCCGGAGCAGGTCGAGGTGATCACGGGCGACGCGTCGCAGATCGACCAGTACGACGGGATGGTTCCGGCCGAACTCGTACTGCTGTGCGGCATCTTCGGCAACATCACGAACGCCGACATCGAACGGACGATCGCGGCGTGTCCACAGCTCTGCCGGACCGGTGCAACGGTGATCTGGACCCGTCAACGCAACGATCCGGACCTGGCGCCGACGATCTGCGACTGGTTCGAGCAACGATCCTTCGACCGAGTCTGGCTGTCGGACAAGAACGCCGGCTTCGGAGTGGGCGTGCACCGCTTCACCGGCGTACCTAAACCTCTGCTGAAGGGTCAGACCCTGTTCACCTTCGTACCAGGCGGACCGTGACCACTCGCGTACAACCCGATGGACGCACCTATCCGTCCGGCATACCGTCTGCCACGTGACGATCGAACTCAGACCCCTGACGGCAGCGGACGCGGAAGCGCACTGCGCGGGGGAGGACGCCCTGACCGTCCGCTGGCTGACCGGCGGCTACGGCGACGTCGAAGGAACCATCAAGTTCTTCGAACAACTCACCCAAAACGCCACCACCGGAACCGGCAAACGCGGCTTCGGCATCTGGAACTCCGACCGCCTCTGCGGCTACATCGACTACACCCCAGACCTCGACGACGGCCTCGACCCCGAGGACGTGGCCCTGGCCTACGCAGTCCACCCATGGGCCCGCGGCCAAGGCATCGCCGTCCAGGCCGTCCACCTCATCTGCAACACCCTCCGAACCACCAAAACCGGAACCCGCGCCGCGATCCGAGTAGAACCCCAGAACACGGCCTCAGTCCGCGTAGCCCAGAAGTCCGGCTTCACGTACATCCGAGACTTCCCCTCCAACCGAGACACCCACCCAGACGGAACCCCAACAACCTTCAGCCTCTACCTACTGGACCTGTAAGGCACAGCGTGGGATTCGCTTGGGCGGTGCCTAGTCATACGCGCAGCCAAGCGGCTCGGACAGCATCGATCTGCGCATCCAGCGCCAACGCCGACACCTCGATATCGACATCGGTCTCGAGTGGAGGGAGCTGCTGGCGGTGCAACGTCTCGAACTCCTGGTCCGTGAGATAGACCCGGCGTGTCTGCGCCCGAGCGCGAGCCATCGCATGACTGATCGAAAGCCGAATGACCATGATGTCTGGGACCAACTCTCGGTATAGCCGCAGCAACTCGGCGTCGATCACGTCGCTCATCGTGACGTTGAAGCCGTCGGCACTGAAGTTCGCCGCCAATGCAGCCGCGTTGCGGACGCCGAGTACGTGTTGTGCGCGCCCTTCCTCGCCCTCCCATGGCGCGGCGCCGCCGGACTTCACAAGTTGACGTACGTCGTCGACGTCGATGTACGCGCATCGCTCTGTTGACTGCGCCAGGCCCCGGCCGGTCACGGTCTTGCCAACAGCAGGACCACCGGTAAGAAGCAGAGGCCGATACGCGGGCATGTGATCGAGGCTAGCTGGGGACGGGCTGTCGTACGCACATCTGTATGAGCGCGCACCGAGCTCGATTATGATCCGGCATTGATTCTGTGCTGGAGGGGGATCCGTGACGGAGCCAGCGATGCTGGACTGGCCATTGTGCCGGAATGCGCGGGACCTCGGCGGGATCCCCTTGGCTGACGGCGGCGCGATCCGGATCGGTGCGCTAGTCCGCAGCGACAACCTTGACCAACTCGACGACAGAGGCATCGCAGCAGTCCGCGCTGCAGGGGTGAGCCGGATCGTTGACCTGCGGAGCGAATGGGAGTGCGAGACATTTCCTTCTCCGTTCGCCCACGATGCGCTCTGGCTCAACGCACCGCTCACCGATCCCGCCGACCCGGACGTCTCCACGCTGGCCTTGGTCCAGCAGTACCGCATGCTCCTCGATGAGCACGCACATCGATTCGCGACTGCCATCGCCGGCATCGCGGAAGCTCCACCGGGATGTGTCGTGGTCACCTGTCACGCCGGCAAGGATCGAACAGGACTGGTCACAGCGCTCGCTCTCGACCTGGTCGGTGCATCCAGCGACGCGATCGCCGCCGACTATGCGCAGTTCGGCGACTCACACATCCACAGAACAACCACGATTGGCGACCGCCCGAACGTACCCCTCCCGGAGCTGTCCCTTCCCCGAGCCGAAACGATGATTCACATTCTTGAACACCTCCGCCATCAATACGGCGGAGCGGCGGCCTATCTGGTTCACGGCGGCGCGACGGCCGACCACCTGACGTCGCTGAAGACCCGCCTCAGCGCAGCTTGACTGGACCCAAGGATCTCGCCCCGGACCCTTCCTCCACTGGCTTTGGCCAGCGCTGGAGCACCAATGTTGGTAGGCAGGCCGGATAGCCTCCGTTGCGTGATGCGGGATCAGGCGCTCGGCATGGTGGCGGCGCTGGCTAGTGGGCGGGCTCGGTGGTTGGCGGAGACGGTGCCGACGCTACGGGCTGAGGGAGTCTGGTTGGTTGGTTCACTCGGGGCCGGAAGGGGCGACGAGTGGAGTGATGTCGACATCATCGTTGTCGGCGGAGAGTGCGTACTTGGCGAGACGCTGCTGACCCTGGAGATGCCGGGCAACGGACCAGTCGACGGTGGTTATGTCGGCGCGATGTACGACGTGGGGCCGCTGCCCTTGTGGGTCGACTGGTATTGGTCGACGTACCCCCATCGCTCCACGCCGCCGATCATCGGGAACAGATCTTTCTCGGTCCAGCCAGTCCACTCGAGCAGCTCGGCGACTGTCGTTCCCGGGTGGTCGACGTGGCGTAGCAGCGGCCAGAACACGACAGGCAGCTTGAACCCGGGGAACCCTGACTGCGCGAGCAGTCTTTCGAACTCGTTGTCCAGCTCGATCCGGTACGCAATCAACGCCTGCGCCAGCAAGGTCGACAAAGCAGGCTCCAACTCATGCCGCGGGCCACCCATGTCGTCGCCGAAGGCCTGCTTGGTCATGCCCGTGATGCTAGAAGCAAGCACCGACAGCCGAATGCCACGCCCGCGCTCGACTGGTACCACCGGACGTTGCCATGACGGGAGTTCCGTACGATGCGCACCTTCGGCGACCGGCTCGCCTCGACGCGAACGTACGCGAACGCGGGGCCCTAGTGCACCGCGCAGCGCTGCAGGATCTGCTAACAAGATGCGTCACGCCCTGCCCATCCTCGACGACGACATCGTGTACGGGCGCGTCGCCGCGGATCTGGCGGAGACCGACCCGTTCGAGCCACCCGACCGTACGGATCGGGTCACCGTCTACGACGGGTATCTCCAGAAGGTGCCTCCCGACGTTGTGGATCTCGATGCGTTGTGGGTTTCGATGCCGCCGGGGGAGCGACACTGCATCAGGTCGAGGTCGCTGACTGACTGCAGCAAGAGCTCTGGCGGCCGAGTGCGGTCACCACCGTGAAGACACCGGTCTGACAACGGTAGGCAAGCTCACCGACCGCCACGGTGTTCCGCAAGTCCTGCATGGAACTGGACCGCACATGCGTTCGATCTAGGCATGCGCCTCCGACAATACCTGCGAAGTGCGACAGCGGATCGCGGCCGTTGGCTGGCTACATCGTGAGCCGGCAGACTCCGATTGCGTCACGCATGGAAGCGTGCAAGGGGCTAAGTTGCTGGATTGTGGCTGATCTGTTCGGGCAGGGCGATTTTGGTGTACGGCTTGATTGGGGGCCGATCGGTGCAAGGGCCACAGGGGCCGACGTCTCCGTAGTTGTCGACGTGCTCAGCTTCTCAACCTCGGTGACCCTCGCCGTCGAGCGCGGCATCCGAGTGTTCCCGTATCGCTGGCGAGGCGCACAAGCAGAAGAGTTCGCCGCCCAGCACGATGCTGTGCTCGCAGTCGGTCGGCTCGAGGCGACCAAGGACGGCGCCGTGGTTGCGCCTTCTCTTTCGCCGGCAGCCCTTCTAGTCTGTGAGCCGATCCCACGGCTCGTACTTCCATCGCCGAACGGATCCACGATCGCGGCTGCCCTACAGCAGAGTCACTCGAACCTTGCCGTCGGCTGCCTTCGGAACGCCAGGGCGGTCGCCAACTGGCTCACACCGGCGCTTGAAGCCGGACGCTCGATCGCTGTCATCGCGGCCGGCGAACGCTGGAGTCACGACGACTCGCTGCGCCCTGCCCTGGAGGACCATCTGGGCGCCGGCGCCATACTCTCCGGGCTCGTCGCCCTCGGCTATGGCGATGAGTTGAGCCCGGAAGCTCTGGCAGCTGCCGAAATCTTCGACGCTGGTCTCAGCAGCCTCGGCGACCGAATACGTAACTGTGTCGGCGGCCGCGAACTCATCAGTAAGGGATTCGGGCCTGACGTAGCCGTCGCCGCAGACCTCAACGTCTCGTCGACCGTCCCGGTACTCGTCAATGGCGCCTTCGAGTCAGCCGCGTCAGACAGATGAGCTTGCTCCAGCCGTCAGATACCACCCCACCGCAGTGCGCCGATAAGGGACATTATGTCAACTACTAGTCTGCGTATTGCATCAGATGAATCAGGTAAGTGACCGCGGAACCGCTACCCCGCACAACGGCACCGACAGGGCTCCGACCTGCACAAACGGCGGCCGCTGCCGGGCTGCCGTGGTGCCGACGCCGGCCCCGCGGCACCGAAGCGCTGCTAGCGCCGGCCGGTCGCGACAAGCCGATGACCTGCAGCAATACCGCCGGCACTCGTTGCCGACGCACTCGGCTACAGCACAAAGGTCGCATTTCTGCACGCCGACAAGCAGGACTGGGACATGGTCGATCAGCGGCTGGACGCCGTGGCGGCGGGTCCACTGCTGAAAGCAGCCTTGGCGACGTTGCCGGAAATTGATCGGGAAGTGCTGCTACTGGTCGCTTGGGAACAGCTCACTCCCGGCGAAATCGCCGATGCTCTCGGGATCCCGGCGACTACCGCGAGGACTCGGCTACACCGCGCAAGGAGGCACATGCACGAACGGCTTGGCGCCGGAGGGCAAGTACTAAATGAGATGAGTCGTGCGGACGGAGACCGGTCGTGACGAACAAGATGCCCGATGGCCCACAACCAACGCCGAGGTGGGACGACGACCTCGTGGCAGCTGGACGGGTGGCGCCGGTGGCGCCCGAGGTGCTCGCGCGTGCGCGCCAAGCGGTCAGGCAGGCCGCCGCCGATGTCAGTTCAGACCGCGGCCCGGTCGCTAACAGGCCCCGGAGGAGGTTGCGGGCCCGACTCGCAGGTGCGGGGCTGGTCGCGGCCGCAGCAGCCTTGGTCCTCACTCAGACACCAACCACCGACGATCCAGCCGTGGGCGCCGCTGAGGAAACGCCGGCAAGCACAACGCGCGGTGCCTCGGCGCAATGCGTCGAGAGTTACAGCCTCTCCAACTTGACGCACCGACACTTTGCCCTCGATGGGACAGTTGCGGCGATCGGCGGCAAAGTGAGTGGATCCGGCCCTGGGCAGCCCGGTGTGAGCCCGGACGTCGTCGCAGTCACGTTTGATGTTCACAGCTGGTACCGCGGTGGATCTGGAAGCCGGGTAACTATCTCAATGGGACTGAGCGGCCGCACACCCGACTCAAGCCTGCGCTACGACATTGGAACGCGACTGCTCGTCTCGGGCAATATCGACGCTCGCGAACCGAAGAGCAAGATGATTGCCTGGATGGCATGCGGCTTCACCCGGCCGTACGACACCGCAACAGCAACTGCTTGGCGATCCGCGCTCAAGAAGTAAACGTGATGGTCTAGTACGCGCGGTGAATGCGACCGCCACCCAGACCTGCTGCTACGACCGGCTGCTACAGGGCCGCGAGCCTGTGCGGAGGACGCCGGTGGCGCTTCGTCGGCAACGACGAGCCCGGCGGCTGGGCCATAGCACTATCAGCGACTCAACTCGGCCCTCCGCTACCGAGGTCTCTCGCCGGCCCTGTGCCGACAGGGCCGGCGCCCCCGGGCCGAACTCGAGGAGCGGAGCCTGAATCTGCTTTCCGGGCATGACATGGCGGACTTCGCAACTGTAAACGCAGCCGGATTACCTGCCGCCAGACCGGTGTCTACGTCAGCCTCGGACTCGAGATCTTCTACACGAGCTAGAACGGCTCCGTGAAGTCGCGGACTCTGCGCCGTGATCCGCGCGTGTCAGCCGGCGCCACTTGACGAGCTGACGCGCTGCGCCAACAGGGGCATCGCCCACCGGCCAACTGTTGGACCCACGGAGTGTCCGCAGCACTCTCCCGGCTCCCCCGCCGGTCGACGGGCGACCATACGCCGGAATACGCACGACCGTGAGACGCAGACTGTCCGATAGTGGCCGCGGGGAAGGATACATAGCCGCAGAACCGCTACCCCGTGTGGCAGCACCTACGGAGCTCTGACCTGCGCAAACGGAGCCTCGCAGTTTGTTGGCTGGTGCCGATTGGGCCGCGCCGGACACGTCAGCTGTCGCGTTCGGCGCTGATGATCAGGAAGTTCGGTAGTGCGACGTAGGACTCGATTGCGTCGATTCCGCTGTCTCGTGCTACCTGTGGATCAAGTCTCGGTTCGCACAGTTCGGTCACGCGGCAGCCGAGGCCGATGACCTCGTTGAGATAGGCAGACAGTGGGCGATGAAAGTCGGGTGCGTGACCGTCTGGCATTTCGTACTCGTCCAGGTATCGATCAACTTGGTAATGACCGTGATTCCGCCAAGTTGGGTAGAGATTCTCGAACGCCGGATGAGTGATCGAGAATACGAACCGGCCGCCCGGCTTCAGTGCGCTGACACACGCCGCCATTGCCGACTGCCAGGCGGGTATGGCGAGCAGTACCATGCTGCAAATCACCGCATCGAATGGCTGACCAACCTCCGGCAACGTCGAGAGATCGGCCTGCACGAACCTGATCCCCTGGCGCCGCTCCTGCTCGATCTTCTGAGCGCGCGCCAATAGTGCGGATGCCGGCTCCACGCCAACCACCTCTGCCCCGCGTTCGGCCAGCAGCCGGCTCAAATAGCCGTCGCCGCTGCCTGCATCGAGGACTTTCCGGCCGTCGATTGGCCCCAGCATCCGGAGCAGATTCCCATTCAGCAGGTGGCGCTTGGGAAAGTCGCCCTGCTCGTCGTACGCCTCAATCGCGTCAGCCGGCATCGCCGACCACGCCGCGATCGCCTCTGAATTACTGATCGTGGACATGCGGTCACACCTCTCCGACGACAGATAGGCAAGAACAGCCATGTAACCTACCGCCTCCCCCAGCCTGCTCTCGCAGTCGCACTGAACGCTCCCGCCTCATGACAATGTGGAACTTGTGATCGATGACTTTGCCAAGGAATACCTGCACGACGAGCTCAGATGGATCCGCGAGGCACTCCTCTCGAAGCTCGAAGGGCTCTCTGAGTACGACGTCCGCCGACCGCTCACCACGACCGGCACGAACCTTCTCGGCCTGGTGAAGCACCTGTCGGTCACTGAGGCGCGCTACTTCAGCGAGGTGTTCGACAGGCCCTCACCGTGGCCACTTCCCCACTGGAAGAGCGATGACGCGTGGAGCGGGAACGACATGTGGGCCGCCGAGCACGAGACCCGGACCGACATCGTCGACCGCTACCGGCTGGCGCGGGACGTCGCGGACGCGACCATCGCCGCGCTTCCGATCGATGCCCCTGGGCACGTGCCGTGGTGGCCGAGGCCAGACGTGAAGTTGTTCAACATCATGGTCCACCTGCTCGCCGAGACCAGCCGTCACGCCGGGCACGCTGACATCCTGCGCGAGGAACTGGACGGGCGCGTGGGTGCGGGTCTCGTCGGCACGATGCTGCACGGTCGGGACAGGCAGTACTGGGTAGCGCATCGCGCGAAGATCGAACGCGCCGCCCAGGCTCACAATGAGCCTGACGCCTGACGTCGAGGCTGCGGCGCCGAATGAGTGCGACGTCAGGAGGCGGTTTCAAGGGTGAAGAAGATGAAGCCGAGGAAGCGGGTGGGGTCGGTTTTGCTGGGTGGGAGCAGGTCGGGCGGTGTGCCGGGAGCTACCGGTGGCTCGCTGATTGCCGCGATCCGGAAACCGGCGGCGGTGAATGACTCGGACATGGCGCTGAGCGAGCGGTACCAGATTGTGAGGGTCGCGGAGACGCCGTCGAAGTCGTACTCCTCCGCGTTCGGCACGGTCGCGAAGTAGTCGACCTCGGGGTACATCACCGGCGAGATGACCGGGTGGTTGACCACGACGATCAGCCGGCCGCCGGGCTTCAGTACTCGGCGCAGCTCGGTCAGCGGCCGTGACCAGTCCTCGAAGTAGTGCAGTACGAGCATGGCCAACGCGTCGTCGAAGGACTCGTCGTCGTACGGAAGCGGACGAGTCAGGTCGGCCACTTTCAGGTCGGCCTCGTCTCCGAGCCGCTCCCGGACGAGCCGGATCATCGCAGGACTCGCGTCGAAACCGGCGACGCTCGCACCCCGAGCCTTCAGGTCGGCGACAAGCGGCCCGGAACCGCAGCCGGCGTCCAAGATCCGGCGCCCAGCGACGTCACCGAGCAGGTCCAGCACCGCCGGCCGGGCGTACCACCGGTTGAAGAGGCCGTTCTCGTTCTCCCGTGCGTACGCCTCGGCGAACGCGTCGTAGTGGTCCGGTTGCTGCTCGGCGGTCTGCGGCTCGGAAGTCATGCCACGCCATTCTGCCAGCTTGGAAACATCATGCGCAGTCAACGACTTGGCAGGACGACGGGCCGGAGTTTGAAGATCAGGATGCCGAGATACTTGTTCAGCACGGCCTGCTTGTGGGGATAGCGTTCGGCGGCGTCGGCAGGCATCCGCGGCTCGACGGTCTCCTCGATCCACAGCCCGGCGGCGCTGAACGTGTTGAGCAAGTCCGACATCGTGTACGGCCGCTTGGCGAGGGTCACCTGATCGTTCCAGTTCCGGTGCCGATACGCGAACGACTCGGTCGCGAAGTACTCCTCCCCCAGCGACGTCCCGTTCTGCTCCGCTCGCTCGATCGCATACCGGATCGGCTGCGTACGAGTGAGCAGAATGTACCCGTCCGCAGTCAACATCTCGCGGGCAACCTGTAACGCCCTGACCCCGTCCGCGGCGTACCCGAACGACTGCAGAAACAAGATCTGATCGAACCGCCGCCCCGCGAGCCCAGGCACCGCCGCCAGATCGGAGAGATCACCCTGGATGAGCTCGACACCCGGAGGCGGCGTGATGAAGTTCTCGCTGAGGTCCACCCCGCCCGACGCGGCGGCCCCGTCGCGGGCCAGCTGCGCAATCTTGGTCCCGTTGCCGCAACCGGCGTCCAGGATGGCGAGTCCGGTGACGTCGCCGAGGAGCGCTCGCTGCGCAGGCCACTCGACAAGGCGATCCAGCGAGTCCTCGTGGGCACGTGCCTGCTCGAAGCCCGCCGAGAGCGTCTGCCATGGACGGCTCGAGTCACCGCCGCCCGCGCCATCAGTTGCCGAGACCATGAGCGAATGATGCCGCACAGGGCGCGGCGAATGGTGACCGCCTACTGGATCGTGAGGACGGTTCGCAGTACCTCGGTCAAGGTGTCCAGGGCACCTGACCAGGCATGGTCGGCCGGGCTGGCGTAGCCGACTGCGATGCAACATCGCTTGTCCTGTGGGTCGCCGTGCCAAGCCGAGCTGAGGGTTGAGATCTGTAGGCCGTGCATGGCGGCGATGCTGGTGACGACGTCATCACTCGGTCCGTCGGCAGGCAATTCCAGCACGAGCTGAACACCAGCGGCAGCCCCGCGGACGCCTACCGTTGGGACGTCCTGGGCGAGGCGGCGCAGGAGTTCGTCGCGGCGCCGCCGGTACTTGAGCCGCTGTGCTCGTACGTGCCGGTCGTAGTCGTGATTGCGGATGAGTTCGGCGAGTACGAGCTGGCCGATGGTCTCGGTCTGGGAGTCGGCGTAGTACTTGGCCTCCGTAACTGCCTCGAGAAGATGCTGCGGTACGACCAGCCAGCCCAATCGGACGGCCGGGCCGAGCGTCTTCGAGGCAGTCCCCGCGTACACGGTGTGCTGCGGGGCCATGCCGTGAAGAGCGCCGACCGGCTGTCGGTCGTACCTGAACTCGCCGTCGTAGTCGTCCTCGATCAGGATCCCGCCGGTGGAGGTTGCCCAGTCGACCAGAGTCCGGCGCCGTTCGGGGCCGAGGACCACGCCGAGCGCGGACTGATGGGTGGGTGTCAGGACGACCGCGCCGACGTCGGGCGGCACCGCGGAGCTGGCGCCGAGTTCATCGACGGCGAGCGGTACCACTCGCAGGCCGGCGCGGCGCACCACTTCCCGGTGGAACGGAGCACACGGATCCTCCATCGCAACCGCGGCGCATCCCTTGTCGTGCAGCACTTTCGCGATCAAACCGAGGGCCTGCATGAAGCCGGACGTGATGATGATCGCCTCCGGATCGACGACGACGCCCCGGGCGCGACCCAGGTAATCCGCGAGCACCGAGCGCAACTCCGGGCGACCTCTCGGGTCACCGAGCGCGAACGCTTCTCGTTCCACCTGCGGGAGGACGGTACGTGCCGCCCGGAGCCACGCGTCGACCGGGAACGCCGATACGTCTGGCCGCCCTGGCCTCAGATCGTGCCGTGCGCCCGTCGGCGGCTTGGGCAGGTTCTGGAACGTTCGAGGACGGGTCTCGAGTACGGGCGAGCGGGTGGGTACGTCGGCGACCACCGTGCCGGCGCCGCGCCGGGCGGACAGGTAGCCCTCCGCGATCAATTGGTCGTACGCCGCGGAAACCGTGCCGCGGGCCACGCCGAGCTCCCGGGCGAGGTTCCTGGTGGCTGGCAGCCGGGTGCCGGGCGCCAGCCGTCCGTCCTGGATTGCCTGGCGAATCGAGCGCTCCAGGCCCGCCCTGAGGCCGCCCGCTTGGACCGGGTCGAAGTCGAGGTGGACATCGAGCCCGTCGCGATCGGGCGCCGGGGAGACACGGGAGTCCGCCGGGCTTCCGGACTGCGCGAGCACAGCCGGATTGGCCCAATTGGAAGCCATGATCTTGGACCATAGCAGTTGAGCCAACGCGCACTACGGTCGAAGCATGACGACCAACACGACATCGATGATGACAGCGGCTTCGGAGCGGGCCGACCGGCTCCGTACGCTGCATGTGCCAGGGAACCCACTGATCCTCCCGAACGCATGGGATGCCGACAGCGCCCACGCGGTGGTGGCAGCCGGCTTCCCCGCTGTCGCCACTGCCAGCGCGGCGGTCGCGCCGTCCCTCGGCTACCAGGACGGCGAAGGCACACCACCGGACGAGATGTTCGCCAGCATTGGGCGGATCGCAGATGCGGTGCCTGTCCCGGTGACCGCCGACATCGAGCGCGGTTACGGCCTCTCCCCCAGTGAGATCGCCGGCCGGTTGATCAGCAGCGGCGCGGTCGGCTGCAACCTGGAGGATTCCGATCCCCAGACCGGTGCGCTGGTGCCGGTCGACGAGCAGGTTCGGCTGCTTGCTGGAGTCCGGGCGGCGTCGCCGGAGTTGGTGATCAATGCCCGTGTGGATGTGTTCCTCCACGGCTCGGGTTCCCACGAAGAACGGCTCCAGGAAGCAGTACGCCGCGGGCGCGCGTACGCTGCGGCCGGCGCGGATTGTGTGTACCCGCTGATTGCCGATCGACTGGATCTTTCCGACGTGCGGGCGCTCGTCGATGGAATCGGCGCGCCGGTCAACGTCGCCTTCCTGCCGGCCGGACCGTCGCTGGCCGAACTCGCCGCGGCCGGAGTCGCCCGGATCAGCTTCGGGCCGGGCCTGTTCCGCCTGCTACGGGGCCAGCTGGAATCCGCGCTCCGCACGATCGCGACCGGCGGAAGTCCTTACCAGCGGTAGGGCACGGGCGTACCTCGTCGTCATCCGCCATGTGTACGACCACTCACCGCGAAGGACCGCTCACCATGACATTCTCCCGGATCGGCGGCTGGGCCGCCATCGGCTTCGCCGTTCTGCTGGCGGGCACCAATCTCATCCTGGCGCCATCCGGCCTGCCACTGATCGGCGACCCGGCGAACGAGGCCGCGGACTACTTCGGAGCCCACGCCGGCCTCATCGGAATCAGCGGAACTCTCGCTGTCGCAGCCTGGCTTCTGGCCGTCCTGTTCGGCGCTGCCGTCGTCGCCGTGGTGCGGTCATCGGAACGGACACGCGGAGAGGCGTGGGCCGTCGTCGGACTGGCCGGGCTGGTGCTGCAGAACGCGACCTTCACAGTGTTCACGGCGACGCGGCTCGCCCTGACCGCCACGGACGGGACGGCGACTGAAGCGCTTTGGGCGCTGAACGAGGCGCTGTTCGCCTTCAACGGCACCTACCTCGCCACCGCGATGCTGGGGCTCTCGCTTGCAGGGCTCCGTTCCGGTCTCATTCGTCCGATACACACGACGTTGGGGTTGGTCGCCGGAGCTCTGCAACTGCTCGGGGCGCTCCTGCTGCCGCTGGTCTTCAACGACCCGGGTGCCGTCGATCTGATCGGTCTCGCCGGATGGATGCTCTGGGTGGTCTGGATCTTCTGGTACGGCATCGTCTTGATCCGCACGCGTGCCCCCTCGACCGAGCATCTGCTGGCGCCCAACCCGGCGGCGGCATGAAATCTGTCCAGTGTTCAGCAACGCTAGTTTGCTTTGTGGAGCCAGTCGAGTGCTAGTGGGGCGACCTCCGTGGCGGGCAGGTCTTGGGTGTTGAGGCGAAGGTGCCGATGGTTGGCGAGGAATACGTCGGCCGGCGTCGGGGTGCATCCCGTCGGATCTGTATTCAAATGATCAGAAGCAGCCTCACGGTGGGCGACCGTCGCAGATAGCCGGGCTTGCGGGCAACTGCGAGCCCGGGCAGCCGGAAAATCGGCTGATTCTGGGCGTGGCGCGGCCTAGGGTTTCGGGTTGATGACTGATGTACGCGGGGCGGCGCCTGCTGATCCGGGACGGCGGGTTGGTTGGCGGCGGCTGCGTGGGCCGGGTGCTGTGCTGGCGCTCACGGCGGCCGCGGTTGCTGCACTAAGTTCGACGCTGGGCAGCGTCGTGGCCGGGCTCCTCGCGGCCGAACCCGGCTGGCGGTTGGTCGGATTGCTGATGCTGTGTGTTGTCGGCGGCGCCCTGATCAACAGCTTCGGCAAGGTCATTTGGGTCGGCGTCTGCGATCGGGTCGAAGGACGGCTTCGCGAGGACGTACTCCAGGCCGCCCTCCGGCAACCCCTGGCCGTACTGAACGAGCAAGCCGTCGGCGAGATCCTGGACCGGGTCGACGACGACTCCCACGAGGTCGGCGCCCTACTGCGTACGCAGCTGTGGATGCTGGCGGGAATCATCTTCGGAACAATCCCGATGTGGATCGTCGCCGGGCTGACCTGGTGGCCGGCCGCCGTGCTGTTCCCGGTGCTGGCCGTGATCACCTGGTTCGCGATCCGCAAGCTCCTGGCCGAGGTCGCGAGCCGGAAGGTCATCGAGGAGATGGCCTGGACGGAACACACCGCTGTCCTCGAGGAGGGCATCGCCGGCCGCGACGATCTGCGTACGAGCCTCGGCCAGGCGCACGTTCTGGACCGGGTGGCGAGGCTCTCGGCCACGGTGCACGAGAAGTTCAACCTGAGGATCACCGTCGACAGCCGGATCGCCCGTCGGGCCGGCGTACTGCTGCATGGTTTGCTGGCTGCGATCGGTCTCGCCGGGGTCGCGCTCGCCGTCGACAACCAGCTCACCGTGGCGCGGTTCGTGACCCTGTTCCTGGTCACGTCGACCTTCGTCGGACAGATCGCGATGCTCGCCAACAACCTGTCCGCTCTCCAGGCAGGACTCGGCGCGATCACCCGGCTCCGGCAGCTGCTGGCCGCCGAACCCGAGCCGGAAGGCGGGTACGAGCTGCCGTCGGACGGCCCGATGGACGTGGAGATCCGCGACCTGAACTTCGCGTACGCCGAAGGCACCTTCGCCCTCCGCGACATCAACCTGCGCGTATTGGACGGTCAGACCATCGCCTTGGTCGGACGCACCGGTTCCGGCAAGTCGACCCTGGCGGCGCTGATCTCGCGAGCCGTCGACCCGCCGCCGGGCAGCGTGTTCCTGGCCGGGCACGACGTGTGCGATCTTGATCTGCACAAGCTGCGCGCGGCTGTCGGGATCGTCACGCAGAGGACGGAGATCCTGCCCGGCAGCCTGGCCGAGAACATCGCGCTGTTCGACGACGATCTGCCGAGGCCTGCTATCGAGGCAGCCGTGGTGGAGCTCGGGCTCGGCGAATGGGTGGCGGGCCTGCCGGACGGCCTGGACACGCTGCTCGGCCCGGGTGGCACGTTGTTGTCCGCGGGCGAGGAGCAGCTGGTCGCGTTCGCCCGGCTGCTGGTCCGCGACGTGAGGGTGGTGATCCTGGACGAGGCGACCGCGCGGATGGATCCGCTCACCGAGCGGCTGGTGATCGCTGCATCGGATCGGTTGCTGTCCGGCCGTACCGGCGTCCTGATTGCCCACCGGCTCTCGACGGTTGCCCGAGCAGCGCTGGTCGCAGTCCTCGATCATGGCCGGGTAGTGCAGTACGGGCTTCGTACCGAACTGGCCGTCTCCCCCGGCCCCTTCCGCGAACTGCTGCAGGCCGGTGGATCCGCGTACGACGAGCCGGACCCGGATCGTACGATCAACGCCTCGGACCGTACGGGCGATGTCGTCGGTGGGCGCCGCCGGATCGGCGAACCGCCCGCGAAAGCCGAGGTCGGTACTGGACCGAGTCTCGCCCGCGGCGTCGCGCATGCACTGCTGATCCGTCCGGGATGGAGCATGATCGGCGCGCTGCTGTTCCTCCTCGCGGCCCTGACCGGCGCGCAGGGAGCGGTCACCGGGCTGGTGTGGGGACAGGTCGTCGAAGCCCTGCAACACGGACGGGCACCGTGGTGGCTCGCAGTGGCTCTGGTGGCGACCCTGCTTGCTGCTCCGCTGCTGTTCGCCGGTGGACTCAGGCGCTATCCGCGCCGGGCGGCCGAGGTGATGCTGCGTACGCGAATGGCGGTGCTCTTCGGTCAGACCGGACAGCGCCGACTGCCCCGTACGCCGCCGGGCGAGGTGGTGGCGCGTTCCATGGATGCCGATCGGATCATCGCGTACGGCGACCGCTGGATCGACTTCATCAACGCCATGGTGATCGTTGGCGTCACCGCTCTTCTCGGTGGCACCTGGCTGGCGGGCGCCGTACTGCTTGCCGTGATGGCCTCATCGGCGCTCGCCTCGGCCGTTGGCCGCCCGGTCGCCGGCCGGTCCGCGGCTGCGGCTTCGGCGGCACGAGCCCGGTTCGGCCGTGCGCTGGTGTCTGCGTTGGATGCGGCCCGGACAATCAAGCTGGCCGCCGCGACGCCGCAGGTACACGCCCATCTGCGGCATGTGGATAGTGGCCGGGTGGCCGCCGCGGTGCGGGAACATCGGGTGCAAGCCTGGCTGAGCGGCATCCCCGTCGTGATGGTGCAGGTCGGCGTGGTGGCGGCCTGGGCGGCGTACGTGGGGAACGTCTGGACCTTGGCGACTGCGCTGCTGGTTGCCAATGCGGTCAACGGGTTCGACTACTACGGGCGCGTCGCCAGTTCGGTGGTCACGGACGCGCCGGGTACCCGGGCGTGGCAGGCCGAAACCAGCCGTTTGGCCGGCGGTACTGACCTGATGGACCTCCCGCCCGGAGTCGACCTGGCCGCCGGCGTCGCGCCCGGACCCGAGCCTGTCGCCCGGACGTCGCTGCGTCGGTTGGAGCTGGTCGGCCTCAGTGCGATCCATGACGACGGCACGATCGGCGTCTCCAACATCAACCTGACCATCGGGGCCGGGCAGTTGGTGCTGTTGCTCGGGCAGGTCGGTTCCGGTAAGTCCAGCCTGCTCGCTGCCCTGGCCGGACTGATCGATCATCGCGGCGAGATCCGCTGGAACGGCGAGCTCGTCGACGATCCGCAACTGTTCCTGCGTCCGGGGCAGGTTGCGCATGTCGCCCAGGTTCCCCGAGTGTTGTCGGGTACGTTCGCCGACAACGTACGGCTCGGGCATGTCCGCGCTTTCGAGGAACCAGTCGCGGGGGCCCGCCTTGCCGCTGACATCGCCGACGCCGGCGGGAAGGACGCGCTGGTCGGCCACCGCGGCGTACGACTCTCCGGCGGCCAGGTCCAACGCCTCGCACTCGCCCGCGCCCTGGCGACCGATGCCGAACTACTCCTCGCCGACGACGTCTCCAGCGCCCTGGATGCCACCACCGAGCTCGAACTGTGGAAAACCCTTCGGGATCGCCGCACCACGGTCATCGGCGCAACCTCAAAACGCGCCGCGCTAGCCCAGGCAGATCAGGTGCTCGTACTGATCGATGGCCGACTCGCCGCGGCCGGTCCCTGGTCCGAGCTCACCCGCAACTGGTCCCACCTGGCCAGCTGACCTAGAGCCGACCTGCAACGGCGAGCTCTAGTACCAGCTGCCGGGCCTGCCGGTTCTGCGGAACTTCGGCGATGACTTCTTGGTAGTACTCCCGCAGGTCGTCGTCGGACGCGAGGATTGTGTCGATGAGGGTCTCAGCGGGGATCGTGCCTGAGGTGGCGTGGCGAACGAGGTGCACGGTGGCTGTGTCGATCCCCGGCATGAGCTGCACCACGTCGACTCCGAGCGAAATCCAGCTGTCCGGGTTGTACGCGGCCAACGCCAAGGCCCACGTCCTTGCTTCATGAGTTCCTTCAAGTGCCCAGGCGGTGAGGTCGGGCAACAGGGCTTCAACGGCTCGGGCGCAGCTGCGCACGACCGCCCACGGCGTGTACCCCTGCCAGGTCGTGTCCTCGCCCAGACCGATGTGCACCACGAGGGCCAGCAGCTGGTTGCGTTCCGCACTCGGCATGCCCGGCGCCTTGGCTGCCTCATACAAGAACGGCACCGCGGTCGCGGAGGCCTCGTAGACGGTCCCCTGGTGACACAAACACCCCCAGAGCTCAGAGATCGCCCCAGCCCGCACGACCGGCTCCGGACTTGCCAACTGTCCAATCAACTCTGGCACCGCAGTCGCAGGCCCATAGCACCCATCGACCGCCGCCCAGTCAATCTCCTCGCACCGCACGGCCACATTGTTCCTCAACACTCCCGTCGCACCTGCGCGGCGAGGTGCGTGAGTGCTTCTGTCTCAGGCGCGGTGCGAAGATCGGTCGCTCAGACCTTCTTGAGGAGCACAGGAGCAGTCCGGATCGCCTCGGTGGGATCGTCGAGAACCAGGCCGCCGATCGCGGCTGCCGTCTCATGCCAGTTCGGCGATCCGGGACGGCCGAGGAGCAGCATGCTGAGCGCGCCAAAGTTGTCGTAACTGTCATTACTGGTTTCCGTGAGCAGCAAGTCAAATGCCTTTGCAGGTTCCCGCAGACGGTCCATGAAGGGAATGCCCTGGCTCGCGAGGCACACCGCTGCATCCTCAACCGCCTCCTCGAGGTTCAGGCCGTCGTCGGTCACGTACCAGACGTCAGAGCGATCCTGTAGTTGTCCGGAGCCGTACGGATTGAAGATCGGTTGGCGAAGAGTCTTACCCAGCGTTGCGCGAAACGTCAGCTCGTACTCTCGCGGACGCACTTTCACGGGATCAAAGCAGCGGTAGAAGACCCCGAGCTCACCAGTGAACGAGAAGGTCGTGCATCCGATCCCGTCTGCGATATAGGCGGAGAAGGATCGGAAGACCACGTGCTCGATGGTGTACTCCGACCGTCGCCAGGCACAACGACCAGCGAACTGATCGAAGCCTGCTGCCTTCAACAGCGGGCGTACCCGGCTGTTGATCGCTCGACCGACGACCTTTCCGTCCATGGAGCCGCGAGCTGGGCCGTCAGCTCCAACCTCTCCCGCCATTGGAAGATCCTATGGCGGCCGGGGTCACAGCTCCCGATCGTCACGCCCGACGGATGCGCGCGGTCTGTGCGAAGGAGCCCCTCACTTGGTGGCGGTGAGGAGGTAGGTGGCGGGGAGGTTGTGCGCTTGGTCGCCTAGGGCTGGGTACATTTCTGGGGCTGGGGATTCTTGGAGCGAGCGGATGGTCAAGCCGGCGTCGAGGGCGGCGGTGACCACGCTGGCGATGCTCCAGACGAAGCTTTGGTGTGGGACGTCCGGGTTGCCGATTGTTCGGGTGATCTCGGGAGCTTTCAGCGGATCGGTGGATTCGTTGCTGTTGGCGCCGAAGTAGTCGTCGCTTACTGTCAGGGTGCCTTCTTCGCGTACTGACAGGATCTCCCAGAGCGGGTGATGTTCGCTGATCACGAGGATTCCGCCGGGGTTGAGTCGGCCGGCGACGAGGTGGGCCCATGCGGTGAGGTTCGGCACCCAGCACAGGCCTCCCCAGGAAATGTAGATCACGTCGAACCCGGCAATCTGCGGGTCAAGCGTCATCATGTCCTGGAGGATGAAGTCGACGTCCACTCCCAGTGCTTCGGCTTTGGCTCGGCCCGTTGCCAGGTGTGGTGTGGCGATGTCTACGGCGGTTACGACCGCGCCGCGTTGGGCGAAGGTCAATGCTTCGTCGCCGACCGAGCACGCCAACTGCAGTACGCGACGGCCGCGCACCTCCCCCACGGCCGCGAGCTCGTCATCGGTGAGTGCGCTGCTGCCGGTTTGGAAGAATTCGAGTGGCTCGCCGTGGCGGTGTGGGGCGAGCAGTTCCCAGTAGGCGCGGTTCTGATTCACGACGTCGTCGGACATGGTCAGGAAAGATACTCGGTTGCGGGTGGTGGGGCGACAGGTAATGGTGTTCGGGTGAGTGATGCGTTGGAGGCGGGTGGGCGGGCTGCGGCGGTTAATGCCGCGGCTCGGCCGGTGCGTATCGGTGGTGGGGTTGTGGTGCGGCCGGCGGGGCGGGCTTCGGGGACGGTGCAGGCGTATTTGCGGTTTCTTCGGAGACAGGGGCTGGAATGTGTACCTGAGCCGCTCGAGCTCGGGGATGACGTTGAGTCGTTGCGGTTCATTCCGGGGGCCAGCGGTGGTGAGGGCTGGTATCACCAGCATGGTGATGATGGGCTGGCTTCGGCAGCGCGGTTGTTGCGGAAGGTTCATGATGTGGGGCGGGAATGGGAGCCGCCGGGTGATGCGGTTTGGGGTGCTGAGCCTGAGGTTGTGGCCGACGATGTTGTCTATTGTCACGGCGATCCGGGGCCTTGGAACTTTGTCTTGGAGGACAATCGGGCGGTCGGGTTGATCGATTGGGACTATTTGCATCCGGGGTCGCGGATCGGTGATATCGCGTACGCGTTGCGGTGGTTCGTACCGCTCAGGTCGGATGAAATGGCGCTTGAGTGGCACCATTTTCCGGAGGTGCCTGATCGGCGGCATCGGGTCGAGGTGTTTCTGGAGGCGTACGGCGAGGTTCCGCAGTTCGATGTCGCGGAGGCCGTTGTTGCGCGGATGCAGGCGACCTCTGATCTGATGGAGGAGCTCGCGCGGGGCGGGCAGGAGCCGCAGCGTACGTGGGTGCTTGACGGGGCGCTCGAGCGAGAGCGGGAGGAAATCGAGTGGGTGCGCCGGAATCGCGACCTCTTCGCCGCTCCGTCCGGAAGCTAGATCGGCCCTAGGACTGTCGCGCGTTCCTGGGCGATGATTGCCGGAATGTCCAGGTCGTAGTTGCAGAGGATTACGCCGAGCCAGTCGGTGTCTCGGTAGATTGTCCAGTTGGTGTTTCCGCCGGCAATGCCGCCGCCATGGCTGGTCAGGCGTTGATTTGCGGTGATCCCGGATATCGGTCCGTACGCAGCGAATTGATGTCCTTTGGGTGGCGGGCCGCCGTTCAGGGGTGATTGCGGGTATTTTGCGCTGAGGTAGACCTCGGTGTAGGCGGAATTGAGGAGAGTTCCGGGACGGGCGAGTGCCTGGGCGAATTTGAGTAGGTCGGGGGCGCTGGAGAATCCCCCGCCGCCGCCCGACCCCAGGAATGCGCGGGCCGCGTTGGTGCCTTGACCGCCGTTTAGTACGGCGCCGGCGTCGAGATTGCGTACGCCGTCGATGCGCGTGCCGTCGGACTGGTAGATGTACGGGTGCGCGATCCGCCGATTGGTCAGCCAGTCCGGCCGGGTGTAGTACGCGGAACTCGTCATGCCGGCCGGCCGGAAGATGTTCAGCCGTACGTACTCGTGGAATGCCTGTCCGCTGATCTTCTCGACGATTTCGCCGAGGATCGAGAAGCCGGTACTGCTGTACGAATTCCGACTGCCGGGCGTGAATTGTGGAGTCGCGAGCCGATGGCGCGCGTTGTGGTACGCCGTCTCCTCCGCGACGCTGTTGGTGACGTGCTTGACATCGCCGGAGCCGGGGAAGTTTGCCAAGCCGGACGTGTGCGTGAGCAATTGATGAATTGTCACCCGGGCAGTGGCTTCTGGGTATCCGCTCAGATGTTTGCCGATGGTGTCATCGAAGCGGACGCGGTTCTGTGCGGCTAATTGGACAATGGCGAGACCCGTGAAGGGTTTCGCGGCGGAGGCGAGGTTGTAGATGGTGTCGATGCGGTTCGGAATCCGGCGTTCTTTGTCGGCCATTCCGTAGGCTCGCACGAGTACGGGGCGGCCGTGGTGCGTGAGCAATACGGTGCCGGAGAACTTGTCCTGTGCGGCGAGATCCTTGAGGTAGCGGTCGTAGTTGCCGACCGTGGTTGATGGTTTGGCGTTTGCGGGCAACAGGTTGGAGGTGGCGAGTGGGATGGCGCCGAGTAGTCCGAGCGCCGTACGTCGGGTTGTCGAGGTCATGCGGACGATGCAAGCGGATGCGGTGTTTCCTTGCTGTTTCTCAGGTGGTACGCCCGAAGCGCGCGAGGTAGTGCCAGACGTACTTGATGGACTGGGTCGCGCCTGAGCGTGCGGTGCGGCCGAGGATCTCTGGGGTGAGTTCGTCGGCGAGTGAGCGCGCCAGGTCGACGATGTCGGGGCCGCGGTACGCCGGGTCGAAGGTGTCCGGTCTCGCGCGGAAGCCGGGGTGGAACTCGACTGGGCAGCGCAATCTCCGTGCGGCTGCTTCGACGGGGGTGCCGGCGAATGATGGGTCCAGGACGATGGCGGCCACGTCGGTGTCGAGGCGGACTAGGCCGTGGATGTGCGCCTCGATGTAGTCGTCCAGGTCGTCAACGGTCGCTTCATCCGCTGCGCGACATAAGCGCGGAAGGTTGAGCTGATCGCTCACGTCGGTTGCTTCCCGCGCGGAGTCCGGGAAGCAGAAGGTTGCTCGATCGATGGTTTCAGGCTTCAGGCGAAGGTACGAGGAGCCGAAGCGGATGCCCGCGCTGTACGGATCCGCGCGCCGATTCCAGACCCCGTAAACCGGCCGGGACAGGACCGGCTGATCGTCGTACTTTCCGGCAAACAACCGGCTCTCCCATTTCCAGCGGTCGCCGCCCGGAAATGCGGTCAGTCCCCCGTTGGAGATACCGGTGCTGAATTGCGAGCGATAATATCCGTCCGCGGCCATCGAATCGATCACCATTCCACCTCGATGCGGCCAGTTCGGGTGGAAGTGCAGCGTGATCATCAGAACGGGCCGGTGGAGATGTCGTCTGGGGTGATGGTCAGGAAGCGGAGGTTGTCGTCGTGGCGGCCTGCTTTTAGCCAGTGGGGTAAAACGTAGCGGGCGCTGGGGGGCATTTCCAGGGTTGTCGGGTCAATTGTCAGGTCGAACCAGCGCAGTTCTCCCTCGACGCATTCGGCCGGGATGGGCGCGTCCGGGTGGAGGTCGGCGGTGAAGTAGTACGTGGTGCGGAGTTCGGTGCCGGTGTCGCGGAGGGCAACGTAGCGCATGGAGAGGTTGGTCAGCTGGTCGGCGGTGACGCCGATCTCCTCGTGGAGTTCGCGGAGGGCCGCGGCTGTGGGGTCGGTGTGCTCGTGCGGTTCGAGGTGGCCGCCGATGCCGACCCACGAGTCGGCGATCACGCGGGAGCCGCGGCGGAACAGCAGCAGCACTCCCCCGTCGCGTACGAGGAACACCGACGTCATGTGCCGCGTCGAACGGAGCCCCATCAGACGGTGATGGTGAAGCCGAGGTCGAGATCGCAGGCCGCGTGACCGCCGCGGAGGCCCCAGTTCTCGGTGGGATGGTCGCGGACGACGATCGTGACGTGGTCGGCCGGGATGTTCAGCGGTTGCAGATTGTTGACAATCGCCGCGTACAGGGCGCGCTTGGCGTCGACCGAACGGCCGGCGAAGCAGTCGATGGTGACGAGCGTGAAGTACTCCGGCGTACTCAGCCGCGGCGAACACGCGAACCGGTGCGGTGCGTGGACGACCAGCCGTACGTCCTTGTCCTGCACCGGGATCTTGAACGCAGTGACCAGCGCGTCATGAACCGCGTCGATCAGCGCGACCTCCTCCGCCTCCGCATACTCACGACGAACCTCGATGAGCGAACTCGGCATGACACATCCTTCCTTGAACTGATACGCGGAGGGCCCGAGGTAGTTGAAGGCCCGCCCGGCGCCGCGACCCCGACCTCACCACGAACCACCTCCCAGAGCGACCGATTTTGTCGGTGCGGCGAGGAAGACTCCGTCAGCATGGTGAAGATTCCACGTGCAGCCGCGGTGGTTGTCCAGGCAGGAAAAGTTCTCGTCATCAAGCGGTATCTGCGCAAGGCGGACTCGTCTGACTGCGTGATGTGTGAGTACGCGAGCGTCTCGGGTCCTCGGTGCGGTGGGCATGCGTATGCGGTGTTGCCGGGTGGTCATGTC
The DNA here is from genome assembly GCF_039531045.1 of Kribbella hippodromi. NCBI lineage: Bacteria > Bacillati > Actinomycetota > Actinomycetes > Propionibacteriales > Kribbellaceae > Kribbella > Kribbella hippodromi. Next base: position 176,851 of record NZ_BAAAPH010000006.1, on the reverse strand, counting down.
GAGGCGGGTGAGAGTGCCTCGGTCGCGGCGTTGAGGGAGCTTTGGGAGGAGACGACGCTGACTGCCAATGTGGATGAGTTGTTGTGGACCGGGACGCACAACGGCCGGCCGGCTTACTACTTCCGGGTGCGTGACGTGGAGGGCACGCCTCGGTTGTCCGGCGCCGAGGCCGAGGAGCATTGTCCGACGAATTCGTTCGAGCTGCGGTGGGCTGAGGCCTCGGAGCTGGTCGAGTTCGGGTTCTATCCAGCGGAACTCGTCGGGCGGCTGCGGGAGCTGCTCGAGGTGAGCGACCAGGTGGGTTAGGCCGAAGGAGGCGCGCCGCGGCTCACAGTGCGGGTTCGGCGAGGGCTTCCGCGATCATCCGGTGGCCTTGTTGTTCGAAGGCTTCCTCGCCGACTTGGTACGCCCAGACAGCGGTGGCGACGGCCTCGCGGAGGCGGGTTCGTGCCCAGGCGGCGGGTTCGCGTGGGTCCTTGCCGTATCCCTCGATGAACGCCGGGTCGAGCGTCGGCTCGGTACGGAACTGTTGCGCGGCGAGCCGGGCCAGGTCCGTGTACGCGGGGCGCAGGTCGGCGCGGCCGAGGTCGATGACGCGTACGGTGCCGTGGTCGATCAGCCAGTTGCGCGGCTGCCAATCGCCATGCGTCGGTACGAGCGTCGCGGGCGGCGTCGGCCAGGCGGTGATGATCGCGTGCAGCCGCTCGGTGAGCTCCGGGTCGATGCGATGCGCGCCGGCAAGGTCGCTCAGCGTCTTGCCGTTCTCGATTGCCTCGTACTCGGCGTCGGGCACGGCTGATTGCTGGTGGAACGCGGCGAGGAGCTCGCCGGCTTGGTGGTACGTGTCGGCTGTCCACTCGTACGGCGAACCTTGCACCAGCTGCCCCGGGAGATAGCGCGTGAGCAGCAGCTTGGCGTCCGGGTCAGCATGTACGAGCTGCGGCGCCCTTCCGCGCGAGGTCCACGGGTGCAGCCACTCGCGATGCGCGCGGAGTTCCCGGGCAAGGTGATGATCGGCTTCGTCGCCGGCTTTCGCGATGTACCGGTCGCCGTCCTGCACCAGCTCGAGGACGAGGGTGCCGATGACGCCCCAGCTGTGGTCCTGGACGATCTCGGCGGAGGGCAGCCAGCTGGTAAGCAGCTCGCGCTGCCGATCGGTGAGTCCCACGGGCAGCAGAATAGCCGCAGAAAATCCCCGGGAAAAGCTGGACGAAGGTCCGTTGCGGCTTTATCCTGGCCGAATGCAGAATTCACAGGAATATGCGCCGTTACCAATAAACCTATCATCGGGAATTGCGGAAATCAAGTCCGGGGAATTCTGGCGGCTCGGGGACGTCGAGGTCCGGCGGATCGGCTTCGGCACGAAGCGGCTGGCCGGCGGCGACGGAGGTGACCTGCAGGGCCGGGCGGTCGCGTTACTGCGGCGGGCGATCGAGCTGGGCGTGAACCATCTCGACACGGCCGCGTTCTACCCAAGTCACGGACGGCACGGTGAGACGAGCTTCGAGAGCCTCGACTGGGCGAACGACGTGATCCGCCGGGCGCTCGCCCCGTACCCGGACGGCCTCGTGATCGCGACAAAGGTCGGGCCGACGGCGCACGGAATGGCGCGGCCGGACGAATTGCCGGCGCTTGTCGAGGACGAGTTGCGCGTACTCGGTGTGGACGCACTTGATCTCGTGTACTTGCGGCAAATGGGATTGCCGTCGATCGCCGAACATTTCGGCGTACTCGCGGAACTGCGTACGCAGGGAAAGATCCGGGAGCTCGGGATCTCGAACGTACGCGTCGAGCAGCTGGCGGAGGCGCGGGCGATCGCGCCGGTGGTCGCGGTGCAGAACCGGTACGGCGTGGGGTTCGGGCGGACGAATGACGAGATGCTGCGGGTGTGTGGCGCGGCTGGGATCGCGTTCGTGCCGTTCTTCGCGCTGGCTGCTGAGGCGCGGGAGGCTGGTGGCGTGAGTGAGTCGGCGGCGATCCAGGAGATCGCGGAACGGCATGGGGCGACCGCGGCTCAGATCCGGTTGGCGTGGACGTTGAGCCGAGGCGATCACGTACTCGCGATTCCGGGCACCTCCAGTCAGCAACACCTCGAGGAGAACCTGAGGGCAGGCGAAATCAACCTCTCCCCCGCCGACCTCGCAACGCTGGACAACATCACCGACTAGAAAGTCACCTCGTCAGTTGTTTGGACGGCGGCCTTGCGGTCGGGGGCTCGGTGGTATTGCCAGTACAGGTTGGTGTGGGCGATGACCTTGTCGGGTGTCGGGGCGCCGTACTCGCTCAGGTCCTCCGTGGTGTGCGCGTCGCCGACGAGGGTCACGTCGTAGCCGCGGGCGATGGCGCCGTGGATGGTTGAGCGGATGCACTCGTCGGTCTGGGCGCCGCTGACGACCAGATGACTGACTCCGGCCAAGGAGAGGAGTTCCTCGAGGTCAGTGGCTTCGAAGGAGTCGGGGTACTTCTTGTGGACGAGCTGCTCCGTTGAATCGCGGGTGAGCTCCGGGACGAACTGCCATTCATCCGTGTCCTTGGCCAGGTCTTCGCTGGAGTGCTGCACCCAGAAGACGGGGACGTTGCCGGCGCGCGCCTTGCCGACCAAGGTCGCGATGTTCGCGACCACGCGGTCGCGCTCGTGTGCGCCGGCGACGACACCGTTCTGGACGTCGACCACCAGCAAGGCCGTGTTCGGCCGATCAGGCAACGTGGACATGAACCGCTCCTCCAGGCTCCGAAATGTTGGCCCGGACACTATCCCCACCCACCGACAGTTTCCGCCAAGCCGGCTCGGCGCCGACCCCACCGATTGTTTCCGCTAAGCGCTGAGCTGCTGAAGCCTCCCGGTTCAGACCCGCAACCGCAACCGAACAGTCGGTACGTCACCGTCGTCGAGATCCTCCGCCCGGCGAACCGCCGCCTTCACCGGCAGCAGATACCGCCCGTCCTTCGGAAACATCGACGTCTCCCACACACTCCCGCCGATCTCCGCGACCACCGGGATCATCCCCCACCCGTAACTGACAAAGTTCCCCTCCATCTCGAAGTACGCACACTCTTCCTCCGGCACCGTGATGAAATACCAAGGCGCCGGCCCCCGCCAGTACCAAATCTCCCCCGAAAACACGACCTCGTTCATCCCAGCCACGCATCCAAGATTCCCACGAACTCACCCAGCTGCCCGTACCAGACGCTGTGTCCCGCGCCCGGGACCGACCGCACGGTGAAGCCCAGCTCGGCGAGCTCCCGCGCACGCTCCGGCGAGACGTACCGACTCGGATCGGCAGCGATCACCAGGGACGGGATGGTCGCGGACCCGGTCGTGTGGCCGGTGTACGAGCGCTGCAGCGCGACTGCGGTTTCGATGTCGAATCGACGTGCGGCCTCCGCCTCCACGCGGCAGTCTTCCAGCGACCAGGACGGGTGTGACGCGCGAAGGTGCTGTTCGGTGCGACTTGAGCGCGCGGCCAGGAAATGTTCGCGCAGGTCAACAACCGGTGGGGCCGCGGACGGGGTGTCGAGCGGCGTGTCGACGTAGACGGCCCGGTGTGGGCGGAGGCGCGGCAGGGCGTACGACAGCAGGACTGCCCCGAGCGAATGCCCCACGGCGAGGGCAGGCCGCGGAGACCCGGAGCGCGAGGCGTCTAGACGGCTGACGGTTTCGACCAGGGCGTCCGCGAAGAGGGAAAGGGTCGCCCCGGGAGCCGGCGGGGAGGTGCCGTGGCCGGGCAGGTCGACAGCGATGGCGTGGTACCCGCGGTCAGCGAGGGCTGGGCCGAGTTGGTGGTACTGGGTGGCGGCGCCGAGCATGCCGTGGATCAGCAGCGCGACGCGGTCGCCGGAGCCCCAGCTGAGAGTCGAGAGGTGCATCAGGTGAGGGTGCTGGCGGTTATTAGGCGTTGGCCTAGGTTGTGGGCGGCGGTTTGGAGTTCGGGGCCGGCGAGGATTCGGTAGGGGGCGTTGAGGGCGGTCAGTTGGGCGGCGTACCAGTGGGGTTCGTCGGTGCTGGCCAGGAGGCGGGTGTGGGTGGGGTCGATCGCCTCGAGGCGGCCCATGCTGCGGCGGATGCACTGCGCGACCTCGGCCAAAGGGGCGTCGATTTCTACCTCGATGGGGTATTTCCAGCCCATCGCCAGGTGTTCTTCGACGACTGCCAGTGCGTCCAGGTCGGGTGGAGCGGTGAATTCGAAGGCCAGGGGTTCGACCTTGGTGATCTTGTCGACCCGGAGCACGCGCTGGGCGTCCTTCGTGTGCGACCAGCACAACAGATACCAGCGGCCGCGGCGTACGACGACCGCCCACGGGTCGACGTCCATCGGCCACTCGTCGTGGTGCCGGCGGTAGTGGATCGTGATCCGGTGGCCGGCCGTACTTTGCGCGACGAGGGCGGCGGTGATTTCCGGGTCGGGCGTACGCGCACCGGGATCCGGGCCGCGCGCGCTGACCCGGCGGATCGCGTCCGTGGACCGCGCGATCGGCTCCGGCAGGACGCGGATGATCTTGCCGAGCGCGTTCTCGACCGGATCGGCGGCACCGCGCGGTCCTTCGAGGACGGCCATCACCAGGCCGAGCGCTTCGGTCGTACTGAACATCAGCGGCGGCAGGCGCAGCCCGCGGCCGACGCGATAACCACCGTACGGGCCGCGCACCGACTCGATCGGGATGTCGGCCTCGCGGAGGATGGCGACATACCGGCGGGCGGCGCGTTCGGAGACGCCGAGCTTGTCGCCGAGCTGGACGGCCGTGATCCCGGGACTGTTCTGGATCAGCTCCAGCACCATCAGCGTGCGCGCGGTCGGGCTCTCGTCGTACTTCATCGCTCACCATTCCGGAAGGTAACCGTCCGGAACCCAGGCTAGCGTGCCGATCATGGACAAGAACAGCATCGTGGAGCTGCCGGCCGCCGGCGACGAGGTGCAGAACCTGCTCGGCATTCTCGACCGCAACCGGCGCACGTTCGCGTGGAAATGCTCGGGCCTGACCGCCGCCGAGCTGCGAACCCGGCTGGCGCCGTCGACGATGACGCTGGCGGGGCTGATGAAGCATCTCGCGCTGGTCGAGGATCACACGTTCACGTACCGGTTGTTCGGCCGCGAGCTGGGCGCGCCGTGGGGCGCGGTCGACTGGGATTCGGATCCGGACTGGGAGTGGCGTACGGCGACCACCGACTCCCCCGACGAACTCCTCCAGCTCTGGGAGGACTCGGTACGCCGCTCCCGCGCGTCCGTCGAGGAGGCAATGAAGGACGGCGGAATGGATCGAGTCGCGGACCTGGTCTGGCCGGACGGCCGCTCCCCCAACCTGCGCCGCCTGGTCGCGGACCTGATCGAGGAGTACGCGCGGCACACCGGCCACGCCGACCTGATCCGCGAATCCATCGACGGCGTGACCGGCGAAGGCGCACCACAGGACTAGCCAACCTATAAGTGCTCACCCGATGAGCGGTTTGTCTGCGACGATCGGTCCATGCGTGCGGATCGCCTGGTGGCAACCCTCTTGCTGATGCAGGCCCGCGGCCGGGTCACCGCTGCCGAGCTCGCCGACGAGCTGGACATCTCCATCGCGACCGCACGCCGCGATCTCGAAGCGCTCTCCACTGCCGGCATCCCGGTTTATCCACAGCCCGGCCGCAACGGCGGCTGGCAGTTGGTGGGCGGTGCGCGTACGGATCTGAGCGGACTGTCCGCGACCGAAGCCCAAGCGCTCTTCCTGCTCGTCGGCCCGGCCGCATCGATCGCCCCGGAGGCAAAGGCGGCTCTTCGCAAGCTCGTCCGCGCGCTACCGCAAACGTTCCGTGAACACGCGGAAGCCGCCGCCGAGGCAGTCGTGATCGACCCGGCGCGGTGGGGCGAGCACGTGAAAGAACGTCCGGAGCTCGTACGCCGATTGCAGGACGCGGTCGTACGCCGTCATCGGGTCCGACTGGTCTACGGCCGAGCGACAACAGAGCGGCTGGTCGATCCGCTCGGGCTCGTCGACAAGGACGAGATCTGGTACCTGATCGCCTGGACCGACCAGGGCCAGCGTACGTTCCGCGTCGATCGGATCGTGTCGGCCGAGGAAACCGCCGACGAGTTCACCCGGCCGGACGGATTCGACCTTTCGGAAGCATGGAGCGAGATCGTCGAGCGGATGGAAGAGCGCCGTTCCGGACTGACCGCGACCGTGCTGATGGAGGAACGGCACGTCTGGGTGATGCAGGACCGGCTCGGCCGGAACTGTCAGGTGGACGGCATGCAGGGCGACCGGGCGCGGCTGCTGATCACCGCGCCGACGCCGCTGATGATCGCGCAGCAGCTGGCGGGCTGGGGCGGGTCCATCGAAGTGGTCGGGCCGCCGTCCGTACAGGCTGAGCTGGCGCGGCTCGGGCAGGAGCTCGTGGATCGGTACAGCGTGACTGTCGGTACGTAGCCGGAACCCGAAGGTGAACATGCCCGGGCGTACCGCCGAATGGACCACGTCGATGAGTAAGGTGCCATGGTTCAGCGTGTCCCGACCAAGAGCAACAGGATCCATCCGTGACCACATCCCCTCCCCAGCCGCCGCAGGACCCGTACGCAGGTCAGCCGAGCGGCTACGGTCCGCCGCCGGAGCAGCAGTTCCCGCAGTACAGCCAGCAACCGCAGTACACGGAGCAGCCGCAGCAGCCGTACCCCGGTGCGCAGCAGCAGCCGTACCAGCAGACCTCGTTCCCCCAGCAAGGCCAGTACCCGGGCCAGCAGGGCCAGTACCAGCAGTCGTTCCCGCAGCCCGGAATGCAGCAGGGCCAGCAGCAGGGTCAGCAGCCGCACGAGCAGCACGGGTACGCGCCGCCGATGCAGATGGTCTGCCGGTTCTGCGGTGGGTACCCGGCGGCCGACGCGACGGTTCGCGGTCACCAGGGCCTGATCATCGTCATGCGGTTCCTGAAGCTGCAGGGCCCGTTCTGCCGTACCTGTGGGATGGCGTCCGTCCGTGACATGACCACCAAGAGCCTCTGGCAGGGCTGGTGGGGTATCGGTTCGTCGATCATCAACCCGATCACGATGCTGATGAACATCGGCCCGATGCAGAAGTTCAAGAGCCTGCCGGAGCCGCAGCCGGGTCCGGGCCGGCCGATGGACCCGGGCAAACCGCTGGTCCAGCGGCCGGCGATGCTGATGTTGCTGCTGCCGATCGTCTTCATCGGGCTGATCGTGTTCGCGAACCTGAACTCGACCGAGTCGAAGGCGAACGTCGGCGCCTGCGTGGTGAACCAGGGCACCACCAGGAACCCGGACGTCAAGGTCGTCGACTGCAGTTCGTCCGAGGCCGCGTTCCGGATCGTCGGCCGGATCGACGACTCGACCGACGACAGCCAGTGCGACCAGTACGCCGACGCGCAGGCGTCGTACTACTACTCGAAGGGCTCCACCAAGTACACGCTCTGCCTCGCACCAGTGAAGTGATCCACAGGAAGGTGCCGGTCTACGGGTAGTACCCGGCGACCGGCACCGCCGCAGCCGCGAAAGTCTGTGGCCGGGTCGGATCGAGGATGAGAGCGTTGGGCGCGTGCTGACCGTGCTGGGTATCGACGTCTCCCCCGAACTGCTGGAGCGCTGGGTGGACTGGCTCGCACCCGATGAGCAGCCGTTCTTCGTCACCAGGAAGCAAGCCACGCAGTGGAAGCTCGCGGTGGACGATCGAGAGCCGGACCGGCAGAACCGGGACACCTTCCGCTTCTACGCGATCGATCCCCGGGCCGCGCGGACGGTCTGGTTGAGCGAGTCCGCGTACGGCCAACTGCCCGCGGCAACACGAGCCGCCCTGGTGCGAGCACAGGTGAACTACGGGCGCGGAGCCGTGCCGACTGTTCGGCGCTGGGCGGGTGTGGTCGGGCCGGACGTGCGCGCGCAGGCTGACGGGCATCGATTCGTGTGGTGGAAGTCGTTGCTCCGAGAACCCGAGCGGGTGTTGCCGGCGATCGTGAGTGAGGATCTCGGTCCGAGCCGGCACGCGGAAGTACGTCGGTGGCCGGCGGCGTTTCCGCGCGTACGCGAGTTGGCCGGAACGTTCCCGCACGGAAGCGGACCGAACTGCTTCGGGACCGTGATGGCGGCCAGTGGTGTCGAGGGAGCGGACACGGTGTGGATGGTGCGCGAGCCGTTCGAGGAATGGCTGGCGAATCACACCGAACGGGGCGGGCGCGACGACGTACCCGGGACTGTGTTCGTCTGGCGGGACCTTGGCGGGCTGGTGCAGCACGCGGCGTTGACGATCGGCGACGGGTGGATGCTGCACAAGCCGTCGCAGTCGTGGATGACGCCGCGGAAGGTGCGGACGGTCGCCGAGGTGAAGCGCGCCACGCGGACCGCCGGGTGGCGGCTGGAACGGCATAGGGTTCTCGGGTGAGGTTGCTCGTCACTGGTGCCGCCGGACTGCTGGGGCGGGAGTTGCTGCGGTCGGCCGCGCTGCGCGGGCATGAGGTCGTGCCGGCGTACCACTCGGCGGGGGTCGATGGTGGTGTACGGCTCGATGTACGGCGCCGGGATGCGGTACGGGAAGTGATTCGTACGGTACGGCCGGACGGGATCATCCATGCCGCGTACCGTCAGGACGACTGGGCTACGACAGCTGACGGTGCGGTGAATGTCGCGCTTGCGGCTGGTGCCGCGCGGTTGGTGTTCGTGTCGAGTGATGCAGTGTTCTCGTCGCGCAAGTCCGCGTGGACGGAGGATGAGCCGCCGCATCCGGAGACTGCTTACGGAGCGGCGAAGGCGGCAGCCGAAACCACAATCCGGGCCCTCACCCCAGCCGCAGTCATCGCACGAACGTCAATCATCGTCGGCTCGGACGGCACCTCGGGCGAAGAACTCCGAGTACGCCGCCTCGCCACCTCGGCGCAGTGTCCCAGCTCCGTCGCGGCTGAAGGAGCATCCGCCCGGCAGGAGTCGTTCTTTACCGGCAACATCCGGTGTCCGATTCACGTGGAGGATCTTGCGGCGGCGCTTCTGGAGCTCTTACCGTCCGACGCCGCCGGAGTTGTCCACCTTGCCGGACCCGAAGCTCTCAGCCGGCACCAGCTCGGCCGGCTGATCGCGATCCGCGATGGCCTCGACCCGGACGCTCTGCCCTCCACCCCGGGCGTCCCGTCGAACATCCTCCTCGACGCCCAACGCACCCAGGCAGCCATCAGCACCCGCCTGCGCCCGCCGTGGGAGTTCCTCGCCCGCTGAAGCGGTACCGAAGAACAGGTAGTGCTACCGGCTGACCTAGTGCACCTGAGCGCAATCACCGCCACGCGTACACCGTCTCGCCAGTGCACTACCCGTCCTTAGGTACCAGTCAGTCGTTGGTGGTCGTCGTGACCGGGGTGCCCAGCTCGACCGTCCGGCTGACTGTGCAGAGGCGGTCGTGGGACATCTTCACCGCGCGCGGCAGTGCCTCGCGTGCCTTGTCGCCGTCCTCGCCGTCGGGGAACCGGATCGTGAACTCGACCGCCAGGTTCTCCATCCGGTTGCCTTCGTCGGCGTCCCGGACCTTGTCGCCGCGGACCACCGCGGTGAACTCGTCCGGCTCGGCGCGCCGGCTGACCACGACGTCGACGTCGATCGCCGAGCAGGTACCGATCGCGGCCAGCAGCAACTCCACCGGTGTGAAGTCGGTGGCGGCGCCACCAGAGCCGACCCGGATGCTTCCGCCGCGGGCGTTCCGCACCTCGTAGCTGCTGTTCGCCAGGCGCTCGAAACTGACCTGCCGCAGTGTGTCTGCCATATCTGCCTGAACCATTCTGTTGCTTGTGGCAACTTCAGAGGGACTCGAGCGCCGCCTGGACCGGAGTGTCGCCGGCGATCAGCTCGAGCGTCCGGCCGATCGCGGCCGGAGTGTCACAGAGGCCGGCCAGGACCAGGGCGACGTCGTCGCGGCTGATCCGGCCGTTCCCGGTCTTGTCCGCCAGGTGCACCGATCCGGTGCCTGGGTCGTCGGTGAGGCTGCCGGGCCGGAGAATGGTCCAGTCCAGGTCGCGGGCGCGGAGGTCTTCCTCGGCCGCCCATTTGGCCTTCAGATACACGGTGAACGTCGCGTCGTCGGTGAGCGAGTCGGCCCGGTCGGCGCCCATCGAGCCGACCTGAAGGTGCCGGCGTACGCCTGCCTGCTCGGCCGCGTCCGCGAACAACGCGGCCGCACCGCGGTCGACCGTGTCCTTGCGCGCGTTCCCACTGCCCGGTCCGGCACCGGCCGCGAAGACAGCGACATCAGCGCCCGCCAATACCTTGGCGACCTCGTCCGCGTCGGTCTGCTCGAGATCGAGCACGGCGGCGCGTCCACCGGCCGCGGAAACGTCGGCGTCATGCGCGGGATTGCGGACCAGCCCGATCACTTCGTGTCCCGCTCCGCTCAGCAGCTTCGTCAGCCGCAGCGCGATCTGCCCGTGTCCACCCGCAATCACGACTCGCATACCCCGAGCTTAACCGCCGGGCCCAGTCAGCGGGTTAACCCCTCAGCTTGCCCCTTCACCGCCCGCACCCGCGGGGTGAAGGGGCGATTTCAGAGGTTGACCCTCAAGATCGGGCGGAGGGCGTCGAGTACGGCGGGGTCCTCGATGGTGGACGGTACGGGTTCGTCGCGGCCGTCCGCGATGCCGCGCATCGTCTTCCGGAGGATCTTCCCGGACCGTGTCTTCGGCAGCGCATCCACCACCGACACTCCCCGGAAGGCCGCCACCGGTCCGATCTCCTGACGTACCGCGGTCACCAGCTCGTCCCGCAGCACCTCGGGATCCACAGTCGCCCCGGCCTTCAGTACGACGAATGCCCGCGGCAACTGTCCCTTCAACGCGTCCTGCACCCCGATCACCGCGCACTCCGCAACCGCCGGATGCGCCGCCACCACCGCTTCGATCGACCCGGTCGACAACCGATGCCCGGCCACGTTGATCACATCGTCGGTACGCCCCATCACGAAGATGTACCCGTCGTCATCGAAGTAGCCGCCGTCGCCGGTCAGGTAGTACCCGTCGTACGACTTCAGGTAGCTGTCGATGTACCGCTGGTCGTCGCTCCACAGCGTCGGCAGTGCGCCCGGCGGCAACGGGAGCTTGATCGCGATCGCACCCTCCTCGTGGGGCTGCAGTTCCTTGCCGGAAGCATCCAAGATCCGCACGTCCCAGCCCGGCATCGGCACAGTCGCCGACCCCGGCTTGGTCGGCAGCGGTTCCAGTCCGCGCGGGTTGGCGGCGATCGGCCAGCCGGTTTCGGTCTGCCACCAGTGGTCCACGACCGGTACGCCGAGCTGGTCGTGCGCCCAGTGGTAGGACTCCGGATCGAGCCGCTCGCCCGCGAGGAACAGTGTCCGGAAGCTGTCCAGCGCGTACCGCGCGAGCTCACCCGCCGATGGATCGACCTTCTTGATCGCCCGGATCGCCGTCGGCGCGGTGAACAACGCCTTCGCGCCATGCTCCGAAATGACGCGCCAGAACGCGCCCGCGTCCGGCGTACCGACCGGCTTGCCTTCGTACAACACAGTCGTCGCTCCGACGAGCAGTGGCGCGTACACGATGTACGAGTGCCCGACGACCCACCCGACATCCGAAGCGGTCCACCACACGTCACCCGGCCCGATGTCGTACACGTTGCGCATCGTCCAAGCGAGCGCGACCGCGTGCCCGCCGTTGTCGCGGACCACGCCCTTCGGCCGTCCCGTCGTGCCGGACGTGTAGAGGATGTACAGAGGATCGGTCGCCGCCACCGGCACTGGTTCGACCGGGGCCGCGTCGGCGATCAGCGTGCTCCAGTCGAGGTCCCGCGCGCCGAGCTCAGCCGGGGCCGCCGGGCGCTGCAGGATCACGGTGTGTACGGGCCGGTGCTGCGCGAGCTCCAACGCCTGGTCGATGATCGGCTTGTACTCGACCACCCGCGCCGGCTCGATCCCGCACGACGCGGCGACAATGACCTTCGGCGTCGCATCGTCGATCCGGGCAGCCAACTCGCGCGGCGCGAATCCACCGAACACGACTGAATGGATCGCGCCCAGCCGCGCACAGGCCAGCATCGCCACGACCGCTTCCGGGACCATCGGCATGTACACGATCACCCGATCGCCCTTGCCGACTCCAAGTGACGCCAGCGCCCCGGCAAAGGTCGCCACCTGCGAGCGCAGTTGTGCGTACGTGAACGAGGCCCCGCCACCGGTGACTGGTGAGTCGTAGATCAGCGCGGTCCGATCACCGTTGCCGGCCTCGATGTGCCGGTCCAAGGCGTTGTAGGACGTATTCAGCTCGCCGTCGGGAAACCAGCGGTAGATCGGTGCGTTCGTCGCGTCGATCGCGCGGGCCGGGCGTCGCGTCCAGCTGATCGCATCGGCCGCGTCGAGCCAGAAGCCGTCCGGGTCGTCCAGGCTCCGCCGGTAGCTGTCCTCGTACGCGCCCATCAGGTGGCCTCCAGTCCGTTGCCTGTTCACCATCGTGGCAGGGTTGAGGCATGACGTTAAGTGTCGATGATGTCCGGGCGGCCGCGGAACGGATCGAGGGGCGGGTCCGCCGGACCCCGGTCATCGAGGTGGCGCCGCGCCTCACCTTCAAGCTGGAACTGCTGCAGCACACCGGCTCGTTCAAGGCGCGGGGCGCGTTCAACCGGTTGCTGGCGGCGAAGGATCGCGGCGAGTTGACCGGTCAGGGCATCGTTGCGGCGTCCGGCGGCAATCACGGGCTGGCGGCGGCGTACGCGGCGCGGGAGCTCGGCGTACCGGCGCGGATCTTCGTTCCGGAGACGACGCCCGCGGCGAAGCTCGGCAAGTTGCGGACGCTCGGGGCGGAGATCGTGCAGGTCGGCAGCGAGTACGCGGAGGCGTACCAGGCCGCGGAAACTGCTCGGGAAGAGTCGGGCGCCGTGTTGGTGCACGCCTATGACCAGCCCGAGATCGTCGCGGGTCAGGGCACGGTTGGGCTTGAGCTGCTGGAGCAGGTCGGCGCGTTCGACACGGTGCTGGTTGCTGTCGGTGGTGGCGGGTTGATTGCTGGGATCGCGACGGCGATCGGCAAGAACGCACAGGTCATCGGTGTGGAGCCGGTGCTCGCGTCGGCCATGCATCGCGCGCTGGAGGCCGGTTTGCCGACCGATGGCCCGGTGGGTGGGGTGGCCGCGGACTCGCTCGGTGCGCGGCGGCTCGGTGAGCTGGCCTTCGCGGCGGCGCGGGAGCACGGCGTACGGTCGGTCCTGGTCGACGACGACGCGATCGTTGCCGCTCGCAAGGAGTTGTGGCGGGACCACCACCTGGCGGCCGAGCACGGCGGCGCGACCGCATACGCGGCCCTGACTTCCGGCGCCTACCGCCCGGCCGCCGACGAGCGGGTCGTCGTGGTGGTGTGCGGTGCGAACACCGACCCCGGCACACTCACGTAAACACCTCAGCCGACGCTAACGCCCCCGCCCGACGCTGAACGCGTCGGCTAGATGCTGCGGCGGGGGTAGATGCTTCGGCCGGCGGTGCGTTCCTGTTTGTCCTCGGACAGGACCCAGGCTGCGAGGACTCCGGCGATGCCGCCGAAGAGGTGGCCTTGCCAGGAGATCCCGTCCTGCGGGAGCAGTCCGCCGAGTAGGGCGCTCCCCCACACGACCACGACCAGTACGCCGACGAGCACCTGGCTGATCCGCCGGTTGAACAGCCCGCGCAAGATCAGATACGACGCGTACCCGAACACCAGACCGCTCGCGCCGATCGTGATCGTGTTCGAAGGTGAGACCAGCCAGGTCCCGAAGCCGCCGATCACGGTGACGATCGCGGTCACCGCGAACAGCCGGGCCGCGCCGCTGATCGCGATCAGTGCGCCGAGCGTGACCAGCGGCAGCGTGTTCGAGATCAGATGACCGAAGCCGAGGTGCAGGAACGGCGCGGTCAGGATGCCGATCAGGCCGCGCGGTTCGCGGGCGATGATCCCGTACTGATCGAGCGCGCCGTGCGTCGCGGTGTCGATGATTTCGCTGAGCCACATCAGCCCGACCAGGACGCCGAGCAGCTTCAGGCCACCGCCTACCGTGGCAGTGTCCACAGCCCGCCCGCTCCGCTTGGCCGGAGTCTGAAAGCTCATGCAATAACAATGCCGTACCGCGCCAAGTCTCACCCAGTGACAAGCGCGGCGACGACGGAAAGTGATCTCTGCGATACTGCGAGTGGCTGTCGTCGAGTGAGGGGGAACGATGCCGATCGCCGTCTATGTCCTTGGCCTGAGCATCTTCGCGCAGGGCACGTCCGAGCTGATGCTCGCCGGGCTGCTGCCGGAGCTGGCTGCCGACCTGCACGTCACGATCCCGCAGGCCGGCCTGCTGATCTCCGCGTTCGCGGCCGGGATGCTCGTCGGCGCCCCGGTGCTGGCGGTGGTCACGCTCACCTGGTCGCGGCGGACGGCGCTGCTGGTCTTCCTGACCATCTTCGCGCTCACCCATGTCGCCGGCGCGCTGACGCCGAACTACACGGTGCTGCTGCTGACCCGGATCGTCGGCGCGTTCGTGTACGCCGGGTTCTGGTCGGTCGCCGCCGTCACGGTGGTCGCGCTCGTACGCTCCGGCAGCCGTGCGCGGGCGATGAGTATCGTCACCGGCGGCCTGACGATCGCGACCATCGTCGGTCTCCCCCTCGGCACCGTTCTAGGACAGCACCTCGGCTGGCGCTCCGCGTTCTGGACCGTCGCCGGGCTCTGTGTACTCGCGATGGCCGGCGTGGTGACCACAGTTCCGGCCGGCCGTCCCGATCCGGCGACCGCGCCGCGGCTCGGTGACGAGCTGCGGGCGCTGGTGAACGCGCGGTTGTGGCTCGCGTTCGCGACCACTGCGCTGGTGACGGCGACGATCCTCGTCCTGTTCAGCTACCTCGCGCCCTTGCTCACCGGCACGACACATCTGCCGGCCGGAGCGGTCCCGGGCGTACTCGCGCTGTACGGCCTCGGCTCCTTCATCGGGATCACGCTCGGCGGCCGGTTCGCCGACGCGATGCCCTTCCACACGCTGTTCATCAGCATCGCCGGCCTGATCGCGCTGTCCGCCGTCCTCGCGCTGACCGCGAGCTCGCCGCTGATCGCGATCCCGGTGATCGTGCTGCTCGGTGGGTTCGGGTTCGCGGCGAACCCGGCGCTGAACGCGCGCGTGTTCAGCCTGGCCGGTGACCGGTCCACGCTCGCGACCGCGACGAACTTCTCCGCGTTCAACGTCGGCATCACCGCCGGTCCCTGGCTCGGTGCGATCGCGATCGACGCCGGCGCCGGGTACCCGGCCCTCGGCTGGATCGCGGTCGCCACCGGAACCGCTGCCCTCGCGACCGTGCTGGTCGCGGTCTTCCTGCCGGTCAGTTCACCGGGCCTTGCGGGTCGAGGTGCGACGGATCGAAGTCGGCCCGCCGCTTGAACACGTACTTGTTCAGCACCCAGGTCAGCGCCCACAGCAGCACGCCGACCAGCATCAACCAGCCGGCCACCTTGTAGTCCGCCGAGTCCCGGCCGGACAGCGGGCTGGCCAGGTACACGCACAGCACGATGCCGAGCACCGGCAGCGCGGTCGGCGCGTGGAAGTGCTTGTGCTCGACCTTGTCCTTGCGCAGCACCAGCACCGCGAAGTTCACGATCGCGAACACACACAAGAGCAGGAACGCGGTCGTCCCACCGAGCGCCGCCAGGTCCGCGTACCCGATCAGGAAGAACGCGAGCAGCGTGGTAAAGAGGATCGCGATGTACGGCGTACGCCGCTTGTGCAGCACCCGCCCGAGCGGACCGGGCAGTACCTTCTCGTGCGACATCCCGTACAGCAACCGGCTTGCCATCAGCATGTTGATCAGCGCCGAGTTGGCGACCGCGAACATCGTGATCCAGGCGAACACCTCGAGCGGGAAGCCGGGCGCACCGGCCTGGACGACCTTCAGCAGCGGGGTCGCGCCCTTGTTCAGCTCGTCCGGCGAGACCAGTGCGACGGCGGAGATCGCGACCAGTACGTAGATGACGCCGGTGATGCTCAACCCGATCAGCATCATCCGCGGGAAGATCCGGACCGGGTCCTTGGTCTCCTCGGCCATGTTCACCGAGTCCTCGAAGCCGACCATCGCGAAGAACGCCAGCGCGGTCGCGGCGGTGACCGCGCCGAACGGCGACTCACCGTCCGGCACCTTGAACTCGGTCAGCCGCGAGGTGTCGCCGTCACCACCGAGCAGCGCCCAGGCGCCGATCCCGATCACGATCAGCAGCCCGCTCAGCTCGACCAGGGTGAGTACGACGTTCGCCTTCACGCTTTCGCCGACGCCGCGCAGGTTGACCAGCGCGATCAGGGTCATGAAGCCGAGCGCGGTGATCATCAGCAGTGCGCCGCGGTCCGGGTCGAGGTGCGCGGCGGAGAAGAAGTTCGCCGCGAACGCCTTCGACGCGCTGGACGCCGAGGTGAGGCCGGAGCACATCACCGCGAAGGTCAGCAGGAAGGTGAGGAAGTGGATGCCGAACGCCTTGTGCGTGTACACCGCGGCGCCGCCGGCCTTGGGGTACTTGGTGACGAGTTCCAGGTAGCTGGTCGCGGTCAGCATCGCGACGATGAACGCGCACAGGAACGGCAGCCAGACCGCGCCGCCGACCTCGCCCGCGACCTTGCCGGTCAGCGCGTAGACGCCGGTGCCGAGGATGTCGCCGACGACGAACAGGAGCAGCAGCCCGGGCCCCATCACCCGCTTCAGTTCGGGGCGCTCACCGGTCTGCGGAACGGCAATGTCACTCATCGTGCCTCCCTGGATTCGGTGCGTCAGTGGACCATATCCTCATCCCCGCCGCCAGCGGTACGGCGTGTGAGCCGGTGTGCCGTGGCCGGATGGTGACCTCCGGGCTGGGAACATGGCGCCCGTGATGCACCTTCGTCTGATCGTTCCGCCGGACCGCAGCGAGCGGGTACTGGACGGGCTTGTCGCCGACCCCGGCGTGTCCAGCGTGATTCGCGTACCCGGGGCGGCGCACCGTCCGGCCGGTGACCTGATCGAGTGCGATGTCACTCGTGAGGCGACCTCGGATCTCCTGGTCCGGCTGAAGGCCGAAGGCCTCTACGAGGACGGCTCGGTGGCGCTGACCTCGACGGATTCCATGCCGTCGCGGAACGCCCAGGCCGCGGAGAAGGCAGCGCCCGGCGCACCGGACGACGCGGTGATCTGGGATGTCGTGGTCGACCAGGCGTACAACGAGGCCGGCGGCTCCTGGGTGTACTACGTGTTCCTCACGCTGGCGACGATGATCGCCTCGGTCGCGGTGGTCACCGACTCGTCGATCCTGGTCGTCGGGGCGATGGTGGTCGGACCCGAGTTCGGGGTGGTGGCGGCGCTTGCCGTGGGCCTGTTCCTGCGGAAAGGTGGGCTGACCAAGCGGTCCCTGATGCTGCTCGTGAAGGGGTTCGTGCTGGCGATCGTACTGACCGCACTTGCCGCCCTGCTGGCCCGCGCGGTCGGATGGGTGGACGCGTCGGATGTGACCGCGGCCCGGCCGCTGACCGGTTTCATCTGGCGGCCGGATCGCTGGTCGGCGGTGGTTGCCGTACTGGCGGGATGCGCCGGTGTGCTGTCGCAGACGGCCGGGCGGGGCAATGCGCTGGTCGGGGTGTTCATCTCGGTGACCACTGTCCCGGCCGCGGGTGATCTGGCCTTGTCGGTCGCGCTGTGGGCGCCGCATCAGATCGGTGGCTCGGCCGCGCAGCTCGGGATCAACCTGGCCGGGATGACGGCGGCCGGTGTGGTGACGCTGTTGCTGCAGCGCGTGATCTGGCGCAGCTACCTGCGGGTGAAGCAGGTGCGAAGGGCGGGCGCGCGCGTTGAGGCTTGACCGGACGTCCCCTGTCCGATCCGCGCGCGCCCGGCACAGTCAGACATACCCCATCCGGAGGTAGGCGCACCTCGCCCTGTGCTGGTTTGTCTTGGCTTGTCCCGGACATGGCGCGAAGTCGCCAAACCGGTCGAGCCTGTCCAACGGACGAGATAGCCTGATCGGATGCTGGAGATGGTGGGGGTGGAGCCGCCCGATGAAGAGGCCTACCGGGCGCTGCTGGCCGCGCCCGGCTGTGACATCCGTGAGCTCGCGGGGCATCTTGGCCGAGACGAGCAGGACCTGGTCGCGACGGTCGAGCGGCTGGAGAAGCTCGGTCTGCTGACCGTCACCTCCGACGAGCCGGTGCGGTTGCTGCCGACCCGGCCCGATGTGGCGGTCGACGCGCTGGTCGCCGTCCGCCGGGCCGAGCTGGACCGGGTCCGCGCCGAGGCGCGGGTGCTGCTGTCGGAGGTCCGGGCCCAGGAGCAGCACCGCCCGGAGAACCTGGTCGAGGTGATCGTGGGTCAGGACGCGATCGCCGCCCGGTTCGCCCAGTTGCTGAACGGGACGAAGAACCAGCTGATGGTGCTCGACCGGCCGCCGTACGCGGCGCAGGCCGAGAAGTCCGACACCACGGTCCGCGGGCTACTCGGTGACGGGGTGGTGGTGCATGGCATCTACTCCCCCGATTCGCTGGATATCCCCGGCGGCGTCGACGAGGCGTACAGCGCGGCTGATGCCGGCGAGACGTCGCGTGTACATCCGCAGCTGCCGATGAAGCTGGCCGTGTTCGACGCGAAGGCGGCGCTGCTGCCGCTGTCGGTGGATCAGTTGACCGACAGCGCACTCGTCGTACACCCCTGTGCGCTGCTGGATGCGCTGATGGAGATGTTCTGGCTGCTCTGGGACCAGGCGGTGCCGGTCGTGCCGACCGCGAAGGCGGACCCGACCGATGCGCGGTTGATGACGCTGCTCGCGGCCGGGTTCAAGGACGACGCGATCGCCCGGCAGCTCGCGTTGAGCAGCCGGACGGTCGGGCGGCGCGTCGCCGAGCTGATGGAGACACTGGGCGCGCGGACCCGGTTCCAGGCCGGGATTCACGCCCAGCGCCGCCACCTGCTCGAGGACGACTAGAGGACGACTAGCGGACGCCTAGAGGTCGACTGGCGTACGCCTAGCAGGTCGCCAGCATCTGCTGCAGCGCGGTCTTCTCCGCCGACTGCAGCGACAGCTTGTACGTGTACTTCACCCAGATCCACTCGCGTGCGTACACGCAATGCACCGAGGTGTTGGTCGGCTTCCACTCGGACGGGTCGCGGTCGCCCTTCGAGCGGTTGCTCGACGCCGACACCGCGATCAGCTGCGAGATGGTCAGGTTGTTCGCGAACTCCTGGCGCTTGGCCTGGGTCCACCCGCTCGCACCGGACTTCCACGCCTCGGCGAGCGGCACGATGTGGTCGATGTCGACACCGGACGAGTCGTTGATGTACGTGGCGTCATACACGCTGTACCAGCGGCCGGCCGTCGGCTGGCAGCTGCTGTCGACGGTCACGCCGGTGCCGTCGCGCTTCAGTACTTCCTCGCGGGTGTCACAGGTGCCGGACTGGTTGATCCAGTGCGGGAACTTGTCCCGGCTGTAGCCGGTCGTCGACCCTTCCGTCTTCACGGTCAGGCTGGCCAGCTGGGTCGCCGCGGTGGTCGCCGACGGCGGGGTCGGTGGGGACGCGAGCGCCGGCGCGGCGCTCAGCGTCCAGGTGGTCGCGATGGCTGCCAGGGCGGTGGCAAGGGCGGTCATGCGCGTCGTGATGCGCACGGTGACATGCGTGGTGATGCGCGTGGTGATGCGGGGCATCGGTCAGGCCTCCGAAGGGTTGGGCGGTCCCCCTGACGTACGCCCCTGAGCCTTCCCTGGTCACGCAGGGTAGGAAACCACTCACCAGTTACAGTCGGGTGAACGTCAGTCGTGTTCGACGACGGTGAGCGTCCAGCCGGTCGCCGCGCGATCCAGCTCGGCGTTCCAGCGTTCACCGATCAGCTTGTGCAGCGACTTCGGAGTGCCCGGGTCCTTGCCGGATTCGAGCAGGTGCCGGGCGACCAGGCCGCGGGTGTGTTTCGCGTTGTGCGACACGACCGTGCGGACGCCGTCGCGTTCGCGGACCACGTTCACAGCCACCCATTTCTCGGCTTGTGCGCCGGTGGGGCGCCACGCGGCCACGTACGTCGACGAGCGGCAGTCCACGATCACGCCGTCGACCTCGGCGAGGGCGTTGCCGAGCGGATCGCGCCAGACCGAGGCGAGTGGTCCGTGGCCGGGCAGGGTCGTACCCATCGACAGCCGGTACGGCGGGACGCGATCCGCCGGGCGAAGTGCGCCCCACGCCGCGGAGATGACGAGCAACCGGTTCGCGGCGCGGCGCTTCGTACCGGCGGAGAGGGTGGCGTAGCCGAGCGCGTCGTACAGCACCCCGGAGTACAGCTCGGAGACGGGCACCGACGGCTCCGTACGCCAGCGGGTGTTGCGCTCGACCTCGGCCTGCAGCGAGGCGCCGACATCGAGTACGTCGAACGCGTCGGCCGAGGCGGAGACCTTCGCGAGCGTCTCCAGGACTTGCTCGCGGACCGGGTTCAGCTCCGGGAACGACAGCGTGGAGAAATCGACGGCCCGGCCGCGCGACCGTCCGCTCTTTCCCTCGGACGGCGGCAGCAGAATGAGGGTCACGTCAGGTCGTCCAGGACGGCGAGGTCGGCGGGGGTCGGGTCCCAGGCGCCGGCGGCGACGTTCTGGGCGATCTGCTCCGGGCTGGTGGCGCCGGCGATCACGGACGCGACCGCGGGCTGGGCGGCCAGGCCGCCGATCGCGATGTCGATCATGGTCAGTTCACGCTCGGCCGCGAACGTCTCGAGAGCCTCGAGCTTGTCGAAGTCGGCCCGCGCCAGCCGCTCCGGCTGACCTGCCAGCCGGGTCCCGTCCGGCGCGCCGGCGCCGCGCTTGTACTTGCCGGTGAGCAGGCCGGAGGCGAGCGGGAAGAACGGCAGGATCCCGAGCCCGAGCTGCTCACAGGCCGGTACGAGCTCGTCCTCGACGTCGCGTTCGAGCAGGGAGTACTGGTTCTGGGCGCTGATGAAGTGCTCCAGCCCGTTCGAGCGGGCGGTCCAGTCCGCGTCCACCACCTGCCAGGCGGCGAACTGCGAGCTGCCGATGTACCGGACCTTGCCCTCGGCAACAAGCTCGGACAGCGCGGCCAGGGTCTCCTCGATCGGGGTGACCGGGTCCGGGAAGTGCAGCTGGTAGAGGTCGATCCAGTCCGTACCGAGGCGTTGGAGACTCGCTTCGACCGCTTTCCGGATGTACCGGCGGGAGCCACGTACGCCCCAATCGGGGCCGTTCGCGCCCTGCATGTCGCCGCCGAACTTGGTGGCGATCACCACCTCGTCGCGGCGCGCGCCGAGCGCCTTGCCGAGCAGCTCCTCGCTGAACCCGTGCTCGCCGCGGTAGATGTCGGCGGTGTCGAACAGGGTGATTCCAGCGTCAACCGCGGCATTCACCACCGCGTCCGTACGCGCCGCGTCCAGCCGCCGCCCGAAGTTGTTACAGCCCAGCCCGACCACACTCACGGTCAGACCCGAGTCACCCAATTGCCGGTACTCCATATCGCCCATGTGCTCAGCCTAATCACCGCATAAGGTGGCGTTCATGCCGAGTCTTACCGTCGACGGCGCCCGCACCCGGGCCGCCGCGCTCTCCGTCCACTCGTACGACGTCGACCTCGACCTGACCCAGGGCGAGCGGACGTTCGGCTCCAGCACCACGATCAAGTTCGCGGCGACCGCGCCGTCGAGCTGGGTGGACGTGAAGCCGGACGAGCTGAGCTCGGTCACCCTGAACGGCGCGGCGGTCGACGTCGCGGGCCTGAACGACGGCCGGCTCGAGCTGACCGGGCTGCAGCCGGAGAACGAGCTCGTCGTGGTCGCCACCATGCTGTACTCGCACGACGGCGAGGGACTGCACCGGGCAGTCGATGCCGCGGACGGTCTCGCGTACACGTACGCGATGTCCTTCCTCGACGCCGCGCCGCGGATCTTCGCGTGCTTCGACCAGCCGGACCTGAAGGCGCCGTACCGGTTCAAGATCACCGCGCCCGAGGAGTGGCTGGTGCTCGGCAACGGCGCCGCCACCCAGGTGTCCCCCGGCCGCTGGGAGCTGGCCGAGACCAAGCCGCTGTCGACGTACTTCGTCACCATCGTCGCCGGTCCGTACCACCAGCTCACCGACACCCACGACGGGATCGCGCTGAGCGTGGTCTCGCGGCAGTCGCTGAAGGAGGCGCTGGACCGCGAGGCCGCGGACATCTTCGAGGTCACCAAGCAGTCGTTCGACGAGTACCACCGGATGTTCAGCCATCGGTACCCGTTCGGTGAGTACCACCAGGCGTTCGTCCCGGAGTTCAACGCCGGCGCGATGGAGAACCCGGGCTGCGTGACCTTCCGCGACGCCATGGTGTTCCGCTCGGCGGTGACCGACAACGAGCGCAGCCAGCGGGCGCGGACGATCGTGCACGAGATGGCGCACCAGTGGTTCGGCGACACCGTGACGATGCAGTGGTGGAACGACCTCTGGCTGAACGAGTCCTTCGCCGAGTACATGGCGCATCGCGTGGCGACGAGCGCGACCCAGTACACCGACAACTGGATCGACTTCGCGTACATGCGCAAATGGTGGGGTCTGCAGGCCGATCAGCGGTCGTCGACGCACCCGGTCGCGGCCGATGCGGTCAAGGACGCGCTCGCTTCGCTGGACGATTTCGACGGCATCTCGTACGCCAAGGGCGCGGCTGTGCTGAAGCAGCTGGCGGCGTACCTGGGCGATGACGTGTTCCTGGCCGGGGTGAACGCGCACATCGCGGCGAACGAGTTCGGCAACGCGACCTTCGCGGACCTGCTGGCGAAGTGGACCGAGGCCGGCGCGGTCGGGCTGGACGACTGGGCGCAGGCGTGGCTGCGTACGCCCGGGCTGGACACGATCAGCGCGACGCGGACCGCGACCGGGATCAAGCTGCAGCGGGAGGCGCCGGCCGCGTACCCGGCGGCGCGACCGCACAAGCTGACGGTCGCCGGGTACGACATGGACGGACGCGCCACGACGGTCGACGTACTGGTCGACGCGGACGAGGTGGACGTGGCGCTCGACCCGTCGGTCGCCGTGGTGATCCCGGACGCGGGTGATGACAGCTGGGCCAAGATCCGTCTCGACGCGGACAGCCTGGCGAACCTCGCGGCGGTGCTGCCGAAGATCGAGGACGGGGTGACGCGGGCCGTCGTCCTGAACAGTGTCCGGGACGCGGTCGCGGACGCCGAGCTCGATCCGAAGGTCGGGTTCGACGTGGTGCTCGGGATGCTGCCGAGTGAGCAGAGCGACATCGGTGTTTCCACGTTGCTGACCTGGGCGAGTACGCATCTGCTGGGCGTGTACCTGCCGTACGAGCCGTACCGGGGTCAGCTGGCTGACCTGATCGCCGCACGGCTGGAGACGGTGGAGCCGGAGAGCAGTGTGCAGTTGTCGGTGGCGCGTGGGTTTGTGCGGTTCAGCGATGACGTGGAGCGGCTCAAGGGGTGGCTCGCGGGTTCCGGCGTACCCACTGGGGTGACGATGGATGCTGACCTGCGGTGGCTGGTGACGTTGCAGCTCGCTCGGCTCGGTGCGGTTGGTGACGCTGAGATCGACGCTGAGCTGACTCGGGACTCGTCGTCGGAGGGCGTCGTGCACGCCACCCGGTGCCGGGCCGCGCTGCCGACCGCCGCGGCGAAAGAGCGGGCTTGGGCGCAGATCATGACGGACGCGGAGCTGCCGAACTACGAGTTGTACGCGGCCTGTGAAGGGTTCTGGCATCCGGCGCAGGAGTCGCTGACGGCGGCGTACGTGGACCGGTACTTCGCGGAGATCGCCGGTACCGAGAAGCTGCGCTCCGGTTGGGTGGTCGCGACCTGCGCGAAGCTCGCCTTTCCGCGGTATTCGATTGAGCAGCGGGTGGTTGATCTCGCCGGTGGGTTGCTCGCGGACGAGTCGGTCGCGGCCGGGATCCGGCGGTCGATCGGGGACGGTTCGGACGATGTGGCGCGGGCGCTGGCGGTGCGT
The DNA here is from genome assembly GCF_039531045.1 of Kribbella hippodromi. Lineage (NCBI taxonomy): Bacteria > Bacillati > Actinomycetota > Actinomycetes > Propionibacteriales > Kribbellaceae > Kribbella > Kribbella hippodromi. The sequence continues at coordinate 152,954 of NZ_BAAAPH010000006.1, read as the reverse complement.
TCGGCGTACGCGAGTTGAGTCCCTGCTGAGTACCCGCTGAGTCGTTGTCAGTGGTCACACGGTGTTGTGGCTAATGTGACTGGTGTGACCAGGAGGACCCTGGTGACCAGGCAAGATGTGATTTCGTGACGTAACCTCCACAATGACCGGACGGCACGGCGCGCCGGTCTTGGTCAGGCAGCACGTCCCGGGAGAGACTGTCGAGAACCGCACAGGAGAACAAGGTCAATGCGCGAGGCGAGGCTCGTCGGTCTGAGCCAGGACGGTCAACAGCTCGTCCTGGCGATGGCGGAGACGGGTGAAGAGTTCGCCGTACCGGTCGACGACCGGTTGCGTGCGGCCCTCCGCGGCGACCGTGCCCGACTCGGCCAGCTGGAGATTCAAATGGAGAGCGCGCTGCGCCCACGAGACATCCAGGCCCGGATCCGGGCCGGCGAAAGTCCCGAGGCGGTGGCCGCCGTCGCGCAGATGCCGATGGAGCGCGTGATGGCGTTCGCGGGCCCGGTCCTGGCCGAGCGGGACCACATCGCGAACCTCGCCCAGCGCGCCTCCGTCCGACGGCGCGGCGGCGGTGACGCACCCACCCGGAACCTCGGCGCTTGGGTCACCGACCGGCTGCGTACTCGTCAGGTCGACCCCGCATCCGCTGAATGGGACGCCTGGCGGCGCGAGGACGGCCGGTGGGCGGTGCGGGTTTCGTACTTCGTCGAGTCCGAGGTCGAGGCGGAACAGAAGGACGAGAAGATCGCCATGTTCGCGTACGACGCTCCTGGGCGGTACGCGGTGCCTGATGACGACGAAGCACGGTGGCTGGTGGGTGAGCAGCCGCAGGTCGTACCCGCTCCCGTCCAGCCGCACCCGGGCGAACGCCGCCTCGCCGCGGTCGCCGACATCGACCCCTCCCTCGCCCCCGACCACGGCGCCGACAGCTACGAAGCCGGCTTCGAAGACACCATCGGCCTCCGCCGCCGAAACCACCCGGTTTCCCGCGAGTCCCGCACCTTCGGCCGCGACGACGAGAGCGGCGCAGACCGCTCGGACTTCGGACGGGACGGGCGCGGATTTACCGCTGACACGGGGCGCGATGACGGCGGGCGCGACTTCGGTGTCGAAGGTGGGCGTGAGAGCGGCGACGGCCGGGATGCCGGTCGGGACTTCGGGCGCGAAACTGCACGTGACGCCGGTCGTGAAAGCGCGCGTGATGCCGGTCGCGGTCCGCGGCGCGTGCACTCCGTGCCGAACCCCGACGAAGAGCCAACCCTCATCGACGTACCCCTCGACCAGCCGCCCGCGCCCCGCCCGTCGGTCCGCGCGGTAGAACGCCCCACCGATCCCCCCGCCTACGCCTCCCCCGCGGAGAACTACGCCGGCGACCGCCCCCGCCCCGACCACCCAACCCGCAGCCCTGAGCCCACCGAGCCACCCCGCTCCACGGACCAACGCCCCGCGGAAACCCGCACCTCCGACCCCACCCCGAGCGAGACCCGCCCGGCGGAAGCACGTAGGTCGGAAGCACGCACGTCGGAACCCGCTCAGAGCGGTACCCGCCCGGCTGATCTCCGCCCCGCGGATCCCCGCACGGCAGAGCCCACCCAACCCGGGTCCCACCCAACCGACCGACGCACCACCCAACCGCCCACGCCGGAGTCCCCCCAGAGCCGCACCCACCAGCCGGACCGGCGCCCTGCGGATGCCCGCTCGTCCGAGCCGGCCAACACCAGTCCGCGCCCAGCCGATCCGCGGTCCCCCGAGTCCACGCGGCCGGCGTCGGATGCCCCGGCGGCCAGTGCTCAGCCGACGCTTCCGGATGGCGCCGACGCTGCCCAAACGGCTGAGTCGGCTGACGACACCCCAGCGGAGCCGAAGAAGAAGCCGGCCCGGCGGAACAAGCGCGCCAGCGTACCGAGCTGGGACGAAATCATGTTCGGCAAGAAAGCCGACTGACCCCCGCCCCCAGCTCAAACCGAACAGTCAGCTCGGCATCCGTCCCGTACGGTTGCCGAGCTTCAACTGCTCCCGACGGCGCGCTTGCTGACACATCACGGACAGTCGTCCCAGATTGCGGACGGTGTTTGGTGAACGGGTTCGGGTGCTGTCATGATCGTCCGCATGCGGATGCTGTGTTGTTGCTGTTGTCAGTGTTGTAGCTGACGCGCGCCGACGACTCCGGCGCTCGAGGCCCTGACCCTTTCCGTGGCCCGCCCGCCGACACAGCATTCACAGGAATCCCGCATGAATCTCCCGGCTCTCGCCGACCTGTTCGCTTCTCGTGGTCTCCGCCTGCTCCCCGGTTCGCACGCCGTCCCGGTCGAGCTGCTGGTTCAGTTGCCTGATGCAACGATCGCGCATTTCACCGCCCGCGGCACCACGCTCCGGCTGCGCACGTACGCCCCCGACGCCCTCACCACCATCACCATCCCCGCCGAATGCGGCTGCGGCGACCACCACCCCCAAACCGGCCCCACCCGCACCGTCCTCAGCCGGTACGCCACCCCACTCGCCGAACGCACCATCCACGGCGCCCACACCTACAACTGGCACCACCACGAAGCCGGCCTCCTCCCCCTCCCCGCCGCCACTCAGCACTTCCTCGCCCTCCTAGCCACCCTCCCCACCCGAGACCTAATCCCAGCCTGACCCACCGCCCCCCACACGAGTGGATATCCACCCGCTCGGCGGGTTCTCCACCCGCGTGCTGCGTTCTCCACCCGCGTGGTGGGTTCTCCACCGCCATACGAGTGGAGAACCCACCACATGCGCGGATAACCACCCTTGTGACGGCGCACGCCGGGCACGGCCCGCACCCCCCGGACCTCCGCGGCACCGCGTGTACGGGCCGCACCCCGATGGAGCTTCGACCCGTCAACCCCTCCAAGGTCTCTCAGGTCACCGATCAGTCAGAACGCCGCTTGGCCCCTGAGATGAAGGGTTGCCCCCTGGAATTCTCGGGGGTCAACCCACCGCTTCAGGGGTCGACCCCTGAAGCGCCTCAGGCCCGTGGTGGACGCACTGGTAGGTGTACGTGGCGAACGTGGTGACGGGTGCGCCTCGCCGGCGCGGAGGTCGGTGCTCGTGGCGGGCGTGGCACTGGACGTACCCGGCGGTGGGGTAGGTGGCGGTGGGGGTGCGTGGCGAACGTGATGACGGGTGCGCCTCGCCGGCGCGGAGGTCGGTGCTCGTGGCGGGCGTTGCGGTGGGCGTTGCGAAGGGTGTGCGTGGTGATTGCTGCTGCTGTGGAGGGTCCGGCGAGTCGCGGGGCTGTGGTGGGATGCGGCCGGGTTGCCTGTGCTTGAAGCCACCCCAGCGGCGGACCGGTACCGAGGAACGGGTGGTGGTGCGGTCAGGAGCTGACGCACGTGGGTGCTGGAGGCTCAGGGCGTGGCGGAGGTGGCCATGACTACCCGTTCTTCGGTACGGCGATGGTACGGGTGGTTGGGTTGCTCGGGCGGCGCGAGGCTGCTGTGGTGGATGGGGTTGGTTGGGTGTTATGGGCGGCGGTGGGGTGGTTGGGTGGTGTCGTAGTGGTGGCGGGCGGCTTCTACCTTGGCCAGGTTGGGGGACCAGGTGGCCAGGGAGTGGAAGAGGGGGGCGAGGGTGCGGCCGAGTGGGCTGATCTCGTATTCGACGCGGGGTGGGACTTCGGCGTAGTAGGTGCGGGTGATCAGGCCGTCGCGTTCCAGTTGGCGGAGGCGCTGGGTGAGGACCTTGGGGGTGATCGAGCCGATCCGGGACTGGAGTTCCACGAAGCGCTGGCGGCCGTATTCGTTCAGGGTCCAGAGGATCGGGGTGGTCCAGCGGCTGAAGACCAGGTCGACCACCGGCGCGATCGGGCAGGCCTGTACTGGATCGACAGCGGCGGGGCCGGCCGCATCAGCAGCTCCGACGGCAGCATGGGCGGGGTCGGCAGCTCCGACGGCGGCGTCGGCGGAGTCAGCGGCGGCAACAGTGGGCTCGGTCACAAACGCAATACTATCCTCTAGGTACCTACTATGCCTGGGCAACTAGCGTCGTACCTATGATTGTTATTACCGGAGCAACAGGCAACGTAGGTCGTCCGCTTGTCAGCACGCTTCAGGCCGCTGGGGAGGAAGTTCGCGCAGTGTCGCGGCACGCCGCCGACGGGTACCGGGTGGATCTGACCCAACCGCACACTTTGGCGCCTGCGCTTGAGGGTGCCAAGGCTGTGTTTCTGCTGACCGCCGCGGACTTCCTTGCTCGTGGCAACCTTCAGGACGTGGTCGAGGTGGTACGCACGGCGGGTGTACGGCGGGTGGTGCTGTTGTCGTCGCAAGGGGTTGGTACCAAGCGGCATCCGTCGATTCATGAGGATGCGGTCACCGGATCGGGGCTGGAGTGGACGATTCTCCGGCCGGGAAACTTCGCCAGCAACGCGTACGCGTGGGCCGAATCGATCCGCAGCCATCACGTGATCCAAGCACCTTTCGTGGATGTCGCACTGCCCGCGGTCGATCCGGCGGACATCGCGGACGTGGCGGCTGCTGCCCTGATCGAGGACGGGCACGCCAATGCGACGTACACGCTGACCGGTCCGGCCGCAGTCTCACCCCGGCAGCAGGCCGCGGCTATCCAGGAGGTGCTCGGTACGCCGATTCAGGTCACCGAGCTGACCCGCGAGCAAGCGCGTCAGGGCATGCTGGCCTTCATGCCGGCGCCGGTCGTCGAGTCGACGCTCGACATACTCGGCTCCCCCACGCCAGGCGAGCAGGAGGTCAGTCCCGATGTCCAACACATCCTGGGTCGCGCACCGCGGAGCTTCGCCGACTGGGTCACCCGCAACGCCGACGCCTTCCGCTGAGCTGCCGCGCTCTGCGCGCGGATGAGGAGGCGGAGCGGGCGGAGTGTGAGTAACACGCTTGGTTGAAGTAAGCGCGCGGCCGCGGTCGCGGCGGGCGAGGTTCTCGGATAGCGTTTGCCGAGAAGCCTCGGACCTAGGAGCGGGATGACCGACCCACAGCACTACGTCGCGATTGTCGGGTGCGGGATTATCGGACGCACCCACGCCCAGACGATCGCGGCCCGACCCGACGCTGTCGTCACCGCCCTGGTCGACAGCGACCCGGCCGCCCGCGCCGCGCTCAAAGCCGAACTCGCCGCCCTAGGCCAAGAACCGAACACGTACGACAACCTAACCACCGCCCTGGCCGAGGCAGATGTGTCGCTCGTCGCCATCTGCACCCCAAGCGGTACGCATGCCGCCCTAGCCGAGGAAGCTCTCGAGCAGAAGAAGCACGTCATCATCGAGAAACCGCTCGATGTCGACCTAGTACGCGCCCGTCGGCTCGGCGCGGCGGTCACCCGCGCGGCGAACCACGGCGTACTCGCATCCGTGATCAGCCAGCATCGCTTCGACGCCGGCAGTGCGACCGTGAAGCAGGCGATCGACGCAGGCCGGTTCGGCCAGCTCACGTCGGCGGTCGCGACAGTCGCGTGGTGGCGCAGTGACGAGTACTACGCGTCCGCCGGCTGGCGCGGTACCTGGGCGCAGGACGGCGGCGGCGCGCTGATGAACCAGGGCGTACACACCGTCGACCTGATGCTCTGGTTCATGGGCCGCCCGGTCACGATCCAGGCGCAGGCGATCCGCGCCGCCCACCACGCGATCGAAGTCGAAGACACCGTCGTCGCGACGTTGACCTTCGAAAACGGCGCAGTCGGTACGCTCCACGCAACCACCGCCGCGTTCCCGGGCAGCCGTACGCGGGTCTCGGTGCACGGCACCAAGGGCGGCGCCGAAGTCGAGAACGACCGCCTCCGCCGCCTGCACCTCGACGGCGTCAAACAAGAAGCAGTCATCGAACCAGGCGAACCAGGCCGTCACACCGCCCAGTACGACGACATCCTGCAGGCGATCACCAACAGCACCCCACCCGCGATCACCGTCCACGACGCGATCGACGCGCTGGCCACGGTCCGCGCGGTGTACGTGGCGTCCACCCTGCAACGCCCGGTCGAGTTCATCGACGTACTCGAAGGCAGGTACGACGACGTGGACGTCTCGCGAGGTATCAGGCGCCAGGCGCCCGCGAGTTGAGGATGCGCTGATACAGGTTGCAGTCCTGCCAAGACCCGTCGATGTGCAGGTACGTAGGCGCCATCCCGATCTGGTGGAAACCAGTGCGCTCCAGCACCCGCTGCGACGCCACGTTCCCGGTGAGCGTACTGGCCTCGATCCGATGCAGTTTCAATTCCTGATCGGAGATTGAGGCCACCGCCTCGACCGCCAACGTCGCCAACCCACGCCCAAGCACCTCCGGCGCCAGCCAATAACCCAAGCTCGCACTACGAAACGGACCGGGCACCAGATCGCTCAACGTGATCGCACCAACGATCCGAGAGCCTTCCGCCAGCACCCACGGCACCGCGTGCCCGGTCTTGTACCGATCCAGCTGATAAACCAGCCGCTCCAACTGCCCGGCGGTGGTGAACCAATGCTCGGTCCGGGCCGGCTCCCACGGCCGCAGATGTTCACGGCTGCGGACCTGTGCGTCGGCGATGGCGGCGGCATCGTCCAGGGCGGAAATCCGGAGCTCAACCGAGGCGGTCAGTTGGCGAGGTGCGATCACTTCGGCAGCCTACGTGCCTGACTCGAGCCGGAAACCCGCGGGGTGAACGCGTCGTGGAAGATCGTCGATGCCGCCCCGATCGCGGCGGCATCGGTCTGCAGGATCGACTCCTCGACCTCGACCGGCCGGGTCTCGCGGGCGAGCGGATGCGCGTTCACCGCGCGCCCGATCTCGGCCAGGAAGATCGCCGAGATCTCCGGCATGAACGCCGGCCCACCGAGCACCACCAGGTCGATGTCGAGCAGGTCGACCAGACCGACCGCGCCCTGACCGATCACCCGCGCGATCTGCGTGACCGCCCGCACCGCCGCCTCGTCACCGTCGGCGACCGCCTTGCACACCGCCTTGTACCGCTTCGCCTCGTCGGTCGCGTTCGCGTCCTTCTCCACGTACCCGAACTCGGCCGCGATCACCGGCAACGACGCGGTCGGATTGCATTCGCGTACGAGCCGCGGACCGTTCTCCGCGTCCCACTCCCCCACCCGCAGCGCGGCAACTTGGCCGAACTCACCCGCGTTCGCCGTACCGCCCCGGTAGATCGAGCCGTTCAGGATCAGCCCGGTGCCGACGCCCGTACCCAGATAGAGGTACGCGAAGTCCCGCGCCCGTGCCGACCGGCCGATCCATCGTTCACCCGTCGCGGCCGCCGTACCGTCCTTCTCCACCAGCACCGGATGATTCAGCCGCTCCTGCAGCAGCTTCCGGATCGGCAACCCGCGCCAGGCCGGCTGCAGCGGCAGCGCGAGCAGCGACCCGTCGGCGTCGATCGGACCTGGTACGGCGACGCCGACGCCCAGCATCGAGGCCGGATCGACCCGGCTGCTGTTCAACGCCGCGGTTACCGTCGCCGCGGTCAGGTCGACGAGCTTCCCGGCCTCCAGGTCCTTCGGCAGGTCGACCGTCTCGCGCCGCACGATCGCGCCGTCCAGATCGACCACCGCAACGGTCAGCAGCTCGGGGTCGATGTGGATCCCGACCGCATGCGCCGCCTTCGACCGCAGCCGGACCGGCGTCCGCGGCTTGCCGAGGCGCTCGGCACGCTCCTGCGCTTCCTCCACCAGCAGGCCTTGCTGGAGCAGGATGCGCAGAATCCGCGACACCGACTGCTGGGTGAGACCGGTCCGCTGGGAGATCTCGGTCCGGCTGATGATGCCCGCCAGCCGGATCGTCTCGATGATCACTGCCTCGTTGAACGACCCCAGGTCGTACTGGTTCGCGCCCGCCCGCTGAAGCGCATCAACGACCGGTCCGCCTGACTCGCTCATCTCCATCTCCCCCTCTCAGCCGCGATCGTACTGCCGCCGGGTACCGATCACGGTGCTTCGAGCGCTCCGTCGGGCCGTCGCACCCCGGCGGCCCACTCGTCGTGCCCGGACAGCTCCGCCGGGTACCGCGCTGCCGCCTCCAGGTCGAGGTCGATTCCCCAGCCCGGCGTCTCGTTCGGCCGCAGCCAGCCGTCCTCGATCCGCAACGTGCCCGGGAAGACCTCGTACGTCGCGTCGTTGTAGAGGTGCCCCTCTTGGATGCCGAAGGCAACCGACGTGACGTCCAGCGCAACGTTCGCCGCGGCACCGATCGGTGACGTGTCACCCGGTCCGTGCCAGGCGGTGCGTACGCCGCAAAGCTCCGCGAGATCGGCCAGCTTCCGCGCCGCGGTGAGCCCACCGATATCCGAAACGTGCGACCGGATGAAGTCCACGCCGTGATCCCGGATCAACCGCACCGCGTCGGTCATCGACGTGGTCAACTCACCGACAGCCAACGGCACCGGCGACGCGGCCCGTACCTCGGGCAGCCGATCCCAGTACTCCGGCGCCAGCACGTCCTCCAGGAAGAACAGCCGGTACGGCTCGAGCGACCGCGCCAGCAGCACAGCCTCCTTCGGCGTCAGCCGGGAGTGCACGTCGTGGAGCAACTCGATGTTGTCCGGCAGCACCTGCCGCGCCTCGGCGAACAGCTCCGGCGTGGTGCGCAGATAGTCGCGCGCCGACCAGCCGTTGCGGTACGGCGCGTCCGGGTAGAGCGTCGGCACCTGCGGCGCCCCGTACCCGCCGCCGCCCGGCGTCGAGACCTGCAGCCGGATGTGCCGCAGGCCCTGGTCGATCAGGGTCTTGGCGTGGTCGAGCGTGTCCTCGATCGTCTTGCCGCTGGCGTGGAGGTACGTGTCGGCGGCGGCGCGGACCTTGCCGCCGAGCAGTTCGTACACGGGCATGCCGGCGCGCTTGCCGGCGATGTCCCACAGCGCCTGGTCGATCCCGGAGATCGCGTTGTTCGTCACCGGGCCGCCGCGCCAGTACCCGGAGAAGCCGATCAGGCGGGTCAGGTCGCCGATGTCACCCGGATAGCGGCCGACGAGCAGCCGGGACACGTGCTCGTCGATGAACGTCCGGACCGCCTTCCAGCGCTGAGTGAATGTCGCGCACCCGAGCCCGTACAGGCCGGGTTCGGTGGTTTCGATCTTCACGATCACCAGCGGGATGCCTTGCGGGGCGGTCACGATCGCCTGCACCGAGCGAATTCGGAGATCGTCCCGGGCCGGCCACGGCTGGTCGAAGTTCGAGGGCATGTCAGGGCTCCAGTGAAAGGGTTGGCAGGTCGAGTTCGTGCCGGGCCTCGAAGCCGAGCACGGTCCGTACGGCGGTCAGGTCGATCGGTACCTCACGCCCGACGAACCGCCGCAGTCGCAGCACGTCCGGTGCGTACGCGTCCAGCAGATCCTCGGTCGGGTACGGGGCGTTGGTGGTGCTCGCGGCAACAAAGAACGGGTGTGCACCGGTCAGCGGCGCAGTCAGCCCGAGCTCGACCGCGTACGCCGCGTCCCGGGTGTCCAAGTAGCTCCAGGCCTCCCGCAGTCCGGTGTGCGGCTTCAACCGGACGGCGTCGGACATCCGTTGCAGCTCTTCGGCCGAGTTGACATGCGGGAACCGGAAGGCGACCACGTCGATCCCCCACCGGCGCCACGCCATCCGCGCGGTGTTCTCGTCGTTCTGCTTGGACAGCGAGTACCAGTCGCCGATGTCGCTCGGCGCCTTCTCGTCCCACGGGAAGTACGCCGGCCGGATCTCGTGCGGGTTGAACGGTACGCCGGTCGCGTTGATACTGCTCGCGATCACCGCCCGGTCGATGCCCAGGGCACCGGCCTGCGCGAGCACGTTGAAGGTCGAGACCACATTGGTCGAGTACACCTCGTACGGCGTGCCGGCGGAGGGATGCGGCAGCGCGGCCAGATGCACTACACAGTCGGCGCCCTCCAGCGCCAGGGCCACGTCGGCCTCGGAGCGCGTGTCGCCGATCAGCACCCGGTCCGCCTTCAGCTCCGGGTCGTCGACGTTGGACAGGGCGGTCACCTTGGCACCGAGCGCGCTCAAATGCTCGACCGTGACCAGCCCGATGCGGCCGGCGGCGCCTGTTACCAGCACCCGCCGGCCGTTCAATGCACTCACTCCTTGATCCCTCCGGACATTCCGACCCCACGCAGGAACTGCTTCTGGAACAGCAAGAACAGCACCACAGGTATCAGTACCGCGAGGAACAACCCGCTCATCTGCAGCGAGATCTCTGTGGTCTTGGCCACCCGGGGCAGGGCGACCGAGATCGGCTGCAGGCTCGGGTCGGGCAGCACCAGCAGCGGCCAGAGGTAATCCTTCCACGAACCGATCACGGTCAGCAGCGCGACGACCCCGACGATCGGCTTCGACAGCGGCAGGATCAGCGCGGTGAACATCCGGACGTTGCTCGCGCCGTCGATCCGGGCCGCCTCGATCAGCTCCCGCGGGATCGAGTCGAAGTACCGCTTCATGATCAGTACGTTGAACGCGCCGGCCGCCTGCGGCAGCCAGACCGCCCAGAACGTGTTCTGCAGGCTGATCCCGAGCAACGGCATCTTCAGGATCGTCATGTACAGCGGGACCAGCGAGATCACCCCGGGCAGGAACAAGGTGGCCAGCACCGCGCCGGTGACGACCGGACCCCATTTCGGCCGCAAGATGCTCAGCACGAAAGCGCCCGTCGTACACACGAACAACGTGGCCAGCATCGAGCCGATCGCGATGAAGGCGGTGTTGCCCAGGTACGCGCCGATCTGCACGCGGTTCCAGGCATCGGGGATGTTCTTCAGCTGGATGCCGGACGGCCACAACTGCATCGGGCCGCTGAGGATGTCCTGGCTGGTGGAGACACCGGACTTGAGCAGCCAGAGCAGCGGACCGACACCGGCGACCAGGACGCCGATGAAGATCAGTACCTGGATCGCGGGCAGCCCGATCCGGACGATGCCGCGCTGCCGGTCGGCCGTGGAGATGATTCCGCGCTCATGACTCATGACGTACTCCAGCGGCGGGTGACGAAGTGGTAGACAATCGACAGCGCGCACAGCACCCCGGCGAGCAGTACGCTCAGCGCGGTCGCGGCGCCGAAGTCGCCGTTGATGAACGCGTACCGGTAGATCAGCAGCAGGATCGTCGTGGTGGCGTCGTTCGGGCCGCCGCCGGTGAACAGGAACGGTTCGGTGAAGACCTGGAACGTCCCGATCAGCTGCAGCAGCATCATGATCAGGATGATGCCGCGGATCTGCGGCAACGTGACGTGCCAGATCCGGCTCCAGATCCCGGACCCGTCCAGCTCGGCCGCTTCGTACAGCTCGGTGCGGACACCGGTGAGCGCGGCCAGGTAGATGATCGACGTGGCACCGGCACCGGCCCAGGTCGCTTCCAGCACGATCGCCGGCATCGCCAGGCTCTGCGAGTTCAGCCAGGCGAACGGACCGATCCCGAACCAGCCGAGGATCGCGTTGAACACGCCCGCGCCGCTCGGATCGTAGAAGAACTTCCACAACAGGATCGCGGCGACCGGCGGTACGACGGCCGGTAGATAGGACAGCACGTTGTAGAGCCACCCAGTACGCCGCAGCTCACTGACGAACACGGCCAGGAACAGCGGCACCGGGAAGCCGAAGAGCAGGGCCAGGAAGGCGAAGTACAACGTGTTGAGTGCCGCCTGCGGGAGTTGCGGGTCGGTCAGCACGTAGCTGAAGTTCGCCCAGCCGACCCACTCGGCCGGCGCGACCAGATTGTTCTTCTGGAAGCTGAGCACCAGGCCGCGGACGATCGGACCCCAGGAGAAGTACAGGAAGATCAGCAGCAGCGGCAGCACGAAGAAGACGCTGCTGAGTCCGCCGGAGCGGTACCAGGTCACGATCGACCTGGTACCGCCGCGGCTCTGCCTCGACGTACGGAGCTGGAACATGGCGCCTACCGGGCCAGACGGGCGTCGACCTTCGAGGCGGCATCGCTGACCAGCTTGTCGACGTCCGCGTCCTTCTTCGTCAGCACCTGCTGGACCAGCGGGTCGAGCAGCGAGTAGACCTCCTGGCCCTTGTTCGACGGTTCCGGCAGCAGCTTCAGCGAGGTGGTCGAGTCGATGTACCCCTGGAACTGCTTGACCGGCACGTTCACGTACGGCTCACGCCACTTGTTGTACTGGTCGTACGTCTGCTGACTCAGCGGCGTGATGCCCGGCCGGCCGACGAAGCCCTTGTCCGCGATCGTGGTCTTCGCGTCCGCGACCGCCGACGCCTCGGTCGTGTACTTGTCGAACTGCTCGAACTTGATCCACTTCAGCGCCGCGACGATCTCGTTCTTGGTCGCCTTCGGGCTGATCATCTTCAGCGCGCCACCGGTCAGCGTGCCGTGCGGTCCGCCGTCCTGCGGCAGCGCGCCCTCGCCGAAGTCAGCCGGCTTCATGCCGAAGTTCTTCACGCTCATGTCGTACGCGTCCGGTGCCTGCATCAGCATGCCGATCTTGCCGGCCGCGAAGTCCTGCCGGATCTCTTCCTGGTTGTACAGGAACTTGCTGCCCATCGAGTTGTCGGTCCAGCGCATGTCCTTCAGCAGCTGCAGCGCCTTCTTGGTCGGCGCGTCGTTGAACGTGGACTTCTTCCCGTCCGCGCTCTCGATCGTGCCGCCCATGCTGTACGTCATCGTGGTCAGCATCCAGCCACCGGTGTTGTTGGTGGTCAGCTGCGCGTACCCGGCCTTGCCGGTCTTGTCCGCGATCTGCTTCGCGTACTGCCGGACCTCGTCCCAGGTCGTCGGCGGCTTGTCCGGGTCCAGACCGGCCTGCTTGAACAGCGCCCGGTTGTACGCCAGGCCGACCGAGAACACGTCGATCGGTACGCCGTAGATCCGGCCCTTGTCGTCCTGGACGATCTTCAGCACGTTCGGGTTCAGGTCCTTGGTCAGGTCGACCAGCTTGAGCTCGTCGGTGATGTCCGGAAGCTGTTTGTTCGGGATCATGTTCGCCGGTTCGGTGAAGCTGATGCTCATCACCGTCGGCAGCGTGCCACCGGCCACCTGGGCCTGGAACGTCTGCGCCTGCCAGTTGGTCTCGGTCGACTTCACCGTGATGTTCGGGTACTTCGCGGTGAAGTCCTTGATCTTCTGGTCCAGCGCCTTGATGTCGTTCGGCTTGTCCGGCGTCGGCCGGTCGCCGACCGTGATCGTCACCGCCTCGTTCTGGTCGACGTCCCCGCCGCCGCTGCCGCCGCCGGCCGCGTCCGGGGTGGTCCCCTTCGCGCAACCCGCCACCAGCACCAGCCCAGCCACACCGAGAGCAGCCCCGTACCGGGTCCACCTGCTCACACTCGTCATCGGAACTCCTCAGGTTTCCGGATGCCGCCGATGTGCTCTGAGCCACACACCGGCCAGGTCCCGAGTAAGTTAAACCAAGCGTGTTACTAACTCAAGACCCAGCCACCCGCTTCTGCGGTAACGCTTTCGCATCGCCCTCACCCCCACTGTGAGAAGCCACCACGCACTTCCGGTCCCAGAAAACGCGTGGTGGCTTCTCAAAGCCGGGTCGCCGCGGTGTGGAGACGATTGCGCAGGGAAAGTTCGGCTGGGATTTCGTAGATGTTGTCGGAGGGCCTCCGACGTACCCGGTGAGAACCCTCTAGCGAAGGAGAGAACGTGCCGAATCCAGTCGTGCACTTCGAGATCATCGGGACTGCACCGAAGCGGCTCCACGAGTACTACGGGAAGCTCTTCGGGTGGACGTACGAGCTCGGCGACTCGTCGTCCGCGGCGGTGTCCGAGCCCGGCCAGTACGGATTCGTGCCGGACACCGTTGCTGGGATTAACGGCGGTGTCGCCGGTGGATCCTCGATGCGCCCGAACGTGCTGTTCTACGTCGGCGTCGACGATGTCGAGACCGCGCTTGCGCAGGCGGAGGCGCTTGGTGGGCGGCGGGTGTTGGGGCCGGAGGGCGTCGCGGGGATGCTCGTTGTCGGGCAGTTCACGGACCCCGAAGGCAACCTGATCGGCGTTGCCGGTTCGCGGTAATCCGGTGGAGGTGGCGGGCGCCGGGCGGGAGGATGGCGGTATGCATCTGCGCCCGGCGGCCGCGGCCGATCTTCCGTTCCTGACCGAGATGTTGCTTGAGGCATGTAACTGGGACGGGACGCCCTGGTACGACGACGCCAAGGTGCGGTCGGACGATCACGCCTGGCGGTACCTCGCGGACTGGCCGCGGGACGGCGACTTCGGGGTGATCGCCGAGCTGGACGGCTCGCCCGCCGGCGCAACCTGGGGCCGGCTGCTCACGAAGGACCGTCCGGGGTACGGGTACATCGCGGACGACGTACCCGAACTCACCCTCGGCGTCTCCCCCACGTTCCGCCGCCGTGGCGTAGCACGGGCAGTGCTGACCGAGCTGATCGCTCAGGCGCGCACGGCCTCGTACACCCGGCTCTCTCTCAGCGTCGACCCGGACAACCCGGCGCGTGGGTTGTACGAGTCACTCGGCTTCCGCAAGGTCGGATTCGTGGGTACGTCCGACACGATGCTGCTCGAGCTCTAGCCGAACCCGCGGACGCGGAACTGCATGACCCGGTACGGCCAGCCGTTGTTCGTGTTCCACTGGCTGACCGAAAGGTGCAGGTCGGACAGCGTAGAGCCCGGGATGACGTACCCGCCGTACAACTGGGCCACGTGGTTGTCGTCCTCGGAGCCCCACGCGCCGCCGTAGATCAGCGTCTGCCGGTACGCGGTGTACAGGTTCGACGTCGGCGTATCCATGATGATGCCGTCGATCCGGTAGTCGCCGGCGTTGAACCAGGTCAGGATCCACTTCCCGCCGAGCGGCCGCAGGCTCATCTCGCCGAAGCTGCCGGTCAGGATCGGCGTGGCCGGGTTGCCCCAGGCCCACCTTCCGTCCCGGTACCCCCAGGGCTCGTACGCGCCCGGGTTGGCGATCTGCTCCTGGCGTACGCGTTTGAGGATGATCGGCTTGTTCCGCTGGAAACCGGTCGAGTAGACGTACACGTACCCGTCGTTGCCGAGGCCCCAGGTGAGCAACTGGAACAGCCCGCCGTCGATGTTCGGGTCGAACTTCGCGCCCGTGTGGTACCAGCTCGCGCCCGAGTTGTCGGAGCGCCAGATCTCGGTCCAGACCACGTTGCCGAGGCCCTTGTTCACCATCGCGTGCAGGTACATCGACCCGCCGATGGTGATCACGTCGGACGGCAGCACGGTGGAGAACGTGGGGTTGTCGTGCGGGTAGTCCCACAGCTGCTGCGCGGCGTCGCCACCGACCGCACCGGACCACTTCACGCCGCCGGCCAGGTTGGTCGTGGTGGACCACAGTGCGACCGGCGACCGCCACCAGCCGCCGCCGACGGCCGGCTGCTCGAAGGTGTCGCCGAACATGAAGAGCAACCGCCCGTCCGGCGTACGCGCCGGGATCCCGAGGTCGGTCGCCGCCATCCGGAACCGGTCGGTCAGCCCGGGTCCGGTCAGGTCGGCCACTTTGTTCGTCACGATGGCTTGGGCGCGGCGGCACTTCCTGGCCTGAGCGGCGGCTTGGCCAGAGGTGGGCTGCGGGGCGGCGAAGGCGCTTCCGGGTGTCGCGGCGAGAACGCCGGCTCCGACCGCGGCACGCAGGAACGTGGATCGCTTCATCATCTGCTGACTCCCGGCATCACGAGGGGGCGGACTGATGGGAAATCGATTTCTGCCACACCATCCCGCAGCCACCCAGCAAAGTCAAGGGTGGTCTAGTCGCCCCGCACCAGGGAGGTGATCAGCCGCGGCCGCTGGCTACCGGGCGGGTCGGGTCGGTGATCCATTCGGACCAGCTGCCGATGTACACCGTCGCGGGCAGACCCGCGGTTTCCAGCGCGAGTGCTTCGTGAGCCGCGGTCACTCCCGAGCCGCAGTACACGCCGACCTCGCTGCTGGGCTCGATGCCGAGCGTCTCGAACCGCGCCCGCAGATCCGCAGCCGGCAGAAACCGCCCGGACTCGTCCACGTTCGCGGCCGTCGGCGCGTTCACCGCACCCGGGATGTGCCCCGCCACCGGATCCATCGGCTCGACCTCCCCCGCGTACCGCTCCGGTGCCCGCGCATCCAGCAAGATCCCGCTCGAAGCAATCACCGCCGCCCCCGCGGCATCCAGCAACGGCAAGTGCCCCGCGGTGGCGACAAACGCATCAGTCGTACCCGCCGGCGGGACCTCGGTAGTCGTCTGGCCCTCGGCCGCCTTCCAAGCAGCCAGCCCACCGTCGAGTACGCGGACGTCCGTCAACCCGAAGTACCGAAACACCCACCAAGCCCGCGCAGCAGCCATCGAATTGGCGGCGTCGTAAACGACAACCGGTGTATCGGCCGACGTGATCCCGAGCCGCTGGAACAACGCCGTCACGGTAGTTGCATCAGGCAACGGGTGCCGCCCCGGACCAGGCGCCGACGCCAGCTCGGTGTCGAGATCCACAAAGTGCGCCCCCGGCAAGTGCCCAGCCTCGTACGCCTCCCGCCCCGGCGGACCGGCCAGGTTCCAGGTGACATCGGCGAGCACCGGGCTCAGCCCCCGCAACGACTCGACACTGATCAACGGGCTCATGAAGCGGCTCCTCCGAACGGTAGGACCTCGGGTGACAGGGTGGCCCGGGCGCGGGCCTGGGTGAGGCGGCGACGGTAGTGCCGACGGCAGAGGACCTCGTACGCGGGCTCGTGGTCCCGTGTCTCCATGTCACCCACCATCAGCTGCTCGCCCTCGGTCACCATCTCCCCACCGATCGTACGGGCGTTGTGCGTGGCCCTTTCACCGCACCAGCACAATGCCTCGACCTGGAGCAGCTCCATCCGGTCCGCGAGCTCCACCAAACGCGCCGACCCGGGAAACAATGTGGCCCGGAAGTCGGTCAGAATCCCGAAGCAGAACACGTCGATCTGCAGCTCGTCGACCAGCCGCGCCAACTGCTCGATCTGCAGCGGACTGTAGAACTGCGCCTCGTCACACACCACGTAGTCGATCCGCCCACCATGGGTCAGCTCGCCCACCACGTAGTCCCAGAAGTCGAACTCCTCACGTACCTCAACCGCCTCCGCCGACAGCCCGAGCCGCGACGACAACACCGACTCCCCCGCCCGGTCATGACTGGTGAAGATCCGCCCTCGCCGCCCCCGCGCCTTGTGGTTGTGATCCATCTGCAGAGCCAACGTCGACTTGCCACAATCCATCGTCCCGGTGAAGTAAAGGAGCTCAGCCACGGGCGCACATCCTGCCAAGTCGGTGGGCCGGATGGTGCGGCGGGGTGTGTAGGGAGGGGGTGGGGTTGGGTTCTGAGCCTTGGGGCGGTTTGAATGGGGCGTGCGCAAAGCTCTGCTGCTGGTCCTCGCGGCCTGTCTGACCCTCGTTGTTTCCGTTCTGCCGGCTGGTGCCGGGCCGGTTCGGGCTGACGCGGGGTTGCGTGCGTACTTCGTGATCACCGATGCGAACCAGACCGGCAAGGTGACCGGTGCGATCACCCAGAACAGCGGCACTGTGTACGCGACGTACGACGCGATCGGTGTGATCGTGGTGCACTCGGCGAACGCGGACTTCGCGGCCTCGATGCGTGGCGTGGACGGGGTCCGGAAGGCGGGTGCGACGCGTACGTCGGACCTGCCCGCGGATGCGGCTGCCCCGGCGATCCCGGCCGCGGTTCCGGAGACGGCGACGACTGCGCCGGAGACCGATCGCGCCGACATGACCCAGATCGGCGCGGATCAGGCGTGGCAGAAGAACCTGGGCTCGAAGAACATCACCGTCGGCGTACTCGACACCGGTGTCGACGATCAGCACCCGGATCTGAAGGCGAACTTCGATGCGGCCAGGTCGGCCTCCTGCGCGTACGGGAAGGCCGACACCCGGGCCGGTGCGTGGCGGCCGGTGGGTGAGCACGGTACGCATGTGGCCGGGACGATCGCGGCGGCGAAGAACGGGATCGGCATGATCGGTGTCGCGCCGGGCGTAAAGGTGTCGTCGATCCGGGTCGCGGAGCCGGACAGCCAGCTGTTCTTTCCGGAGAACACGGTGTGCGCGTTCATGTTCGCGGCCGACAAGGGCGTTTCGGTGACGAACAACAGCTACTACGTCGACCCGTGGCTGTTCCTGTGCCCGAACAATCCGGACCAGGACGCGATCGCCGAGGCGGTACGTCGCGCGGTCGCGTACTCGGACAGCAAGGGTGTCGTGAACGTCGCGGCGGCCGGCAATGAGGACTACAACCTGGCCGACAAGTCCAGCGACGGCTCCAGCCCGAACGACTCGACTGCCGTGCCGCGGACGATCACCAACGACTGCCTCAGCCTGCCCACCGAGCTGCCGAACGTGGTGGTCGTCGCGTCCGTGGACCCGACCGGCCTGAAGTCCCAGTTCTCGAACTACGGCCAGAACAAGATCAGCCTGGCCGCGCCGGGCGAGGCGGTCTACTCGACAGTCCCGGGCGGCGGCTACAAGATCCTCGAGGGTACGTCGATGGCGTCGCCGCACGTTGCCGGTGTGGCCGCTCTGCTACGGAGCATCAACCCGAAGCTGACCCCGGCGCAGGTACGCGCCCGGCTCGCTCAGGAAGCCGACGACATCGCCTGTCCGCCGGCCGCTTCCGGCCAGTGCGTCGGCTCGGCCGGGAACAACTCGTACTACGGCGAAGGCATGGTCGACGCCGCCGAGGCCGTCGGTGCAGCGGG
Organism: Kribbella hippodromi; assembly: GCF_039531045.1. Lineage (NCBI taxonomy): Bacteria > Bacillati > Actinomycetota > Actinomycetes > Propionibacteriales > Kribbellaceae > Kribbella > Kribbella hippodromi. Next base: position 134,365 of record NZ_BAAAPH010000006.1, on the reverse strand, counting down.
TGCGCAACCAAAGGGCTCGATCGCAATCACCGAGCCGACCGAGCAGTTGGGCTTCGGCGGCATCCCGGCGATCCCGCTGCTACTGAAGGGCACTGGCGGTACGGGCAGCATCAGCTACTCCGCCACGGGTCTTCCGCCCGGACTCACCATCGACCCGGAACGCGGCTGGATCACCGGCGTACTCACGCCAGGCGCCGGCCGCTACAAGGTGACCGTGATCGCCCGCGACGGTGACGCGAAGACGGCGCGAACCACCTTCTTCTGGGACGTCTGGAGCTTCTAGGCAGCGGCATTTGGACTGTACGTATACGGCTGCTGGGTGCGGTTGCAGGCGGGGCGGGTGGCCAGCTGGCGGCGCAGTGGGCGTATACGTACTGTCGAGCTGCAGAGATGGAGCTTCTAGCGGCCGGCGTCGATCAGCAGCGGGATCAGCATCTCGTCCGGCGTCAGCGAACCGTGCAGGCCGATCAGGCCGGCCTCCTGGGCGTGGCGGCGGCTGGCGACGAGTGCGACCGGCCCGAGCGCGGCGATGATCACGTCACCGAGCCGCGGCGCGACCCGCTCCTCGACCGCGCCGAACCAGCCTTGCGCGATGGCATCCGGCCGCGACAGCACCAGCGCCTTCTCGCCGAGACGCTCCTGGTACGTGGCGAGCACGTCGGCTTCGGCGCCGGGAACGCAGTACAGGTGCCGGAAGCGCGATTCGCCGCCGACGATGCGGACGCCGTCGGTCAGCGACGGCTCCGAGTCGATGTCGACCCGATGCTCCGGCTGGATGTCGATCATCCCGTGGTCCGCGACAACGAGCAGCACGGCGTCACGCGGCAGCGCGGCCCGTACGCGCTGGGCGAACTCGTCGGCAGCCGCGAGCTCCTTGCGCCACTGCGACGAGTCGCTGCCCTGCTGGTGGCCGATGTAGTCGAGCTGCGAGTCGTACACGTACACGACCGACGACTGGCCTTCGCGGCTGGCGAACCGGGTGGCGTCCAGCCGGTCCTCGACCGTGTCGGCGCCCCGATGACGCGTCCCGCGAAACGCTGCCGCGGTCAGCCCGGACGTCTCGAAGCGCGCCTTGCTCACGTTGCGGGTGGCAACCCCGACCGCGGCCATCCGGTCGAAGACGGTGTCGTGCGGTTGCCAGCGGCGCGGGTCCACCGGTACGTCCCAGGCCAGCGCGTTCAGCAGGGTGTCATGCTCCGGGACGAGCGTGGTGTAACCGACGATGCCGTGCGCGCCCGGCGGCAGGCCGGTGCCGAGGCTGGTGAGACTCGTCGCGGTTGTCGACGGCACCCCGGCGGTCAGGCTGCGGCTCGCGGGCATCAGCGACGTCAGGTACGGCGCGGACTCGGCGTACCGCTGCAGCAGATTCCAGCCGAGGCCGTCGAACAACAGCACGGCGTACCGCGCGGCCGGTGGCAGGTCGAGGCGGTTGGTGTCGCCCGGCACCGACAGGGCCCCGGCGATCGAGGGCAGGACGTCGGCGAGCGATCCGCCACCGTACTGCGGGGCGACCGGCACGATCACGGCACTACCTGCTGGTGGCGAACGAGAGCGCCTTGGCGAACTCGAGCACCTGCTGGATGCCGGCCGGGCCGTCCGCGGCGGAACTGATCCGCAGCGAGATGTCGTCGGCGGCGACCGAGCCGGTGTAGCCGTGGTCGGCCTCGCAGTTCGGGTCGGCGCAGACGGCCGGCTCCAGGTCGATCCGGTTCACCATGCCCCACCCGATGGTCAGCACCACCTCACCGCCGCCGGCGATCGCCGGGTCCGCCTTGCCGGCGCCGTAGCCGGCCGGGTTCGGTACCACCCGGTTGACGACCACCGCGTTCACCCGCTGCAGCGGGATCGCCTCGGTGGACGTCGACGCGTACGGCGTCCGGATCACTTCGTCGGCGGCGTGCTCGTCGGTGTGCCCGACGATCAGCCGGCTCGGGGTCAGCGCCAGGATGGTGATGTGCCGCCGGACCTCGTCCCGGTCGAAGGTGGGCTCGTGCTGCAGCATGTAGGCCCGGATCGGTTCACCGGCGATCGCCACCTCGAGCGAGTCCGTCACCACGTCGGGGTAGTAGCCGCACCGGTCGATCGCGTCGCGCAGGTCTTCCGACGCGTCCACGAGCTCCGGTGTATTCAGGTCACGCATGCCCTCATCCTCGCACGACCACGGCCCCGGCCGTCCCACCCTGCGGCTCTCCTGTGGACAATCGCGATCAGTTCGCGCTTGCCTTCCGCAGCACCGGCGCACCGGCGGCACCCGCGACCGCGACCAGTACGAGGCCCACGACGACCTGTCCGAGCAGGAGAATGACTCCGGAACTCCCCTGCGTGATCACCTTGCCGCCACTCAGTGCCAGCCCGCACAGCGCACCGAACCCGACGACAGGCAGGCCGACGCCGATGACTGGCACTACAGCCGCCAACCGGGATGCGCGCTCGATCACTCGCAGTGGTACGCCGGAACGCCGCAAGGCACGGGCAGGTGCCGCCTGATCGAGTGCCGTACCGACTGCACCCGCTGCAGTGGATGCAGCAACAGTCAGGAACACCAGCGACATCAGTAGTGCTACGCCGATCCGCATGTCGGTGAAGCTCGGGTCGTCGTCACCGGGTGGCATGAAGACCGAGATGAAGCCGGTGACGAACCCGGACAGCACCAGCGCGGCTACCGGGCGGAAAGCGCCCTTCGGGTCGTCGACCAGCCGGCGGCCGGCCAGCAGGGTCACCGGTCCGTTCGCCAGGTTCGCCATCGTCCTACCGACCAGCTGCACCGCCCACGGTCCGATGATGCGTACGGCAAGCGCCGCGAACCCCACTCCGATCAGCAAGGGCAGTAGCGCCGCCTGCATCCCGTAGTACGCCAGCACCAGCGGGCCGATCAGTAGCAGTCCCAGGCGGAGCACGCTGACGCCCTTGCGCGTTTGGCCGCGTACGACACCCAGTGGGGTGATGCTGACGCGTCCGAGTCCGATCAGTGCGCTGACGACCGACAACACCGGTACGGCAACCAGTACGACGAGAACGGTCCACCAGGTCACGGTGATGTCGCCGACGTACCAGCGTCCGCCGCCGAGCGGGATCTGTGCGATCAGCGGGCTCAGAGCCGTGTAGCCGACCAGTCCGATCACTGCACCGACTGCACCAAGTACTGCTTGTTCGACCGCACTTAGCCACAGCACCTGCATCCGCGTGGCACCTGCCAAGCGCAGTGCGGCCAGCCGGTGTTCACGCCGCTTGGCCGCTACTCCAGCTGCCTGTCCGACCAGGCTGAGGATCGGGAACAGTACGAGCGTGATGCCGAAGGCCACGGCGATCAGCAGCGCGACCATGCGGCTGTCCCACATCTTGTCGTTCCAGGTGCTGACGTGCTGCGGATTGCCGTCGGTGGAGACCTTCTCGACGCCGCGGATGATGATGAACTCTTCCGGCGACGACAGGCCCTTGCTGGTGATCACACCGGTCGGTTGCGCGAGACCGTACTGCTTGCTGAGGCTGGACCAGTGCTTGGCGACCTCCGGCGATACGAAGACCTCACCCGGCTTCGGCGTGTGGCTCAGGCCTGGTGGCGGCGCTTCCTCGTTCGGGCGGAGCGTGGCCAGCTCCAGTACGGACAAACGGTGGCCGTCGACGTGCTGCCGGTCGTCCAGGTTCAGCATGCCGATCGCCGTTGCCGGGTCGGCCTTGTCCGAACTGCGCCAGCCGATCCGGTCCGAGCGGTGCGCCAGGCCGAGCGAGCCGGCGATCAGGAAGGTGACCAGCAGCGCGACGACCGCGGTTGCACCCAGTGCGGCCAGGTTGGCCGCGCGCCCACCTGGCCCCGGCCGCCGGACGAACCGCAGGCCGAGGTCAGTCATCGGGTTCACTGCTGGACTCCCGTCCAGGCTGGTCCGGCTGCGGCGGGGGTGCTGACTCGACCGTCGACGATGTGGAGGGTGCGGTGGCAGCGTGCGGCTACTGCGTTGTCATGGGTGACGACCACTACTGCTGCGCCGCGGTGGGTTGCCGCGCCGACGAGCAGGTCGATGACCTGGGAGCCAGTGGCGGCGTCCAATGCGCCCGTGGGCTCGTCGGCGAACACCACCTGTGGTTCGCCGACCAGTGCACGCGCGATCGCGACCCGCTGCGCCTGGCCACCGGACAGCTCCCCCGGCCGCCGCCCGGCCTCAGCGGCCAGACCTACCTGCGCCAACGTCGTGCGCGCCCGACCGACTGCCTCCCGGCGGCTCATCCCGTCCACCATCAGCGGCAGCGCGACGTTTTCGTCCGCGGGCAGCTCCGCGAGCAGTTGGTTGTCCTGGAAGACGAAGCCGAGGCGGCGACGGCGCAGTACGGTCCGGCCGGCGTCGTTCAGCTGGTCGACCCGCTCGCCACCGAGCCACACCTCGCCCTGGTCTGGTGTGAGGATGCCGGCCAGCACATGCAGCAGCGTGGTCTTGCCGTTACCGCTCGGGCCCATCACAGCAAGCGCCTCGCCGGACCGGACAGCAACGTCCACACCGGCCAGACCGACGACGGGACCGTAGTGCTTCACCAGGCCGTGCCCACTGAGCACAACCTGCGACTGGGGACTCTGGAAGTTCATGGTCCAGAGCCTTTCGCGTCCGCGGCCTGGAATCGTCGGACCGCGGACCGGTGTTCAGGTCGTCTTCCGGCGCCCTTCAGCCATTCGGCGTACGACCTGAGTCGTACGTCAGTCGGTCCGGAAGGCCGACGGGAAGGCGTCGCGGTAGCTCGGGATGGTGCCGGTTGGTGTGTCGACGGACTCGGCGTTGAGCATGGCGTGGACGATCGCACGGGACAGGGTGCGGGCACCTGCGGCGTACACGGTCTCGAGCTGAGCCAGGGCAGCTGGATCTGTAACGCTCAGCCGCGGCAGGCCCGTCGCTGCCGGTTGGGGCGCAGTGGACAGGGCGAAGATGCTGTCGCCGTCGACCAGGGTATGGATGGGGTCGAGGGCGCGGGCCAGGCCGTCGTGCGCGACCATTGCCATCCGGGTGGTGGCTGCCTTGTCGAGCGGTACGTCGGTGGCGACGACGGCGATCACGGTATTCATCGGCGGGCCGGGAATCAGATTGCGTCCGGGCGCCGCGGCCGGCGGCGGTTCGGTCGGCGTACGCAACTGGGCGAACTCGTCACCGAGGCCGAGCCGGGCGCCGTACAGGTTGCCGTCGGCGTCGACCGTCGAACCGGCCGCGTTCACGATCACCAGCGCGCCCACAGTCGTCCCATCGTCCAGCCGCACGCTCGCCGAGCCGACGCCACCCTTGAGCGAGCGCGCCCGGGCACCGGCGCCTGCGCCGTGGTTGCCCAGAGCAACCGGTCCGTCGGTCGCGGCGGCGATCGCGTCCGCGCCCCAGGACGCTTCGGGACGAGCCGTGAAGTCGCCGCCGCGGGCCAGGTCGAAGATCACCGCGGTCGGCACAATCGGTACGACGTCGTGGTCGCCCTGGCCGACGCGGACGCCCTCGCCGCGCTGCTCCAGCCAGCGCATCACGCTGCCGGCCGTGTCCAGACCGAACCCACTGCCGCCGGTCAGTACGATCGCGTTCACGCCGCCGTTCGAGTTCACCGGCGAGAGCAGATCCGTCTCCCGCGTACCGGGCGCGCCGCCGCGGACATCCACGCCCGCGACCGCGGTCGCCGGTGCGTACACGACAGTCGTACCGGTCAGGTACGGCGGATCCAGGCGCTCGACCTGGCCGACCAGGATTCCAGGGACATCGGTGATCGCGTTCTGCGGTCCAGGCTGCATGCGCAAATCTTGTCATGCTCTTGTGATGGCAAAATCCGGTTGCCACCGGCGTTAGCGTGAAACGTATGAACGCCGATCAGCTGTGTGGTCTGCTGGCCGAACCGTCGAGGTTGCGCACGTACTCCGCGATCGTCCTCGGCGCCACCACTCCCGAGCAGATTGCCGGCCGCGCCGGGCTGCCCGCGCCGGTGGTGACGAAGGCACTGCAGCGGCTGACCAAGGGCGGGCTGATCGCGGCGAGCCGGGACGGCTTCAGCGCGGACGAGGACGCCTTCAAGGACGCGGTTCGCGAAGGGCGGCCGGAACGCGTACCGCTGGATCCCGATCCGGCGCGGGACAATGTCCTCAAGTCGTTCATCCGGGACGGCCGGCTGACGCACTTCCCGACCTTCCCGGAGAAGCTGCGGGTCGTGCTCGAGTACCTGGTGCTGAGCTTCGAGACCGGTCGTGCGTACCCGGAGACCGAGGTCAACGAGATCCTCAACCGCTGGCATCCCGACCACGCGGCGCTTCGGCGCGAGCTGGTCGACGCGCGCCTGCTCAACCGCGAGAACAGCGTCTACACGCGGCCTAGGTGAGCCTGCGGGCGGGTGTGTCCTGCCGTGGCTTCTCGTTCGGGGCGATGCGTACGCGGGTGTCGAGCACGGTCGTGCCCTGCGCGGAGACCAGTACGGAGCGCAGGTCCAGGCGGACGACCTCTTCCAGGTCGAGCGTCAGCCGCGAGACCCGGTGCAGCAGGTCCTCGATCGCGGAGATGTCGACCGGATCGGAGCCTCGGTAGCCGTACAACAGCGGCGCGGCCTTCACCTCGCGCACCATCTCGGCCGCGTCCCGCGTCGTCAGCGGCGGCATCCGGTACGACCGATCGCCCAGCAGGTCGGTCGCCACACCGGACAGACCGAACGTCACCACCGGCCCGAACGACACGTCCTCGATGGTCGAGATCACCACCGGTACGCCTGGCGGCGCCATCTTCTGGACCACGAACTGCGCCCGGGCAGGGTCCGACGCGACGCCGAAGGTGTGCGTCATCTCGGCCCAGGCGGCCCGCATGTCGTCCTCGTCGTGGATGTGCCGCCAGATGTCGGCAAGGTCCGGCCGCATCCGCCACTGCTCCGCCGTCGCCTTGAGGATCACCTCGAAGCCGAGGTCCGCCGCCCGGTCGACCGCCTCGTCCGCGCTCAGCACCGGGAACGCCGGCAGCACCGGAATCCCGTAGAAGCTCAGCAGCCGCTGCCGGTCCGCCTCGTCCAGCTCGCTGCCGGCCGGGTGCCGCTGCAGGAACTCCGCGACGAAGTCCTCTCCCCCGGCGGTGTCCACGTCCGGTAGATCCGGAATCCGGCTGTCGGAGCGCCGCCGCCACTCGGCGTACTGGGTGGCCTTCGCGAGCGCACCGACCGCGTACTGCGGGTTCAGGAACGACGGGATCGATCCGCGGGCCGCGCCGCCGTCCTCGTCCGGTACCCGCAGCTCCTCGGGGACGCTACGGGAGGCGAGGAAGGTCGACACGACCGGCTTCTCCGAGTCGGCGGCGGCCGCGGCCAGTACCTGGGCGACCTCGCCGCCGTTCGACTGCACCGGCGGTGTGTAGATCACCACCACCGAGTGCACCTTTTCGTCGGCGAACACCTCCGAAAGCGCGAGCCCGAAGTCGGAGGCGGTCGCGTCGGCGCGCAGGTTCCGCGGTTCGCCGGCCGCCTCCAGCCCGCAGCCGGCCATCGTGTCGAGCGCGAGCAAGGTCAGGGCGTCGGAGTTCGAGACGATCGCGACCCGGCGGCCCTTCGGCAGCGGCTGGTGCGCGAGCAGCTGGGCGACGTCGAACAGCTCACCGGTGGTGTCCACACCGATCAGGCCGCTCTGCCGGAACATCGACTCAATGGTTGCTGGCGGCAACTGGCTGCGGCGGACCATCTGCCCGACCGGTACGCCCTGCGTGGCCCGCCCGGACTTCAGCGCGATCACCGGTTTGCGTCCGGCCAGCCGGCGCGAGACGCGGCTGAACTTGCGCGGGTTGCCGAGCGACTCCAAGTACAGCAGCACCACTTCGGTCGCTTCGTCGGAGTACCAGTACTGCATCAGGTCGTTGCCGGACACGTCCGCGCGGTTGCCGGCCGAGACGAAGCTGGACAGGCCGAGGCCACGACCGGCCATGTCGGCCAGGATCGGTACGCCGAGCGCGCCGGACTGGCAGAAGAACGCGACCCGGCCCTTGCTCGGCATCAGCGGTGACAGCGTGGCGTTCAGCGAGACACCGGTGGCGGTGTTGATCAGGCCGAGCGCGTTCGGTCCGATCACGCGCATGCCGTACGAGCGGGCCAGACCGACCAGGTACCGCTGCCGCTGCCGCCCTTCGTCACCGATCTCGGCGAAGCCGCTGGACACCACGACCAGCCCGCGGACGCCCTTGGCGGCGCAGTCCAGCACGACGTCGGCGACCATCTCCGCCTTCACCGCGACCACGGCCAGGTCGACGGTGTCCGGGACTTCACGGATCGTCGGGTACGCGGGTACGCCCTCGATCTCGTCGACCAGGGTGTCGGTGTTGACCGCGTACAACCGGCCCGGGAACCCGCCGTCGCGGAGGTTCCGCAGCAGGGCGTTGCCGATCGTGCCTTCGCGCCGGCTGGCGCCGATCACCGCGACGCTGCCCGGGGTCAGCAGCCGCGCGATGGAGAGCGCTTCGGAGCGCTGCTCGCGGGCCTGCATCACGCCGAACGAGGTGTCCGTCGGCGCGATGTCGAACTCGACCATGATCACGCCGTCCTCGAACTCACGCGCGACCTTGTACCCGGCCTCGGTGAAGACGGTGATCATCTTCCGGTTGTCCGGCAGCACCTCGGCGACGAACCGGGCCATCCCGTTCTCGCGGGCGGCCTGGGCGAGGTGTTCGAGCAGCAGCTGGCCGAGGCCGCGGCCCTGGTGCGCGTCCTCGATCAGGAACGCGACTTCGGCGGTCCGCCGGCCGGTGCGCTCGTACCGCCCGACGCCGATCATTTCGTCACCGACCGTGACGATCAACGCGAGCCGGTCGTGATAGTCGACCTGAGTGAACCGCGCCACGTCCCGGTCGGACAGCTGCGGGTACGGCGCGAAGAACCGATAGTACTTGGACTGCTCGGACACCCGCGCATAGAACGCCACCAGCAACGCGGCGTCATCCGGCGTGATCGGCCGCAAGTGCGCGGTCGCACCGTCCCGCAGCACGACATCAGCCTCGTACTCCACCGGATAGCCGTCCGGGGGCGCGTGGTCATACTGGTCCGGCGCCGTCACTCGGCCAGCGTACTCAAACAGTTGTCTCGGAGGTTGTGAATTTGGCCGATCGGATCGCGCCGGTGCTGGTGTTCCTGGTCGCGGTGACCGTGATCGCCGAGCTCGCCGACCGCGCGAAGGTGTTCGACGTCGCGGCGCGGGAGGCGGCTCACCTGGCGCGCGGACGGGTCTGGCGGCTGTGGCTGCTGGTTGTCGTCCTGGCTACGGGTCTGACGATCGTGCTTTCCCTGGACACGTGTGCAGTACTGCTGACGCCGGTCGTACTGTCGATGGCGCGTCAGCTGAACATCCCGCCGAAGCTGTTCGCGTTCACCACGGTCTGGCTGGCCGGTACGGCCTCGCTGCTGCTGCCGGTGTCGAACCTCACCAACCTGCTCGCCCTGCACCCGTTCCGCCAGCTGAACGTCAACTACCTGTCAGTGAGCTGGCGACCGGCAATCGCAGCCATCGTCATCACAGTCGGCGTACTCGCCCTCCTCTTCCATCGCGACCTCACCCGCACGTACGAGGTGCCGCCCACTCCACCGGTCGATGACAAGGTGCTGTTCTGGGGCTCCACTGCAGTCTGTGTACTCCTCGGGCCTGCTTTCGTATCCGGTGTCCAAGTTGCCTGGCCGGCCAGCGCCGGTGCGATCATCCTGGTGATCCTGTTCGCGGTCCGGCGGCGCGGTGAGCTGCGGTGGTCCCTGATCCCCTACAAGCTCGTACTCGGCGTGGTCGTGCTGTTCACAGTGGTGAACTTCCTCAGCAACCACGGTCTGGAAGACGTACTGCGCCAGGTGGCCGGTACTACCTCCGAACTGCGGTTGAGCGCGACCGCCGCCCTGGGCGCGAACCTGTTCGACAACCTCCCGGCGTACCTCGCGATGGAGCCAGTGGCGTCCAGCGACCCGCACCGGATGATGGCGCTGCTCATCGGCGTCAACTGCGGGTGCCTGCTCACCCTGTGGGGTTCTCTGGCCACTCTGCTCTGGCGGTCGCGCTGCCGCGCCGCCGGCGTACGCATCTCCTGGTGGTCGTTCCTGTGGCGCGGGCTGATCCTGACGCCACTGGTCGTGGCCGGTTGTGTTCTCGCGCTGAACAGCTGATGAATGGGTAATGTGCGGACCATGGCGACGGAGCAGAGCACTTCGGACGTGACCCGGGAGTTCCGGGCGGCGCGCGACTTCCTGGTCGCTCATCGCGACGACTACGAGACCGCGTACCGGGACTTCAGCTGGCCGCGGTTCGAGCGGTTCAACTGGGCCCGGGACTGGTTCGACGCGCTGGCGGTCGAGCAGCCGGAGGTCGCGGCGCTGACGATCGTCGAAGAGGACGGTCAGGTCAGCACGCGCACGTACGCCGAGATGGCCGAGCGGTCCCGTCAGGTCGCCGGGTGGCTCACCCAGGCCGGGCTGAAGCCGGGTGACCGGGTGCTGATCGTGCTGGGGAACCAGGTCGAGCTGTGGGAGACCATGCTCGCCTGCATCCGGGCCGGTGCGGTGATGATCCCCGCGACCACGCTGCTCACCGACGCCGACCTGGCCGACCGCATCGCGCGGGGCAACGTGCGGGTCGTGGTGACGAGTGGCGCCGACGCCGGGCGGTACGCCGGGATCGCGGACGAGTGCATCCGCGTCGCCGTGGGCGCACCTGCCGACGGGTGGCTGCACTACCCGGACAGTGCCGCGTACGACGGACCGATCCCCGTGGTCGACACTGCCGCCGACGACGCGCTGCTGCTCTACTTCACCTCCGGTACGACCAGCCAGCCGAAGCTGGTCGAGCACACGCAGGTCAGTTACCCGCTCGGGCATCTGTCCACCATGTACTGGATCGGCCTCCAACCGGGCGACGTACACCTCAACGTGTCATCCCCTGGCTGGGCGAAGCACTCCTGGAGCAATGTCTTCGCGCCGTGGAACGCCGGGGCGACTGTCTTCCTGTACAACTACCCGCGCTTCAACGCCGACCGGATGCTGGGCGTCCTGCAGGCGTACGGGGTGACCACCTTCTGCGCACCGCCGACGGTCTGGCGGATGCTCATCCAGGCGGACCTGACGGCTGTGGATGTGAAAATCCGGGAGTGCATCTCGGCCGGTGAGCCGCTCAACCCCGAGGTGATCGAGCAGGTCCGGAACGCCTGGGACATCACTATCCGGGACGGGTACGGGCAGACCGAGACGACCGCACAGATCGGGAATCCGCCGGGCCAGCCGGTGAAGCTCGGCTCGATGGGCCGGCCGCTGCCCGGGTACAGCATCGCGCTGATCGACCCGGCCAGCGACGAGATCGGCGACGACGGCGAGATCTGCATCGAGCTCGCGCCCGCGCCGGTACCGCTGATGCGCGGTTACCGGGACGCGCAGGAGTTGACCGACGAGGTGATGCGGAACGGGTACTACCACACCGGTGATGTCGCGAGCCGGGACACCGACGGGTACATCACGTACGTCGGGCGCTCGGACGACGTGTTCAAGGCGAGTGACTACCGGATCTCGCCGTTCGAGCTGGAGTCGGTGCTGATCGAGCATCCGGCGGTCGCGGAGGCCGCTGTGGTGCCGTCGCCGGATCCGGTCCGGCTGGCGGTGCCGAAGGCGTACGTGGTGCTGGCGGCCGGGCATGAGCCGTCGCGGGAGTTGGCCGGGGAGATCCTGGCGTTCTGCCGCGAGCACCTGGCGCCGTACAAACGGATCCGCCGGCTCGAGTTCGCCGAGCTGCCGAAGACGATCTCCGGGAAGATCCGTCGCGTCGAGCTGCGCGCGGACGAGGCGGCCAAGGTGGAAAGCGGTACGAGCGGCCAGACGTATGACGAGGCCGACTTCAAGTAGACCTGGATGTCCTTTCACACCGGCCTCGGCTGGGCAGCTGTTGTCGTCCTGCCCTTGCTGATCGCGATCGGCGTCGCTGCGTCCCGGTACGCGGGCCTGCGCCACGACAAGGGGATCGTCACCGCGGCGCTGCGTGCGGTTGTGCAGTTGGCTGCTGTCGGTGCGGTCGTCGGCGTCGCGCTGCAGTACACGGTGGGCGCGATCGCGTTTGTCGGGTTGATGTTCGTCGTCGCCACTGTGACGAGTACGCGGCGGCTTCAGCACACCGCGAAGATCCCGGGGCAGTGGGCGTACTGTGCGGCGGCGATCGGGGGTGGGGCGTTCGCCGTGCTGTTGCTGTTGATCCTGCCTGGTGTCGTACCGCGGAACCCGGCGAGCATCCTGCCGATGGGCGGCATCATCGTCGGTGGCGCGATGACCGCGACCACGCTGGCCGGGCGGCGGGTGCTGGGCGAGTACGGGAACCGGTTCGGGGAGTTCGAAGCCGGACTGTCCATCGGGCTGCTGCAGCCGGATGCGTTCAAGCTGGTCGTCGGCCCGGTCGCCGGCGACGCGCTGCTGCCCGCGCTGGACCAGACCCGAACGGTCGGCCTGGTGACGCTCCCCGGTGCCTTCGTCGGGATGGTGCTGGGTGGCGCCTCCCCCGTTCAGGCCGCGGCGCTTCAGCTGGTCGTTCTGATCGGCCTGGTCGCCGCCGAGGCGATCGCGATCCTGGTCCTCACCGAGCTGTTGTCCCGCTCACGGCTGCCGGACGGGCGTACGGTTTCCCCATGAGCGACGACAAGAGCATCTTCAGCCGGATCGACGAGCTTGTGGCGGAAGAGCACGAGCTCCGGACCAAGCACGCGGCCGGGCAGGGCGGCGACACCGACGAGCAGACGCGGCTGCGTGCGCTCGAAGTGGAGCTGGACCAGTGCTGGGACCTGCTCCGGCAGCGGCGCGCGAAGCGTGAGTTCGGCGAGAACCCGGACGACGCCACCGCCCGCTCGTCGGACACGGTCGAGGGCTACCTGAACTGATCAGAAACCGCGCAGTTTCTCCGGAGTGATCCGGATCAGCACCGAGTACGACGCATGAAACTCCTCCGGCGTCATCCCGAGCCGTTCACCGCCACCTGCGGCCGCGCGGCCACGTTCCGGAGCTTCGCCTTCCCCGGCTGACTACAGATCAAAATCTCGCCGTCATGCCACAAGAACCACACCGGATTGGGCGCCGGCGTCCCCGACTTGCCAACGGTCGTCAGCCAAACCACCGTCTCATCCGCTAGCTGCCGCTCAATCCGCTTCCCAAACCCAGTCGAACTGTCAATCGTGAACGTCATCCGGTCAGCCTCTCAGGTAGGTGAGGACGGCGGAGACTCGGCGGTCGCGGCCGTCGTCGAGGTCCAGTTTGGCGAAGATGTTGCCGACGTGTTTGCGGACGGCGGCCTCGCTGACCACCAGTTGCTCGGCGATGGACGCGTTCACGCGGCCTTCGGCCATCAGGGCGAGTACCTCCAGTTCGCGTGGGGTGAGTGCCGCCAGCGGACCGTCGTTGCGGCGGCGTGCCAGCAGCTGCCGGACCACCTCCGGATCCACCACGGTACCGCCGCTCGCAACCCGGTCCAGTGACTCCAGGAACTCGGTGACATGACCGACGCGGTCCTTCAGCAGGTACCCGATTCCGCCGGTGGTTGTCTCCAGCAACGATGACAGGTACGCGTCGGCGACGTACTGCGAGAGCACCAGGATGCCGATCGCCGGCAGCTCGTCGCGGATCGCGGCCGCGGCCCGCAGGCCCTCGTCGCTGTGCCCGGGCGGCATCCGCACGTCGGTGATCACCAGGTCCGGCGGCTCCTTCCGCACCACCGCCAGCAGCGTGTCCGCGTCCCCCACGGTGTCGCGGACGTCATGACCGGCGCGGTCCAGGATGCTCGCCAAACCCTCGCGCAGCAGCAGCGAGTCTTCGGCCAGCACGATGCTCAGTCGCCGAGTCGGCACGGGCACTCCATCCTCAGTCGGGTCGGCCCACCGGGTGGGCTGTCGACGTCGAGTGTGCCGCCCAGCGCGTCCAGCCTGGTCACCAGCCCCGTCAGTCCGGTCCCACCACCCAGCGTCGCCCCGCCGATCCCGTCGTCGCGTACGTTCACGACCAGCTGGTCGCGATCCACCCAGCCGGTCACCTCGCACTTGGTCGCCTGGGCGTGCTTCGCCACGTTCGACAGCGCCTCACTGACGACGAAGTACGCCGCCGCCTCGATCGGCGTCGGCAACCGCGGCACCGACATGGTCAGTACGACCGGCAGCGGCATCCGGTCCGCGACCTCACGGACGGCCGCCTCAAGGCCATGATCGACCAGTACGCGCGGGTGGATGCCCCGTACCGCGGCCCGCAGGTCCGCGAGCGCGGCCTCCGCCTCGGAGTGCGCCTTGACGACCAGCCGGCGCCCCTCCCCCTCCGGCAGATCCAGCTCGGCCAGGCCGAGGGTCATGGTCAGGCCGACCAGCCGCTGCTGCACGCCGTCGTGCAGGTGCCGCTCGATCCGCACCCGCTCGGTCTCGAACGCGTCCACCAGGTCCAGGCGGGATCGCCGGATCTCCGCCAGGTTCCGCTGCAGCTCCTCCTGCCGCGGACCGAGCATCGCCTTCGCCAGCTCGACCTCGGCGCCCGCGATCGCCCCCAGCAGGTACGAGCTGATCGCGAAGAAAGGCGGCCCGAACAGGACCGTGAACAGCAACCCTTCCGCGATCGAGTTGATCTTCCACGACCACATCTGCACATCGCCGGTCTCCGAGAGCAGCGGTGTCGCGAGGGTGATGAGCAGCACGGTGGCGCTCAGTCCCCCGAACAAGGCGCTGAACGGCCAGACGAACACCGAGTACACGACCGAGTACCCGAGCGCCCGCATCGACGACTGCTCACGGCGGCGGAACTTGTACCGCTCCCGGAGCGACAGCCCGAGCGGGAGCTTGGCGTGCGGACTCTTGATCCCGTCGACGAGCAGCAGCCCGGCCCGCCACCGTTCGAACCAGCCGATGCCCGCGCCGATCAGCGGGAACGCCATCATCATCATGATCCCGATGAAGATCGGACTGAGTACGGCACCGAGGCCGGCAGCTCCGACCAGTACGCACAGCGCCAGCGCACCGGCCGGGATGGAGGTCAGCAGGTAGGCGTACACCCGCCACGGCCAGGACGAGACGAGGTAGCGCGGCGACGCCATCGCTGCCCACACCGTCTTCGGGTCATCCACGTGCCAACCCTAGGCGGCGGTACGCCTCTCCAGCGGTAGCGTGCGCGCTACTGCGGCTCTCACCCACAGGCCAGGGTCAGCGGCGTGGCATTCCGGTTGGCTTGGAACCATGACCGCTACCGCGCCCATGTACCCCTCCGTCGCCCCCGGCGAGCCGCCGGCGCTCCTGCTGGACGGCATCACCAAGACGTACCGCTCCAAGGCCGGAGCGGTCGACGCGCTGCGCGGTGTCACGTACCACTTCGCGCGCGGCTCGTTCACCGCGGTGATGGGCCCGTCCGGCTCCGGCAAGTCGACGCTGCTGCAGTGCGCGGCCGGACTCGACCAGCCGACCAGCGGCGCCGTCGTCCTCAACGGGATCAACCTGAACGGCCTGAGCGAAGTGGAGCTCACCAAACTGCGCCGCGCGGAGATGGGCTTCGTCTTCCAGGCGTACAACCTGCTGCCGTCCCTGACCGTGTACGACAACGTGGCGCTACCGCTCCGCCTGACCGGAAAGCGGCCGGCCCGCAATGACGTACACGGCGTGCTGAACCAGGTAGGGCTGGACGGCAAGGCCAAGCGCCGCCCGGCGGAACTGTCCGGTGGCCAGCAGCAACGAGTGGCGATCGCACGGGCCCTGATCACCCGCCCGTCGGTCTTCTTCGCCGACGAGCCGACCGGGGCGCTGGACAGCGGTACCAGCCGCCAGGTACTCGCACTGCTCCGCGACGCGACCGACCGCGCGGGTCAGACCGTTGTCATGGTCACCCACGACCCGGTCGCGGCCGCGTACGCCGAGCGGGTGCTGTTCCTGTCGGACGGACTGCTCGCCGGGCACCTGGACCGGGCCAACCCGGCGCAGATCGCCGCTGCGATGAGTGACCTGGAGAAGTGATGTTCTACCTCAGCCGGCAGACCGTCGGCCGGCACAGATCGCTGTACGCGGGTGCGTTCGTCGCACTGGCTGTCGGAGTGTTCCTACTCGGTCTGGCTGCCACAGCAACCGCCGCCACCATCGCGTACAGCGGCCCGAAGGCCGCAAGCATCACTGTCACCACCCTGGGCGGTCGGGACACCCCACCGCACACTGAGCGCGTCGCACTGACTCACGACGACGTGTCCGGGCTGCAGACCGTACTGAGCATGGTCGGCACGATCAGTGGCTTCATCACCGTCTTCGTCATCGCCAGTACGTTCGCCTTCGTGGTCGCGTCGCGGCGCCGGGAGATCGGACTGCTCCGGCTGATCGGCGCCACGCCCCGGCAGATCCGCCGGATGATCCTCGGCGAGGCATTGGTGGTCGCCCTGGGCGCCGCGCTGACCGGAGCGCTCGCTGCACACCTCGCTACGCCACTGCTGCTCAGCAAGGCGTCGTACACCGAGCTGGCGCCGGTGAAGTTGGAGCCGGCCTCGCCCTGGGCGCCGCTGGCGATCGCGGTCGGCGCTGGCTTGGTGGTCGCGATGCTCGGGGCGCGGTCGGCCGCCAAGCGGGCCGGAAAGGTCGGGCCGATCGACGCACTCCGCGAGGCCGCCCTGGAGCCACCACGGATCGGTCCGGTACGGATCGTGTTCGGCGCACTGTTCTTCGCCGGGGCGATCGCGATGCTGACGTTGATCCGGCCGTCCACAGGCGAGGGCGCCGTACCGCTGGCGATGTTCACGCCGATGATCCTGGTGATCGCGCTGACGCTGCTCGCACCGCTCGTCGTACCGCTGGTCGGGCGGTTGTGGGCTGCGCCGCTGGTCGCGTGGACCAATGTGTCCGGGCGGCTGGCCCGCAGCAACGTCATCGCGGCACCGCGCCGGAGTGCGTCGCTGGCGGCGCCGATCCTGTCCATCTCGGCGATCGCCGGATCGATGGTCCTCAGCCTGAGCTTCGCCGCCGACAGCGAGGCGGCGAGCATCCGGGACGCAGTCCGCGCGCCGATCGTCGTCAACGGTCCGGCGGCGGTGACCGGTTCAGACGTCGATGTGGTGGATGCTCCGTTGCCGATCCAGGTGGTGCGGATCTCGGACGAGTACGCGCAGCTCGAGGACGCGGAGGGCATCGATCCCGCGATCGCGAGCCGTACACGGGACATGACGCCGCGCTCCGGCGATCTGCGCGACCTGACCGGGAACACCGTGGCGGTCAGCAAGTCGGCGGCCAGCGTCGAGCACTACAAGGTCGGTGACGAGATCCCGATGGTGTTCGCCGACAAAACCCGCGTGCGGCTGCGGGTGGTGGCGATCGTGAAAGACACGTTCAGCGTGAGCGCTTCGTACCTGATCCCGATGGACCTGGCCCGGAAGCACGCCCCGACCGTCCAGCCGGACCGGAGCTTCGTGCTGCCGGTCGCCGGCGTGGATCCGGGCGATCTGGTCAAGAAGCTGCCGAATGCCCAGCTCGCGGTGGACTGGGAGGCTGACCAGGCCGCCGGGCTGCGGAAGGGCAACCAGTTCGGGCTGATCCTGCTGCTCGGACCGGCCGCGCTCTACAGCGCGATCGCGATCGCCAACACCCTGCTGATGGGCAGTCTGCAGCGGCGGCACGAGTTCATCACCTCGCGGCTGCTCGGCGCGACACCCGCGCAGATCCGGCGGATGGTGCTCTGGGAGTCCTCCCTGGTCGGCGCGGTCGCGCTCAGCCTCGGCACCGCGATCACCCTCACGGTCGGCATCCTGATCCGGCACGCGATGACGGCGGGCGTCGCCGACGTACCGGTGACCGTTCCCTGGGGTGTGCTGCTGGGCATCGGCGGACTTTGTCTGACCCTGGCGGTAGGGTCCGCACTGGCCCCGACCACGTACCTGCTGCGCCGGTCCCAGCCGGCCGCCGCAGTGGACTAGACCACCCGGGCGGCCAGTGCGGACCGGGACAGTGCCGACCGGGCGGGTCGCGGCCGGGAAACAGCCGTTGACCAGGGACAATGTGGACAGCGCCGGACCGTCGCGGCGCCGTACCGTTTGAACGAGGAGTGCGTAGACCCGCATGGCACGCCGTACCAGCACCGCCGAACCCGAGGACTTCGAGGAGCGCATCCTCGACATCGACGTCTCCGACGAGATGCGTACCAGCTACCTGGAGTACGCGTACTCGGTGATCTACGCGCGGGCGCTGCCGGACGCGCGGGACGGGCTGAAACCGGTCCAGCGGCGGATCCTGTTCTCGATGGCGGAGAACAACATCCGCCCGGACCGCGCGCACGTGAAGTGCGCCCGCGTCGTCGGTGAAGTGATGGGTAAGTACCACCCGCACGGCGACGGCGCGATCTACGACGCCCTGGTCCGGACCGGCCAGACCTGGTCGATGCGCGTGCCGCTGATCGACCCGCACGGCAACTTCGGCTCGCTCGACGACGGCCCGGCCGCGATGCGGTACACCGAGTGCCGGATGGCGCCGTCCGCGCTCGCGATGACCAACGGCCTGGACGAGAACGTCGTCGACTTCCGGCCGAACTACGACGGCCAGGAAGAGGAGCCGTCGGTGCTGCCGGCCGCCTTCCCGAACCTGCTGGTCAACGGCGCCGCCGGGATCGCGGTCGGGATGGCCACCAGCATGGCCCCGCACAACCTGGTCGAGGTGATCCAGGCGCTCCGGCACCTGATCAAGTCCCCGACCGCCGACCTGGACGACCTGATGCGGTTCGTTCCCGGGCCGGACCTGCCGACCGGCGGCAAGATCGTCGGCCTGGACGGCATCAAGGACGCGTACGCGACCGGGCGCGGCAGCTTCAAGATGCGCGCCACCGCCCGGATCGAGAACGTCACCCCGCGCCGCAAGGGCATCGTGGTCACCGAACTGCCGTACTCGGTCGGCCCGGAGAAGGTGATCGAGAAGATCAAGACGCTGGTCCAGAGCAAGAAGCTGCAGGGCATCGCCGACGTCAAGGACCTGACCGACCGGACCCACGGCACCCAGCTGGTGATCGAGGTCAAGAACGGCTTCGTCCCGGAAGCGCTGCTCGAGCAGCTGTACAAGCTGACCCCGCTCGAGGACTCGTTCCACGTCAACAACGTCTGCCTGGTCGAGGGCCAGCCGCGGACGCTCGGCCTGAAGCAGCTGCTCGAGGTCTACCTCCAGCACCGGTACGACGTGGTCAAGCGGCGCAGTGAGTTCCGCCGGCAGAAGGCCCAGGACCGGCTGCACATCGTCGAGGGCATGCTGATCGCGATCCTCGACATCGACGAGGTCATCCAGGTGATCCGGAGCAGCGATGACACCGCTGCCGCGCGGGCCCGGCTGATCGAGATCTACGACTTGTCCGAGATCCAGGCCAACTACATCCTGGACATGCCGCTGCGCCGGCTGACCAAGTTCTCCAAGCTCGAGCTGGAGACCGAGAAGGGTGAGCTGGAGCGCGAGATCGAGGCCCTGACCGCGATCATCGAGAACCAGGACCTGCTCCGCAAGACCGTCTCCGACGAGCTCGCCGAGGTCGCCAAGACGTACGGCACGCCGCGCCGGACCGTACTGCTGGAGTCGTCCGGCGCCACCAAGACCGCGGCCGTGCCGCTCGAGGTCAGCGACGACCCGTGCTGGATCCTGATGAGCTCGACCGGGCTGCTCGCGCGGACCAACGGGGTCGAGCCGTTCGGCCCGAGCGACGCCCGGGCCAAGCACGACGCGATCGTGTCCGTGATCAAGAGCACCGCGCGTGGTCAGTACGGGCTGGTCACCAGCGCAGGCCGGTTGATCCGGCTCGAGTCGCTCGATCTTCCGGCTGTGCCGACGACGGCCAGCGCGCCGAACTTGCAGGGCGGCGCGCCGATCGCCGAGTTCGTCTCGCTGGAGCCGGGTGAGCGGGCGCTGGCGCTGACCACGATGGATCCCGAGTCGGTGGGTGTCGCGCTGGGTACGGCGGGCGGCGTGGTGAAGCGGGTCGTGCCGGATCACCTGTCCAACCGTGACTCGTGGGAGATCGTCGGTCTGAAGGACGGCGACGAGGTGGTCGGCGCGGTCGAGCTGACGACGGGCGAGGAGGAGTTGTGCTTCATCACGTCCGACGCGCAGCTCCTGCACTTCCCCGCCTCCGCCGTACGCCCGCAGGGCCGGACCGCCGGCGGTATGGCGGGTGTCCGGTTGAGCAGTGGGGCGAAGGTGGTCTTCTTCGGGGCCGTTGACACTGGTCGCGAGGCGCACGTGCTCACGATCGCGGGTACGTCATCAGCACTGCCCGGGACCGAGGTCGGCGCCGTAAAGGTGACTCCCTTCAGCGAGTACCCAGGTAAGGGCCGCGGGACCGGTGGCGTGCGCTGCCAGCGACTGCTCAAGGGCGAGGACGGGTTGCTGCTCGGCTACATCGGCGCCGCGCCGCTGAAGGCGAGTGCCAGCAGCGGTGCCCCGGTGGACCTGCCGCCGATCGACCCGCGGCGGGACGGCTCCGGCATCCCGGTCGCGCAACCGATCGCTGCCTGCGCCGCCGATCTGGCAGGCTGATCCCGTGAAGAGACTGCTCGCGCTCGGCGCGACCGTTGTCCTGGCGTTGACGCTGACGAGCTGCAACGGCAAGAAGGACAGCGGCGGTGGCGGCCAGTCGGGTGGTGGCGACGCCGTCACCCTGCTGACCGAGGCCAAGAAGTCCATCGACGACGCCGCCAGCGTGCACATCGTGCTGACCGGCCGTGACCTGCCGGACAACGCGCAGACCCTCGCCAGCGGTGACGGTGTCGCGACGCACGCACCGGCCTTCAAGGGCAAGCTGACCGTACGGTCCGGTGGCTCGCCGATCGACGCCGAGGTGATCGCCGTCGGCAGCAAGGTGTACGCGAAGCTGTCCTTCACGCCGGCGTACATCGAGCTGCCACCGTCCCAGCTCGACAAGCTGGGCGCGCCGGACCCTGCCCTGCTGCTTGACCCAACCAAGGGCTTGAC
Source organism: Kribbella hippodromi (assembly GCF_039531045.1). Lineage (NCBI taxonomy): Bacteria > Bacillati > Actinomycetota > Actinomycetes > Propionibacteriales > Kribbellaceae > Kribbella > Kribbella hippodromi. The sequence goes on along the minus strand of NZ_BAAAPH010000006.1, from coordinate 113,468 downwards.
CGCGGTGCTGCCTGGGCTGACCGACCCGAAGATCAAGGGCGAGACCCGGCAGGGCTCGAAGGTGCTGACCGAGATCACCGGCTCCGTCCCGGGCAAGGCGCTGCAGGGCATCTTCCCGAAGGCGCCTGCTGACGGGAAGTTCGACGGCACGTTCAAGATCGACAAGGACGCGCAGCAGCTGGTCGCGGCCACCATCACCGGGCCGTTCTACTCAGGCTCCACCAGCAGCTACGACGTCACCCTGGACAAGTACGGCGAGACGGTCGAGATCACCAAGCCGTGAGGCCGGTGGTGAGCAACCCCAGGACCCACCTCACCCTGGCGTCGATCGCGGTCGCCTTCGCGGCCGCCGACACGTACGTGGTCGTGCTCGCGCTGCCGGACATGATGTCCGGCGTCGGGCTGTCCGCGGACGAGCTGCAGCGGGCCGCGCCGATCATCTCCGGGTTCCTGCTCGGGTACATCGCCGTGCTGCCGCTGATCGGCCGGATCGCGGACGTGGTCGGGCGTACGCCAGTGCTGGTCGGCGCGCTGCTGCTCTTCGCGGTCGGATCGCTCGTCACGGCCGGCGCGTACGACCTCTCCCTGGTGGTAACCGGTCGGTTTCTTCAGGGCGTCGGCGGTGGTGGGCTGGTCCCGGCGACGCTCGCGCTGGTCGCTGATCTGTGGCCGGCTGAGCGGCGTGGACTGCCGCTCGGTGTGGTCGGTGCGGTGCAGGAGCTCGGCTCGGTGCTCGGTCCGCTCCTGGGCGCGGCGGTGCTCGCGGTGGCTGACTGGCGGTACATCTTCTGGCTCAACCTGACCGTCGCGATCGTCCTCGCGTTGCTGCTTCGCGGGCGAAGATGGCCTCCGCTGTCGGGCATCGTCGGCGTACTCGCCTGTGTCGCGCTTGGCCTGACGCTGACCGCGCCGCAGCGGCTCGCGTCAGGTGTCACGCTCGGCCTGCCGTTCGTACCGTTCACCGGCACGTCGCGGCTGTTGACGCCGATCGGCGTGGTCACGCTGGTGCTCGCGCTGGCCTGGCTCGGGCTCGTCCTGTGGCGCACTCGCGGTGTTCTGCCGGGCGTACTGGCGCAGGTCGATCTCGTCGGCGCGCTGCTGGTCGCGCTCGCGCTGGCCGGTGTCGTACTCGCCTTCGCGACGGCTGATCCCGAGAAGCACCTGATGTCGCCGGCCGGGCCGTGGCTGCTGGTCGCGGCCGCCGTCTTCGCGGTGGCGTTCGGGTTGTGGCAGCGGCGCACGAAGGCCGCGATTGTGCCGCGGGGTCTGCTCGGCGCGCGTCCGGCGTGGGGCTCCCTGGTGGTCAGTTTTCTGATCGGTTGTGCGTTGATCGCGGCGCTGGTCGACGTACCCGTCTTCGCGCGGACCACCCAAGGTGGTGGGCAGCTGGCGGCGGCGCTGGTTCTCGTACGCTTCCTGATCGCACTTCCGGTCGGTGCGGTCGTCGGCGGCTCGCTGACCCGCCGGTACGGGCTGGGGCTGATCACGGGCGCCGGACTGGGGCTGTCCGGGGCAATGTTCGTGGTGATGGCGTACTGGAGCCGTACGGCGCTGGATCACTGGCCCGCGACCGTCGTACTGCTCGCTTGCGGTTTCGGTTTCGGGCTCGCGCTTTCGCCCTTGAACACGGCGATGCTGGGTGCGACGCCGGCCGGCAGCCACGGACTGGTGAGTGCGCTGGTCGTGGTCGCGCGGATGGTCGGCATGCTGGTCGGGGTTTCGGCGCTGACCGCGATCGGCCTGCGGCGGTACTACGCGATCGCCGACCACATCAAGTCACCGAACGAACTCTGCCCGGACTCCCCCGGCACCTGCCGGCCGTTCGTGGACGCACTCCGCGACGCGGCCGTTTCACAAGTTCACGCGATCTTCGCCGGAGCCGCCGCGTGTGCGTTCCTGGCGGCTCTGCTGGCCGTGTTACTGCTCGGTCGGCGTGGTGTTGTGCACACATCCTGATCAGCATGAGGGACTGGCGTCTCACCTCGCGTACGGTGATGCTGTGCCTTCAGTGCCCCCAGCGCCCTCAGTGACCCACGCGCCCGACGCGACCGGCCGGCCGGGTCTGTGCTCGACGTACTGCCGCGTGCTGGGCGAGCCGCTGGCGGGCACCGCGGTCGTGGCCGCCGGCTGGGTCGTCGTCGAGCAGCCCGGGCCCTGGGGCGCGAAGGCACCGACGCAGAGTCACCTCGATCCGGTGTTCGGCGGGGCGTACGACGCGAAGTGCAAGAAGGCCGACGTACGGTTCGGGCTGATCCGCTCCCCTGGACGGCACGCGGACGCGGTGGAACGGGCCCATCAGGTCTTCGTCGCCTCGACCCGCCCAGGGCGTACCTGGCTGCTCGGCGGCCGGATCGCCGACCCAGCAGAGCTGACCGACCTTGATCTCGCCGCGGTGGCCCGGGGCGACCGTACGGCCGCCCTCGCCTCGTTGCCTGCCCTGCAGGTAGTGGACGAGCCGATCGTGCTGGTGTGTACGAACGGCAAACGCGACGAATGCTGCGCTCTGCTCGGCCGGCCGTTGGTGTCGGCGCTCGCGGAGCGGGCACCGGGGCGCGTGTGGGAGGCCAATCACCTCGGCGGACACCGGTTCGCGCCGACCGCTACGTACCTGCCGGCCGGCACCATGCACGGGCACCTCACCGCCGGCACCGCGGTCGAGGCGCTCGCCGCCGCCACCCGCGGCGAAACCATCCTGACCGGGCTCCGCGGTCGGTCCACCTGGACCAAGCGCGGTCAGGCCGCGGAGGTCGCCGTCCGCGCGCTCATCGGCGAGCTCGCGCTCGAGGCCTTGACCGTCACCGACGAGGGTCCGGAACTCGTCACCGTACGGCACGCCGACGGCCGGTCCTGGACCGTGCCGGTCACCAGTGCGCCCGCAGATCCACCCCGTCCGGACTCGTGTGGAAAGGAACCGTTCGCGATGTCGATCCTGCAAACCGGTACCCCAATCTCAGGTGGCGTGCGATGAGCGGCGGGTTCGACGACCTGCTCGCCGCGAACGCCGAGTACGTCGCCGACTTCCACTACGGCGGGTTCGACGGGATCGCCCACGCCGGCATCGGCCTGGTCACCTGTATGGACTCCCGGATCCCGCCGCTGGAAATGCTCGGCCTCAAACCCGGCGACGCCAAGGTCCTCCGCTCGGCCGGCGGCCGGGTCACCGAGATCACCCTGACCGGCCTCGTCCTCGGCGTCCAGCTGCTCGGCGTCCGCCGGATCATGATCATCCCGCACACTCGCTGCGCGATGGCCGCGATGTCCGAAGACGAGCTCCGCGCCAAGGTCGAACTCGCCGCCGGGAAGCCGGCCGGTTACCTGCCGATCTCGGTCATCCCCGACCAGCTGGAAGCTCTCCGCCGCGACGTCGCCGCGGTCCGCGAGCACCCGCTGATCGGCGACGAGATCCTGGTCGGCGGCTTCATGTACGACGTCGACAACGGGAAGCTCACCCAGATCGACTGACCAGCATCCCGAAGCCGTCGAGGTGCCTTGCCAGGCTGTACTCGAACAGTTCACCCAGATCGGCCACAGCGTCGCCTGGGACAGCTGCCAGCAGCGGGAAACGTCCGTCGGCGAGCAGGTCGTCGGCGCGACGTTGCTTGTCCATCCACCACCGGTCGAGGCTGACACCGGTTTCCTGTTCAGCCTCGACCTCATCAGCCATCGCCCGGGCCGCCGCGATCACCAAACCGTGCAGGCTCAGCGCTTCCCGTACCCGGTCCTCGATCGGTAGGTCCAAGCCGTCGAGGGCGCGCATGGTCCACTCGGTTTGCGCGGTCAGATTCGGTACCAGCAGCGGGCGGGTGAACGAGACTGTTGCCGCCAGCCACAAATGCCGGCGGCACAGCTCCCATTGCCGGCGGGCGATCAGCTCGAGCTTGGGCCGCCAGCCGTCCGGGCCTGGGTCGGGGAGCTCGTACTCCCCGAACACCGCGTCGACCATCTCGGTCAGCAACTCGTCCTTGCCCTGGACGTGGCGGTAGAGCGACATCGTCCCGACTCCGAGCTCAACCGCCACCCGCCGCATCGATACTGCCTGCACCCCTTCGCCATCCGCCACCGACACAGCAGCCCGCAGCACCTGCCCCTTGGTCAGCACCGCCCGTCCTTCTCGACGCGCCGGCGGCCGGCGAGGCGCTGCGACGACGGTGCCTGAACCAACCTTGGATTCGACCAGTCCGGCATCGCGGAGTACGCCGATCACTTTGGTGGCCGTTGCGATCGCGATCCCCCATCGGCGCGAGATCTCCCGCACCGAAGGCACCCGGTCTCCCGGGCGCAACTCCCCACTCAGAATCAACATCCGCAGTTCGCGGGCAACGACCTCGTACCGGGCTTCCACCGCTCAAGTGTACTAGTTCACTCGGCCTGCGTGTGGAACACTTTCGTCTTTGTGTGTAAGCGTTTTCGAGTAGTGCGTGAGTACGGTGTACGCATGATCCGCCGTGCCACCTCCGCCGAGTACGAGACAGTCGTCAACGTACTGAGCGACGCCTTCACCACCGACCCACTCACTCGCTGGCTCTTTCCCGACACCATCGAGCTCGCCACGACGTTCTACTTCCACCCGCTCCTGGCTCACCCCGCCGCCGAAGCCGACCTCACACCAGGCAACACGGCCGCCTCAATTTGGCTCCACCTCAACCGCGGCCAATCCGCATACGGCGAGCCGTCCAAGCGACCTATACCCGCCGCTGCGCACCGATTGCAGGCGCTCGGCGGGGCACTCGCACCAAGACATCCACGCGACCAGGCGTACATCTATCTCCCCTGCATGGGCGTCGCCCCTGCGCACCGCGGGACCGGCCTCGGATCAGCCATGCTCCGGCACCGCCTTGCCTGGGCCGACTCGCTCGGGCTCGGCACGTACCTGGAGGCCAGCTCACCCCGCAGCCGAGCGCTCTACCTCCGCCACGGCTTCCACGACCACAGCGAACCGATCCGCCTCGCCGACAGCCTGAGCATCTGGCCGATGTCGCGACCTACAGCAACAGGAGAACTCTGATGACCAACTTTGTCTTCGTTCATGGCACCCACTCGTCCTCGGGTGCCTGGACTGATCTCGTCAACGAGCTCACGCTTCGCGGGCATCGGTGCGTGACCGTCGACCTGCCGGGCCACGGTACGAGCGGCTACTTCCCGCCCGCGTACCAGGCGCCGCAGGACCTTCGCGCGCTCGCCACGGAGCCTTCCCCGCTCGCAAGCATCACGCTCGACGACTACGTCGACCACACGATCGCTGTCGTACGCCGAGCCCACGAACACGGGCCGGTCGTCCTCGTCGGCGCGAGCCAGGGTGGGGTCACGGTCAGCCGCGTCGGCAACGCCGTACCGGAACTGCTGCAGCGGGTCGTGTACGTGGCGGCGTACTGCTGCGTCGACCTGCCGAGCATGGCCGCGTACTTCGCCACCCCCGAAAACAGCGAGAGCCTCGTCGACCAGGTCACCAAGGCAGTCGCCGGTGATCCCGCGGTGCTCGGTGTGGCCCGGGTCAACTGGCGTACGGCCGACCCGGACCTTATCGCCGGTATCAAGGAATGCCTGGCCGACGACTTCACCGACGAGGCGATGCACAACCTCCTGAACCACTTCCAGCCCGACGAGCCCGCCGCGATCCCCCTCGCCGACGCCCGCGGCCACGCCGACACGTGGGGCCGCATCCCCCGCACGTACATCCGTTTCACCAACGACCGCCTGATCCCACCGGCCCTCCAAACCCGCTTCATCACCGAAGCCGACCGCCTCACCCCCACCAACCCCACCGACGTCCACGACCTCCCCCTCCCCCACGCCGGCCCCATGAACCACCCCGCCCTAATCCCCCTCTTCACCCACCTCTGACCTGGCAGCTTCTCCACCCGTGTTGTGGGTTCTCCACCGGTATACGGGTGGAGAACCCACAAGAGCGATGGATATCCACTCTTGTGCACGTGCTTGGGTCAGGGGGTTAGGCGGGTGAGGGTGGTGGCCAGGGCTTGGGGTGGTTGGTTGAGGTTGATGGGCTGCGGTGCCGTGGAGGCGTTTGCTAGCAGGGCGGGGACTGCGCGGATGCCGGTTTGGGTGGCTAGGTGCTGGTCGTGGTGGAGCTCGTTGGTCAGGGCGGGGCTGTTGAGGGTTCGCTCGACTTCGGTGGGGTTCAGGCCGGCGGCGGTGGCGAAGGCTGTCAGGGCGGATCGGTCCGCGATGGGGAGGCCCTCGGACCAGTACGCCTTGTACAGCTGGAGCGCGATTTCCGTGTCTCGGCCGGATTGTCTGGCCAGGTGTACGAGGCGATGGGCGTCTGTGGTGTTCCCTGGGCGGGCGAGGTCGGGGTTGAAAGGCAGTCCGTCCGCTGTCGCGATGGTCTTGATGTACTCCATCGCCGCGCGACCGGCGGCGCGGCTGCCGTTGAACTGGGCCAGGTAGTCGTACAGATCCCCCGATGGCCGCTCGGCGGCGGGGCGTGGGTCCAGCTGGAAGCTCCGGAACCGCAGCCGGTACAGCTCCGGCTTGTCGACAAGCTCGAGCGCGTCGGCGATCCGGCGGGTGCCGTAGTAGCAGTGGCCGCAGACGAAGTCCGACCATAGGTCAAGGGCGAGGTGGTTCGGCATGGGGTGACCGTAGGTTCCATGGCTAACTATTCGCTAGCGCATACCCGAGGGTAAGCTCCGGACATGAAGGAAGGCTCGCAGCTCACGGCAGACTCGGCCGACGACCCGTGTGACGTGTTCAACAGCGACTGCCCCGGCCGCGAGGTACTGAACCACCTGACCAGCCGCTGGGCCTCGCTCATCCTCGTTGCCCTGCGCAACGGCCCACTGCGCTTCCACGAGCTCCGCGGAATCGTGGGCGGGATCAGCGAGAAGATGCTCTCGCAGAACCTGCGTACGCTCGTCCGCGATGGCTTACTGTCCCGCGAGGTGCTCCCGTCCGTACCACCCAGCGTCCGCTACGACCTGACTCCCCTGGGCGCCGACGCCGTCGTCCCGCTGATCGCGATGGTCAAGTGGGTACGCACCAACACCCCCACAGTCCTGGCCGCCCAACAAAACCACGACCACACCACCATCACCCGCCGTACATGATCACTATCCTGATCACCCCCACCCAACCCCGATCAGAATCCTGACCACTTTGCCACCACCCTCCACTTTTTGGGGCCCGCCCCTGAGCTGAAGGGTTGGCCCCTGAAAATCCGAGGGGTCAACCCACCTTCTCGAGGGCTGGCCCCCGAGAAGACGGCGTGCTGGAATGTCGACTTTTCGATATTTAGGTGATCAGTTGAGTGACGATCGCCGGGCGGTGGGTGATCAGAATTGTGCTCAGTGGATCAGCGCGAAGGCCTCGACGACCGTACTGACGTGGTGGTCCGCGGGCGGGGCCGGGTGGTGGTTGCCCACTTGGACGGTTGTCAGGCCAGCCGCCTTACCGCCTGCGGTGTCGTACGCGGGGTGATCGCCGACCATCCAACCGCCGGCCAGACTGGCACCGGCTCCTTCGGCAGCGATGGCGAAGATTCGCGGATCCGGTTTGCGTACGCCGACGGCTTCCGAAATGCAGCAGTAGTCGACGGCGTCCGCGATGCCGGTGTGGGTGAGCTTGCCGGTTTGCTGTACTACCGCCCCGTTGGTGACCACCGCCAACCGCCAACCGGCTGCGCGCAACGAAGCCAGCCCGGCCAGCACCGCGTCGTCGACCCAGGTGAACGTCGGATGGTCGCGGTCGTACTCGTCCACCGAGATCCGCACACCGAACCGCTGCTCGAAACCCGCGAACAGCTCAGCGCGCGGGCGGTAGCCACCGTTGTCGTGGGCAACTAACCATTCGTACGCGTCCGCGCCGAAGCCGGCGCGGTCGGTCCACCATCGCGCCCAGCTCCGGAACGCACCATCCCGGTCGATCAGGGTGTTGTCCAGATCGAAACACACCAGCCGATTCGTCACGAACAAGCCCTTTCCACCAAGGCCCGGCCGCAGGACGAAGGCTCTTCCCCCGCTTGCAGGGGAAGAGTGGCCGGTGGCGTCAGACGTCGATGCGGGTTTCGTCCAGTTCGTACGCGCCCTGGACGATGAACTCCTTGCGTGGCGCGACCTCGTTGCCCATCAGGAGGTCGAAGACCTGCGCGGCCGCTTCGCTGTCGTCGACGGTGATGCGGCGCAACGTCCGGTGCCGTGGGTCCATCGTGGTTTCGGCCAGCTGATCGGCGTCCATCTCACCAAGCCCCTTGTACCGCTGCGGTGGCTCTTTCCAGCGGACGCCCTTCTTCATCAGCTCGGCCGTCTTCCGCTGGTACTCCGCGTCGCTGTACGTGTACAGGTACTTGTCCTGGCCCTTCTTCGGGTTCGTCAGCTCGAACCGGTGCAGCGGCGGCACGGCCGTGTACACCCGCCCGGCCTCCACCAGCGGCCGCATGTACCGGAAGAAGAGCGTGGCCAGCAGCGTACGGATGTGTGCGCCGTCCGAATCCGCATCGGCCATGAAAATGATCTTGCCGTACCGCGCCTGCTCGAGATCGAACGTCCGCCCCGACCCGGCCCCGACGACCTGGATGATCGACGCGCACTCGACGTTCTTCAGCATGTCGCCGACCGACGCCTTCTGCACGTTCAGGATCTTGCCCCGGATCGGCAGCAGCGCCTGGAACTCCGAACTCCGGGCCAGCTTCGCCGTACCCAGCGCCGAGTCACCCTCGACGATGAACAGCTCGGACCGATCCACGTCATTGCTGCGGCAGTCGGCCAGCTTCGCCGGCAGCGCCGACGACTCCAGCGCCGTCTTCCGGCGCTGCAACTCCCGGTGCTGACGGGCGGCCACCCGAGTCCGCGACGCCGCCACGACCTTTTCCAGTACGGCCCGCGCCTGCGCTTTGAACTCACGCTTCGTCGAGGTCAGGAACGCCTCGAGCTCGGACTGCACCACCTTCGCCACGATCCGCGACGCGGCCGGTGTGCCGAGCACCTCCTTGGTCTGCCCATCGAACTGCGGCTCGGCCAGCCGCACCGTGACGACCGCGGTCAGACCTTCGAGGACGTCGTCCTTGATGACTTCCTCGCCGCTCTTCAGCAGCCGGGTGCCGTCGAGCGCACTGGTGAAACTCTTCGACAGCGCGCGCTCGAAGCCGGCCACGTGCGTGCCGCCCTTCGGCGTCGCGACGATGTTCACGAAGGAGCGCAGCTCGGTCTCGTACCCGTCGCCCCACCGCACCGCGATGTCGACGTCCAGGTCGCGCTCGACGTCGGTCGGCGTCATGTGGCCGGCGTCGTCCAGCATCGGCACGGTCTCGGTGAAGTGACCGGTGCCGGCCAGCCGGACCACGTCGGTGACCTTCTGGTCGGTGGCCAGGAACTCGCAGAACTCGCTGATCCCGCCGTCGTGCTTGAAGTGCTCCTCGGTCGGCTCCTCGCCGCGCTCGTCCCGGATCACCAGCTCCAGGCCCGGCACCAGGAAGGAGGTCTGCCGCGCCCGGGTGACCAGCTCGTCGTAGTTGAAGCTGGCGTCCTTGGTGAAGATCTGCCGATCCGCCCAGTAGCGAATCCGCGTACCCGTCACGCCCTTCTTCGCCCGGCCGGCTTTGCGCAGGCCCTTCGCAGGCGTGAACGACGCGTTCGCCCCGTCGCCGTCGAACTCACCGGCGACACCGCGCCGGAACGAAGTGGTCCAGACCGTTCCGCCGCGATCCACCTCGACGTCGAGCCGCGCCGACAGCGCGTTCACCACCGAGGCGCCGACGCCGTGCAGACCACCGGAGGCGTTGTACGAACCGCCGCCGAACTTTCCGCCGGCGTGCAGCTTGGTGAAGACCACCTCGACGCCGCTGAGCTTGGTCTTCGGCTCGATGTCCACCGGGATGCCGCGCGCACGGTCCCGCACCTCGACCGAACCGTCCTGGTGCAGCACCACGTCGATCCGCTCGCCGTGCCCGGCCAGCGCCTCGTCCACGGCGTTGTCGATGATCTCCCACAGGCAATGCATCAGACCGCGGCTGTCGGTGGACCCGATGTACATGCCGGGCCGCTTCCGGACCGCCTCGAGTCCTTCGAGGACGAGCAGGTTGCGGGCGTTGTACGTCGGGTCGAGCTCGGTACTGCGAGGCGTCGGGGCGGCCACTTGGCTCCTTCACTGGTTCACGCACTGACCCGCACAGCCTATGCGGCGCCACCCCCAAAACCGTGCAGGCGGGTCCGGTGGCCACATGCGGCCGGGTACCGGAGATCCATGCCGGGACAGATATCGATCCGGACTCGATTATGAGTGGCCTCCGACACTCCGGAATCGAGCAGACGGTGACCGGAAGATGGCGCACAGTGAGAGATAGAGCACTCCACCACCGTGGCTCAGCAGAAATCCGCCTGGATCCGAAACGATTCCCTGTCAGCAAACGTCATAGCAGGACAGGTGGTTCGTCTCACATACGGACACGTTGTCCCCACCGGGAAGCGATCCGCATGTCAGGATGTTGCTATCTGGTGAGTACGGAACTAGATGAGATGAGGCCTCAATGACTACAGCACTCGCCCCGAGTTCGGCCCTGTCGGCCGCGGATCGTTGTGACCGCTGCGGTGCGCAGGCCTACGTCCGCGTCACTCTGACCAGTGGTGGGGAGCTGCTCTTCTGCGCCCACCACGGCCGGGAGCACTCGGAGAAGCTGCGCGACATCGCGATCACGATCCACGACGAGACCGGGCGGCTCGAAGCCACCCCGGCAGCCGCCGCGGAAGAAGAGCGGTAACAGCACAGGTTGTCCTAAACGCGCCAATGGCGGCGCCAAAGTCATACAGGCTTCGATGGCGGTTCACCTGGTTCGGGTGACCGCCATCCTTCTGTGTCAGGCAACGGTCACCCAGCTCAACGGTCACCCCAGCTCAACGGCCATCCAGCTCGACGGCCGGGCCGGCTCAGACGACAGGCACGTCCGGAGCCGGCCCGTGCCGCCGCAGCTCCTGCCAGGCCCGCGCCAGCCGGCCGACCGCGTCGTCAAGCACTTGCTCGGAGTAAGCAAACGGCACCCTTAAGTAGTCGTCATGGTTCCCCGACGGATCCATCGCCTGCCCCGCCACCACCTCGACGCCATGCCGCAACGCGACCTGTGCAAAGACCCGCGCATCGGTGTCCGGCAGTCTGATCCACAACGCCGACCCGCCGGTCGGTGCACTCCACTCCCACTCGGGTAGTCGCTCCGTCAGCAACTCCCCCATCAGCTTCTTCCGAGCCGTCGCCAGCCGCCCCCGCCGCGCCGTCAACTCGGTCAGCCGCGGCAACAGCCGAGCTGTCAGTGCCTGATCGATCACCGGACTCCCCAGGTCGGCCAGCGCCTTGTGCCGGGCGAGTCGCTCGGCGAGCGGACGCGACGCCCGAATCCACCCGATCCGCAACCCGCCCCACACTGCCTTCGACACCGACCCGATCGTCAGCACCTCCGCGTCATCCGGCGCGTACGCCGCGAGTGGTGGCGGGATCTCCGGACCGGCCGGATCCCACGCCGAGTACGCGTTGTCCTCGACCAGTACGACGCCGTGCCGCGCGGCGAGCTCGGCCACCTGGCGCCGGCGATTCGCCGACATGAGCAGTCCGGTCGGGTTATGGAACGTCGGCATCACGAAGGCCATTGCCGGCTGATGTTCGGCGAAAGCAGCGGCCAGCAGATCGGGGCGTACGCCGGCGTCGTCCAGCGGTACGCCGACCACCCGCCCGCCGGCCGCACCGAACAGGTCGAAACAACCAGGCCAACTGGGCCGCTCGATCACGACCGAGGCACCGTTGCGCAAGTACATCTGGGTCGCCAGCGCGATCGCCTGATGCGCGCCCGTGGTCACGACGATCTCGTCGGATGACGTCGGCAGGCCTGACTCGGTGAAATGCTCCGCGATCCGCTCACGCAGTACCGGGAGGCCGCGCGGGTGATACCCGACGTCGCCGAGCAGCGCGGGCAAGTCGGTCGACGCCAGCTCGGACAGCTCCGACGACAACTCGGGCAGCCCGGGATCGACGGCGTACGTGAGGGAGATGACCTCCCCCGGACCGACCGTGATGCGATGAAAGAGCGATTCCGCGTACCCGGTGGTCATCCGCTTGTCCGCTCGTGAACGCCCGCGACCGGCGGCGCGGGCGACCGTCGTACCGCTGCCGCGGCGGCTTTCGACCAGGCCGCGGGCGCGCAGCTCGTCGTACGCCGAGACGACTGTCGAGCGGCTGATCGCCAACGACTCGGCGAGCCGCCGCTCGGCCGGGAGCCGGGCGCCGACCGGCAGCTCGGCCGAACCGATCAGCGCGGCGATCTCGTCGGCCAGCCGCCGGTACAACCCGCCGCCCCGGCCGGTCAGCCGGTGCCCGATCAGGTCAGCCAGCGCGGCCGGATCGAAACCTTCCCCAGAACGGTCCACTTCTCCTCGGATTGGCTCGGGTGGACTGCTATTCGCCTGGCCAGACTAATGCCTGTCAGCAGTCCAGTTCACAAAGGAGACACCGGCAGATGGGGATCGGACAGGTGCTGGGATTCGCCGGCGCGACGGCGGTGGTGGCCGGGGTGCCCGGCCCGAACAACCTCTACATCTCGCTCCGCAGCCTGACCCAGGGACGGCGCGCAGGGGTCGTGTCCGCCTTGGCGATCGAGAGCGCCTCGCTGGTCTACGTCGTCGTCACCGCGCTCGGTCTCGCCACGCTGGTCAAGGCCGCACCGGCGCTGTTCACCACGATCACGGTCAGCGGCGCGCTCTATCTCGCGTACCTCGGGGTGAAGATGCTGCGAGCACCCGTCAGCGAGCAGCCCGGCGGTCTCGTCGCAGCGCCGCTCAGCCGGGTCTTCCGGGACGGCGTCGTGGTGAACCTGCTGAACCCGAAGGCGATGCTGTTCTTCCTCGCGTTTCTCCCGCAGTTCACCACCCGCGGCGCCGGACCCGATCAGCTCCGCACCGAACTGCTGCTGCTCGGCGCCGGCGCGGCAACGATCGGGCTCGTCTTCGACCTCTGCTACGCCGTCGGTGCGGACGCGATCGGCCGCCGGCTCGGCTCCGCCCGGAAGACAAGCCGGCGGCGCAACCTGGTCGTCGCCGCGATCTACCTCGGGTTGTCCGTCTTCGCCCTCGTCAGCGCGCTGCAATGAGCGCGCTGTGATGAGCTCGCTGTGATCAGCCCGCTTTGGTCACGGTCGCCTTGCCGTCGGCGAATCGCACCGACAGGACCTCGGTCCCCACGCGCAGACCGGTCAGTTCGAGTGTCCGCCACGGCGTGGACTCCCCCGGCGTGACCGTCAACGTCCCACCCGGCACGTCCGGTTCGAGGCCGAGCGACGCGATCAGCACGGCGACAGCGGATGCCGCGGCCCACGCCTGCGGTCGGCACGACAGCGGGTAGGGCGTTGGCGTACGCTCCGCGCTCACGCCCCGCCCGCCGTACAGCTCAGGCAACCGGTACTCGAATGCTTCCGCCGCCCGAACCAGACCCTCGGCGTACGAAGCAGCAACCTCGAACTGGCCCGCCGCGTACAACCCCTGCACCGTCATCGCCGTGTCGTGCGGCCAGACGCTGCCGGTGTGGTAGCCGAGCGGGTTGAACCGGGTCATTGCCGTCGACAACGTTCGGAGCCCGAAGCCGCTGTTGAGATCCGCGCCCGCAAGCACTTCTGCGACCGTCTGCTCCTCGTCCGCGTCCAACAGACCGGTGCCGAGCAGATGACCCATGTTCGAAGCACGCCCGGCGACCGGGTTCTTCGCACCGTCGAGCGCGATCGCCGGATAGCCATCCACCCAGAAGGTCTCGCGGAACCGTCCCTGAAGAGCGGCAGCCCATTCACGCCACTCGTCGCCAGACTCCCCGTACGCCTCGAGCAGTTCGGCGCCCTTGATCGCGGCCGCGTACGCGTACCCCTGCACTTCGCAGAGCGCGATCGGCGCCGTCGCCAGCGTGCCGTCCGGCCACTGCACCGCGTCGTTCGAGTCCTTCCAGCCTTGATTCGCCAGGCCGTGACCGGACTCGTCGATGTACTCCAGGAATCCGTCGCCGTCCGGGTCGGCGTACTCCTTCATCCAGTTCAACGCACGCTTCAGATTGGGCAGCAAGTCGCTGACCTGGTCGGACGGCATCCCCCAGCGCCACGCCTTGTGCAGTGTGATGATCCAGAGCTGCGTGGCGTCGTGCGTGCCGTAGTACACCGGCGGAAGGACCAGGCCGCCGCCGTGATCGGCGACTTCGGCACGCAGTTCGTGCGGGATCTTGCCCGGCTGCTCGGCCGACCCAGCATCGACCTTCGTACCCTGCCGGGCGGCCAGCGCGCGCAGCGTACCGGCGGCGAGATCCGGGTCGACCGGGATCAGCATGCCGGCCGAGATCAGCGAGTCGCGACCGAAGAGCGTCAAGTACCAGGGCGGGCCGGCGCCCAAGTAGCGGTCGTCCTCGGTCGCGAGTTGCAGGGCGCGTACGTCGTCGAGTGACCGTTCCAGCCAGCGCTCGACGCGCTTGTCGTCACAGCTGACGGTGATGTCGTACACCGGGCGATCGGTCGGCGGCTCGATCGAGAAGCCGGTGGTGGACTTCGGGAAGTCGGCGGTGACGTGGAGCGTGAGTGTGTACTCCGTACCCGGCTCGAGTTGCGGCGTCGCGACGAAACCGGGATCGGCCGTCACGACGACGCGGGTGTCGTCGCTCTCCCAGCGGATCCGGCTCGGGCCGTCCGGGAGCGGGGCGAGCTGGGGCAGGCTGGTCGCGGCGCCGCTGCGGACCGCCGCCGTACCGGCCAGATCGGTGCCGAGGGCAACCTCCAGCCGGCATTCAATTGTGGTACGGGACCGGTTGACCAGCGTGATCTGCTCGGTCATGCCATCGGATTCGACCGTCCGGGTCCGGTAGAGCATCACGGTCGGGTCGTGCCGGGTGTCGCCGAGTCCCTCGACCTGCGCGACGTACTCATGGGTGGCCGCGTCCCGTTCGTCGGCATGCACCGGGACCGGTTCGCGCCCGTCGACGGTGACGGCGAGGCGGGACAGGATCCGCCGGTCCCGCGCGTACACCCCCTCGGCGCCGGAGCCGGTGAGCTGCCCGGAGCGCGGCGAGAGGACCACCCAAGGGGCAGCGAGTGCGGTAACGAGTTCGTGCAAGCGAGACATGTCTTCACCCTAAAGGTCTGCCGATGCGGCAGAGTGGCGGTGTGCAGAGCGCGGTGACGGTACTGGCCGGGGTGGCGATCTTCGTAGGCATCATCGGGATCGTGCTGCCGATCCTGCCCGGGGCGATCCTCAGCCTGGCGGCGATCCTGGTCTGGGCGATCGTCCAGCGCACCACCACCGGCTGGGTCGTGTTCGGCATCGCGCTGGTGCTGATCGGGGCCAGTCAGGTGATCAAGTACGTCGTACCGGAGCGACGGCTCCGCGAGGCGGGCGTCCCGCGCCGATCGATGGTGGTCGGCGTACTGCTCGGCATCGTCGGGTTCTTCGTGATCCCGGTGGTCGGGATGTTCGTCGGATTCCCGGTCGGCGTGTACGTGTCCGAGCTGCAGCGACTGCGGACGCACTCCGCGGCGTGGACCTCCACCAAGCACGCACTGCGCGAAACCGGCGTCTCGATGCTGATCGAGCTAGCCGGTACCTGCTTGGCCGCCGCGGTCTGGCTGGTGGCGGTCCTGTTCTTCAGGTGATTGCCAGGCTCTTCTTAGCCGCATTGAAGCTTCGTTTCAGGACCGGCGGGCAGTGTGGTGCTATGAAACTCTCACAGAAGCAATGGCGCGTGGTCGGGACCATCGCGGCGGTGGCCGCGACGACCACCGCGGGTGGTGTCGCTTGGGCGGCCAGCAGCGCGGACCCGACACCCTCAGCGTCACCGTCCACGCCCTCGACCCCTGGGCAGCAGCAGAAGCCGAACGGTCCGGGTAAGGGCGGCTTCCGGGGCGAGTTCGGGCTCGGCGGTGCACTGCACGGTGAGTTCGTGGTGCAGAAGGAGGGCGGCGGCTACCAGACCATGGCGATGCAGCGCGGTCAGGTCACTGCCGTCAGCAAGGACTCCATCACGGTGAAGAGCAGTGACGGGTACAGCCGTACGTACACACTGACCGCCGACACGCTGGTCAACGCCGCCCGGGACGGCATCTCCGACGTGAAGACCGGTAACACCGTACGGGTGACTGCGGTCGTGACGAACGGTAACGCGACCGCCAGCTCGGTGAACGACGGGACAGTGCGCCAGGCGGCCGGCCAGAAGTGGGGATTCAAGCACGGACCGCGCTGACTGGCGCTGACCAGGGGTCCGGGACTCACAGCGGATTGCCAGGAAGCTTCCAGGATTCGCACGGAGTCCGGCTGCACACTGTGAGCATGAGTCCGCACCTGCTGGTCGTCGACGACGAGCCGAACATCGTCGAGCTGCTGTCCGCGAGCCTGCGCTTCGCCGGGTACGAGGTGACCACGGCAACGCACGGCGCCGAGGCGCTGCGCAAGGCGCGGGACGTGGAGCCGGACCTGGTCGTGCTGGACGTGATGATGCCCGGACTGGACGGCTTCGAGGTGGTACGCCGCCTGCGTGGTGAGGACCGGCATGTACCAGTGCTGTTCCTGACTGCCCGTGACGCGGTCGAGGACAAGGTGCTCGGCCTGCAGACCGGTGGGGACGACTACGTGACCAAGCCGTTCAGTCTGGACGAGTTGGTCGCCCGCGTACGCGCGCTGCTCCGCCGGTCCGGTCACCGCGAACAGATCGCGACCGAAGCCGCCGTACTGCGCTATGCGGACCTGGAGCTGAACGAGGACAGCTATGAGGTGTTCAAGGCAGGTCATGCGGTCCAGCTGTCCCTGACCGAGTTCAAGCTGTTGCGGTGCCTGCTAGAGAACGCGGAGCGGGTGATGTCCAAGGGGCAGATCCTCTCCGCGGTGTGGAACTACGACTTCGCCGGTGACGCGGGCGTGGTGGAGTCGTACATGTCGTACCTGCGCCGTAAGGTCGACACCGGCGACCAAAAGCTGCTCCACACCGTCCGCGGGGTCGGCTACGTGCTACGTACTCCGCGAGGGCCCAACTGATGCAACAGCCCCACCAGCGGTTCGCCGACCGGTATCCACTGCGCGTCACCATCGTCGTCGTACTCCTGGCGCTGGTGGCGATCGCGCTGGCCGGGTCCGGCGTACTGGCGACCACCATCATGCGTGGGTACCTGATCGACCGCGTGGATGAGCAGTTGCAACAGACAGCCGCACCGCTGTCGCACGTACCAGCGGACCGGCGGCCGCTGCCCCCTGGTGCCGGACCGGGGCGCCGGCAGCTGCCTAGTCAGTTCGTAGTGCAGTTCAGTGACTCCGGTGGGGCCAGCGACAACGGACCGGTCAACTCACGCCTCGCGGAGACAGAGCCGCTACCGAAGCTGCCGGCGCTCGACCTGAACCAGGTACGCCTACTGGATGGGCGTCCCTTCAACGTCGACGCCCAGTCCGGCGGGGCGACCTGGCGCGTACTGGCGATACCGACCGAGGACGGCACCGGTTCGGTGATGGTGGCGCAGAGCCTGAAGGACATGGACCACACCATCCAGCGGCTGATCGGCATCCAGGTCGCGGCCGGCGTCATTCTGCTGGTACTGCTGGCCGGCGTCGGCACGTATGTCGTACGCCGGAGTCTGCGCGGGCTGGAAGATGTCGAACACACCGCTGTGGCGATCGCCGGCGGTGACCTGAGCCGGCGCGTACCGCAGCGTGATCCGCGGACTGAGGTCGGCCGCTTGTCGCTCGCACTGAACCAGATGCTCGGACAGATCGAGAACGCGTTCGCGCAGCGTACGGCGTCGGAGTGGGCTGCCCGTAGTTCAGAGGATGTGGCACGGCGCTCCGAGGAGGCGGCGCGCCAGTCCGAAGAGGCGGCGCGACAGTCGGAGGACCGGATGCGGCGGTTCGTGGCGGACGCTTCACACGAGCTGCGTACGCCGCTGACGTCGATTCGCGGGTTCGCGGAGTTGGCGCGGCAGCGTGGTGACCTGACGGACAGCGACACGATGCGCCGGATCGAGGACGAGGCCAAGCGGATGGGCCTGCTGGTCGACGACCTGCTGCTGCTCGCGCGACTGGATCAGCAGCGCCCCTTGCGGATGGAGTCCGTCGACTTGCTGCCGATCGCTGCGGACGCACTGCACAACGCACAGGCCGTACAGCCTGATCGGCACCTGTCGCTGACGATCCTGCCCGACTCGCAGGCTCCTGTTGTCCAAGGAGACGAGGCCCGCCTGCGCCAGGTACTGGGCAACCTGGTCAGCAATGCACTCAACTACACGCCGGTGGATGCACCAGTCACGGTCTCCGTCGGTACGCGCGGCAACGAAGCTGTTCTTGAGGTAAGCGACACCGGCCCTGGTCTGTCCGACGAGCAGAAGGCGCGTGTCTTCGAACGCTTCTACCGGGCCGACACTGCCCGTACCCGCACCACCGGCGGCTCCGGACTGGGCTTGTCCATCGTTGCGGCTCTAGTGGCCGCGCATGGCGGACGGGTGACGACCAGCAACACCGAACCGCACGGCGCCACCTTTACCGTTTACCTTCCCCTACCCACCTAGAGCGTGGGGAACTGACGTGTAGCGGACTCGCCGTGTTCGAGGACCTCAGCGGCCGGACCGAGGATCTTCGGGTCCGGACTGCCGACCAGTTCGACGTCCTTGTCGGTGTAGTCGAACAGGGACAGCACGTGCCGCATCGCCTCCAGCCGGGCGCGCTTCTTGTCGTTGCTCTTCACAACAGTCCAGGGAGCGTGGGCCGTGTCGGTGTAGTGGAACATGGCTTCCTTGGCCTCGGTGTACGCGGACCAGTTGTCCAGGGAGGCCAGGTCAGTCGGTGAGAGCTTCCACTGCCGTACCGGATCGATCTGCCGGATCGTGAAGCGAGTCTGCTGCTCCGCATGCGACACCGAGAACCACAGCTTCACCAGCAGGATCCCCGACCGGACCAGCATCCGCTCGAACTCCGGAGCCTGCCGCATGAACTCCTCGTACTGCTCCTGGTTGCAGTAGCCCATCACATGCTCGACACAGGCGCGGTTGTACCAGGACCGGTCGAACAGCGTCATCTCACCGGCAGCCGGCAAGTGCGCTACGTACCGCTGGAAGTACCACTGGGTCTGCTCACGCTCGGTCGGCTTCTCCAGAGCGACGATGCTGGCGCCACGTGGGTTCAAGTGCTCCATGAACCGCTTGATCGTCCCGCCCTTACCGGCCGCGTCGCGTCCCTCGAAGACGAGTACTACCCGTTGCTTCGATCGCTTCACCCAGTACTGCAGTTTCAGCAGCTCGATTTGGAGCAGCCGCTTGTCCCGGTCGTAGATCTCCCGCGGCAGGCGCTCGGCGTACGGGTAGCCCTCGCGCCACGTGTCGACCGGCGTACCGTCGGCCCGGAGTAGTACCGGGTCGTCGTCCTCTTCGTCCAGCACCCGGAAGCCAAGCTCTTGGACCAGATCAGGCGTACTCATGCTCCAAGAGTCAGCCCCCTTGATGACGGACAGGTGAACTGTCCCGGACCGGCAGCGGTTCGGCTGTCCCGACCACGAACGCGTACGTCAGCGCACCGATCACCGCGACCACCCCGGCCAGCGCGAACGCGGGCAGGTACGAGCCGTGGTAGATGTCGAGCAGCAGCCCGAACACGTACGGGCTGATGATGCCCGCGATGTTCGAGGCGAAGTTCTGGATGCCGCCGATCGACGCCACGTGCCGCGAACTCGGCGCCACATCACCCGGCAGGGACCAGATCCCGGTCGCCGCGATCGCCAGGCTCGCGTAGGAGATGGCGAGGAAGAGCAGCGCGACGTACACGGACTTGGCGGGTGCCGCGAAGACGATCGCCGCTCCACCGAGCAGGCCCCCGACCATCACAGTCTTGCGTACGCGAGTCACGTCCGCGCCGGCCCGGATGCGCCGGTCGGCGACGATGCCCGCGATCCAGCCGCCGGCGATCGCGGTGATGCCGGGCAGGGTGCCGAGCGTCCCGAGCTGCGCGAGGTCGAGCCCGCGGGCGTCCTTCAGGTACGACGGGAACCAGGTCAGGAAGAAGTAGATGACGAAGTTGAGGCAGAAGAAGCCGAGCATCATGCCGCGGATCGTCCGGTACCGGAACAGGTCCCGCCAGCGCACCTGCGCGGCCGCCTCGGTGTCGTTCTCGTCCAGGCGCGCGCCGTTCGCCGCGATGTACTCCCGCTCCGCCGCGTTCGCGTGCCGGTGCTCGCCCGGGTCGCGGTAGTACCAGTACCAGACCGCGGCGAGCATGATCCCGAGTACGCCCAGGACGACGAACGAGAAGTGCCAGCTCACCAGCGCGATCAGGCCAGTCACCACCGGCAGCGAGAGGACTGTCCCGACCCGCGAGCCGGAGTCGATCACCGCGCTCGCGAACGCCCGCTCGTGCGCCGGGAACCAGCGGGACGCCGCCTTGGTCGCGCTCGGGTACGCCGGCGCCTCCCCCGCGCCGAGCGCGAACCGGAACGCGAACAGCGACCAGAACCCGCGCGCCAGCGGAGTCAGCGCGGTGACGATGCTCCACCACAAGGCGGCGAACGTGAACGCCTTGCGCGCTCCGACCTTGTCGGCGAACCAGCCGGCCGCGAGCATCGCGCCGTCGTACGCCCAGAAGAACGCGCCGAGAATCAGGCCCTTCTCGGCGTTGCTCAGCTCGAGGTGCAGATCGTCCTGGATGAACGGGAGCGCGACGCTCAGGTTCGCCCGGTCCAGGTAATTCAGGGAGAGACCGACGAACGCGAGCCCTAGGATCAGGTACCGCGTACGGCTGGCGCCCGGCGGTGCTTTCAGAGGAGTGGCGGTCACTCTGTGCCTCCGATCGATGGCGGATCGTGGCAGGGTAGTTCGGCGGATCGTATCGTGTATACCAACGTCTTAGTGAGTGGAATGAGGCCGGGGATGCTGGAGGACGGCGAGGAGATCCCGCTGCTCGGCGGCGACGTGACCGACGGTCTGGTACGCGTCGGTGGCACCGTACGGCGACCCCCTGGCGAGCGGGACGAGCTTGTCCGGGACGTGCTGCTGCACTTGGAGCACGTCGGTTTCGAGGGTGCTCCGCGGTTCCTGGGCGTCGATTCGGCGGGGCGGCAGGCGCTTACGTACATCGAGGGCGAAGTGGCGGGGCGGCCGCGGCCGGCGTGGATCGCGGACGAGGAGCGGATGGTGTCGGTCGCGCGGTTGCTGCGTGCGTACAACGATGCCGTCGAGCCCTTCGGGATCCCGGCGAACGCGCCGGCACCGATCGAGCCGCCCGGTCTGCCTGAGCTGGATGATCCCCCGGAGCTGGTCGGGCATCAGGACGTCACACCGGAGAACGTCGTGTTCCGGGCGGGGCGCGCGTACGCGCTGATCGACTTCGACCTGGCCCGCCCGGTAAGCCGGACCCGCGAGGTGGTGAACCTGATGCTGTGGTGGGCACCGTTGGGCCCCGACGAGGACCTAGACCCAGAGCTCCGCGGCCTGGACCGCCCCCACCGCTGCCGCCTACTGGCCGACGCCTACAACCTCCCGGAGCCCGACCGCCACCGCCTGATGAACCTGACCATCGCCCTCAACACCCGCGCCTGGCACACCATGAACCACCGCGCCAAAACCCTAGGCGGCGGCTGGGCCCGCATGTGGTCCGAAGGCGTAGGCGACAAGATCACCCACCGCCAAACCTGGCTGGAGTCCAACGCCAACGCAATAACCACAGCCCTACTCACCTAACCGGACTGGACAGCGAAATGGTTCTGCTCGTGAACAGAACCAGTGCGCTGGCTGCCAACCACCAGCGCCTTGCGAAGCTGGTCAGGAACCCGGCCGTGCAGGTGATCGATGCGCATGATCCCCGAGTGCTGGCCGCGGCCGTCGCGGCGGGGTAAGGCGGCTCACTCAATGTGGGCGGTCGGCTCCGTCGTGCTCCTGCGGACGCCCCGGCGCGGGATCGCCCTGTTCGGCTGTGCCACTGCCGGCCGGGTGGATCGGAGCGGGGACGGCCGGCGATGAGCCGGGCTGTGGCTGGTCGGTTTGAAGTTGGTGGGTTTTCAGTTGGTGGCGCAGGGCTTCGGCGACCTGTTCGGCTGCGTGCTGGGCGGCGGTGAGGGCGATGACACGGTCTTCGGCAGCCCTCTTCACGTCGGCCAGTTGTGCCTGGTGGTCGGTGCGTAGTTGTTCGCGGTCGGTCCGATGCTCGCTGCGTAGGGTGTCCAGCTCGGCCCGGTGCCGGTCGCGCTCCTGGCTCAGCTCGCTACGCAGCTGGTCGGCGACGGCCTGCGCGGTCTGTCGCTCGGTCTCGGCCGCTGCCTGGGCGGTCCGAGCAGCCTCGACCTCGCTCCGCGCCTGGCGAAGCTGTTCGTCGGCGGTCGCCTGAAGGCCACTGATCCGCTCCTCGGCCTCGGCGCGCACCCGCTCCAGCTCCACCGCCGCGGACTCACGGGCCGCGGCGAGCTCCTGCCGGAGCTGCTCGAGCTCACCCGCAGCACTCTCCCGGATGGCCTCGCCCTCCCGCCGAGCCTGCTCAGCCGCTTGCTCGGCAACCGCCACATCCACGCGAGCCTCGTCCAGCGCCGCCACCGCTTCCCGGGCCGCCTCGTCCGCCTCGTCGCGGGCATCCTCAGCCTCGGCCGCCTGCTGCTCGGCCTGCCGGCGGCGGTGCTCTTCCTGTCCGCGGCGCCGTTCGGCATCAGCCAGCTCTGCCCGCGACGCAGCCTGAAGCTGTTCGACCTCGGCCGCGACCGCCTCGGCATCGCCGTACGTCCGGACCGCTTCCGCAATCTGCGCCAGGTATCCCTCCAGCTCCTCGACCAGGCGCGGCAGGTTGCCCTTCATCAGCTGCTCGAGAGTCACACGGGCAGCCGTCACCGGACCGGTCACCGGCACCCCCGGCGGTCCGGAGGTCACTCCGGCACCGTCGCGGCGGACGGGCTGTCTCGCCAGCCGGTTCTTCGCGGCCCAGGCGTTCGCCTTGTTGTGCACGACCGCGTTCCCGTCGACGCCCGCTCCTTCCCTGCCGCAGTACTTCGGCGGGCGGCCCGGCGTCCCCGGATCAGTCTGCTTCGGGTTCGCACAGGTCACGCCAGGGAACTCGCACAGCCCTTGCCGGGACCGAGAGACCGGCTCTGCCTCCGTCGTCATAGTTGCCACTCTAGCCGATTTCGTCCATAAAGTTCCCCTTTGAGTTTCGTTTCCGTCAGTGTCTTTAGACTTAACAAAACCAAACCGAAATAGCGCATAATCCCTGTTATGCGCTAGGCTTCAGATTGTGGACAATCTGCCGGCGCCGTTGGTGTTCAGACCGGATGAGACGGCCGTAGAACTACCCCCGCCGGATCCGAGCACCGAAGCCGCTGTGCGACGGACGCTGGGAAACCGTCGGCCGCTGCGGGCGCCACAGAGTGCCCCGAGCGTCGACCGGCTCGATTTGCTGGCCGCCGCGCTGACACCGGAGCTGACCGCGTTGGTCGTGCTGTGGCTGGGAGGCACCCGGCGTGGCAGCCGTGACACCCGGATTGCGTACGCCGATGACCTGCTCCTCTGGGCCGACTGGGCCCGCCGGGAGCTGGGCCGCGAGCGATTCGGCCTGGACCTGCGCCGCGGCGACATCACGATGTGGCTGACCGGGCAGCAGGACGCGGGCGCGGCTGACTCCTCGATCTCCCGGCGATTGTCGACAATCTCCAGCCTGTACCGGTATGCGGCGAGCTGGGGTCTGCCGGTCGTCTCCCCCATTTCCGTGGACGACCACCGGCCGCGGATCGAGCGCGGGCGGCGGGCGACATCCGCTCGCGTACTGGTTGCCGACCAGGTGATGGCGATGCTCGCGGCCGCGAGTGATGTCCGCGATGCGCTCGTGGTCGGCTTGTTGTTCACCGACGCGCTCCGGGTCTCCGGGATCTGCGCGGCCAACGACGAGGACCGGCGTGATGAGGGCCGGCGGACCTGGCTGAAGGTCACCGTGAAGGGCGGGAAGACGAAGCTGGTCCCGCTGGAGACGACGGTCGCGGAGCTGCTCGACCAGTACCTCGCGACCCGGCCGGCCTGGAACGGACCGGGGCCGGCGCCGCTGATCGTCGACGCGGCCGGCAATCGGATCGACCGCCACGACGTCACCCGGATGCTGCGCCGACTGGCCCGGGCAGCAGGCATCCCGCGCCCCGAGAAGGTCACCCCGCACTCACTACGCGCCTCCGCCGTCACCGACCAGAAACGCCGCGGCCTGGCCGCCGAGGACATCCAGGAACTCACCATCCACGCCGACGTCCGCACGGTCATGATCTACGTAGACGACGACGGCCGCAACGAACGCGTAGCCGCCATCACCGACGACCTCGGCCGCGTTATGAAAGCCGTCCCCACCCACCTCCGCCACCCCACCTGACCCCCTCTCCCCAGCTCCACACCAGATCCGTTTCAGGGGTTGACCCCTGAGCTGCACTGAGTCGGCAGCCAGTTCGGCGGCGCGGTGGACTTCGTCAAGCAGGCGCTGAAGACCGGGGTTGCTGGTGACCCCAAACCGGTTTGGGGTGGTTCTGCACGTGGTGCGGGGAGCGTTGCACCCCTGATGCGGGCGGTTAGGTGCCCCAAACCGGTTTGGGAGGGAAACAGCTGCCCGCCGTGCGGAGCAGGCGCACCAGGGGCTGACGTGCTGGGGCCGACCGAGGTCCGGGACGCCGAGGGTCCGGGGCGCCGAGGGGCCGGGGTGCCGAGCGGGACTGCGGCACGGCGGCGTGCCTAGCGGGACTGCGGGGTGGGCGGGCCAGGGGTGCGCCTTGTGCTGGTGAGGCGAGTGCCTGGGCTTGCCGAGTGGATGTGCTTGCTGGTGGAGCCTTTTCCTGGAATGGCGCTGGAGAGGCTCCTGCCCAGTGCGGAAAACGCTCCTGCGACGGTGCAGTGTCGTGTTGTGGGCGCGGTGTGGGCTGTGGTGTTCGTTCGGTGGCTTGACTGTGCGTATATCCCCACTGCCCTGGCTCCAGTCGCATCGGGCGCCTGTGGGCCGGCGCGGTGGGCGTATACGTACTGTCGAGCTGCCGGTTTCGGTGATGCCGTGGGCTAGGGGGCTGGGATGGATTCGGGGTTGTTCTGGTCGGTGGGTGCGGGGGTTTTCTTGTCTTGTAGGAGGAGGTGGGCGATTAGGGCTGAGCCCAGGACTGCGAAGGCGCTGACGAGGAAGGTGCCGGACATGGCGTGGGTGAAGGCGGTTTTTGCGTGTTCGAGGAGTGTGCTGTCTCCGGTGGAAACTGCCACGCCGAGCGCCTGGCCGATTGACTTGCGCGCCTCCCTCGGTGCGTCGCTCGGCATTGCGGCGGTGAAGTTGTGGGCCAGCGCGCTCCCCAGGATCGCGATGCCCAACGCGGCGCCGGCCTGTTGGACCGTGTCGTTCAGCGCTGACCCGACACCCGCATGCTCGTGCGGCACCGCACTCATTAGCGCGGCAGTCGCGGCCGGCTGAGCCAGACCTGCACCGACACCGAACACCCCCAGCGCCACAGTCACCATCCCGAAGCCGTCCTCAGCCGACAGCGTCGCCAAGATCCCGAAGCCACCGGCCAGCACCACCAGACCAACCACCGTCAACGGCCGGTTCCCGATCTTCTGCCCGAGCGTCGCGCCCAGCCCGTTCACCACGATGACCGCGACAGCCATCGGCGCCATCGCCAACCCGGCCTCGGTCGGCGAGAACCCCAGAACGAACTGCAAGTACTGCGTCAGCGCCAGAATCAACCCACCATTGGCGATCTGAACCAGCACCAGCGACAAGCTGCCCCCACTGAAGTTCCGGCTGCGGAACAGATCCAGCGGCACCATCGGCACCGGCGTCCGCAGCTCCCACCAGACGAACGCGGCCAGTCCACTCACAGCCACCACGAGCATCGGCCACGAAACCCCGCGCTCGGGCAGTTCGATGATCACCCACACCAGCGCGACCAGCCCGATCATCGACAGCACCGCGCCGATCGGGTCCGGCTTCCGCGCCGGTGCCTTCGACTCGGGCATCAGGATCAGCGCCGCCGCGATCGCCAGTACGACGACCGGCACGTTGATCAGGAACACCGAGCCCCACCAGAACCGCGCGATCAGCGCGCCGCCGAGGACCGGGCCGCCGATCAGCCCGACCATCAGCACCGAGCTCCAGATCGACATCGCCTTCCGGCGCTCCTCGTCGTCGAACACGGTGATCACGATCGACAGCGTGCTCGGCATCACGATCGCTCCCCCGATGCCCATCAGCACCCGGCCGGCGATCAGGGTTTCCGGGCTCCCGGCGTACGTCGCGACCAGCGAGGCCGCGCCGAAGATCGCCAGCCCGATGATCATCACCTTCTTGCGTCCGTACCGGTCGGACAGGCTGCCCGCGGTCAGCAGCAGGCCGGCGAACACCAGGATGTAGCTCGCGACGATCCACTGGATCTGCTGCGCAGTCGCGCCGAGCTCCTCGGTCAGGACCGGGATGGCGACGTTCAGCACGCCGTTGTCCAGGACCAGCACGAGCGTGCTCAGGCAGAGCACGATCAGGATCAGCCATCTGCGCGGATGCCTGGCGGTCATCGCACACCTCCAAGAATTGAACATCGTTCAACGGACATGAACAGTGTGCAATTCAACCTGAACACCAGTCAAGTCCTGCACATCGTTCAATAAATCCGCTACGCTGGCCCCCAAAGAGGGAGGTACGACGATGGCGACCGACGAGTACACGTCCGTCTGGACCCGGCCGAAGCGGGGCCGCCGGCGCGAGCAGCCGGCGCTGACCCAGGAGCAGATCGTCACCGAGGCGATCCGGATACTCGACGCCGACGGCATGGAGGCGCTGACGATGCGCAAGCTCGGCGCCGCTCTCGGTGCGGTCGCCACCGCCGTGTACTGGCACGTGGCGAACAAGGACGAACTACTCGAGCTGGTCGTCGATCACGTGTACGGAGAGGTGGACGTGCCGGAAGTCACGGATCGCGCCGAGTGGCGACCGGCCGCGGAGCACGCGGCCCGGAGCCTGCGCGCGATGATCGTCCGGCACCCGTGGGTGGCGGCGACGCTCGCCGACGTCGGCATGAACTACCTCGGCCCCAACGTGATGCGCGGTTCCGACGCCATGCTCGGCGTGTACCTGGCCGCCGGGTTCGAGCTGAACGAGGCGGATCAGGCCTCGAAGACCGTGCTCGGCTACGTGATCGGGTTCGCGTCGATCGAGGCGGCGACGGTCAGCAAACTGAAGCGCAGCGGCCTGGACATGGCCGCGTGGCAGGCGGAGGTCTGGCCGGTCGCGGTCCGGGCCGCCGAGCCGTACGCCCGGTTGCGCGCGTTGTACGCCGCCAACAGCGGCAGTGATCTCGAGGCCGGCGGCGAGGACACCTTCAGCTACGGCCTGACCAGCATCCTGGACGGCCTGGAAGCCCGGTCGGCCTCCAGCTGAAGGCCGACCGGGGTGCAACTCAGCGGGTGATCTTCACCTCGGAGCCGGTCTTGGCCGACTCGTAGATCGCGGTCAGGATCCGGGCCATCTCCAGGCCCTGCTCCGCAGTCGCGTCGGCCGGGATCTCGCGGCGGACGATCTTCAGGAAGTGGTCGATCTGGTTCGCGAAGCCGACCTTGAAGTCGAAGCCGAGCGAGTCGATCTGCGGCTGGATGTGCAGCAGCGTGTCGTGCCGCTCGGTCACCATCAGCAGCTCGGGCTCGATCTCCGCGCCGCCCTTGTCACCGTGAATCCGGACGCTGATCTCGTTCCGCGCGTGCAGCGAGAAGGACGTGTCCACGTCCAGCACCGCGCCGTTGTCGAAGCGGATCTGCGCGGTCGCGTAGTCCTCGACCGTGTTCGGCCGGGCCGCCGAGGCAGCCTTGTACCGGGTCAGGTTCTGGATGTTGTCGCGGGCGCCGAGCGGCGCGAACGTCGCACCGGACGCGGACACCGCCTTCGGCATCCCCATCAGGTACCAGCACAGGTCGATGATGTGCACGCCGAGGTCGATCAGCGGGCCGCCACCGGACAGTTCCACGTCACCGAACCAGCCGCCGGGGTTGCCGGCCGTACGCAGCAGGGTGGCGCGCGCCGAGTAGATGTCACCGAACTCGCCGGCGTCCAGGAACCGCTTCGTCACCAGTGCGTTCGGCGCGTACCGCCGGACGTACCCGACCTGCAGCGCCTGCCCGGTCTCCTCGACCGCGCGGACCAGCGCCTCGGCCTCGCTGACCGTGACGGTCATCGGCTTCTCGACCAGTACGTCCTTGCCGGCCCGCAGCGCCGCCTCGGCGATCTGCGCGTGCACCGTGTTCGGTACGCAGACGCTGACCGCGTCGATCTCCGCGTCGGACAGGATCTCCTCGACGTTCCCGGTCGCCCGGGTGCCGTACTCGTCCGCGCGCGCCTTGGCCCGCTCCAGGTCGATGTCGCAGACCGCAACCAGCTCGGCCTGTGGGTTCTTCTGGTACGCGCTCAGGTGCTCGCCGGCGATCGAACCGAGGCCGATCACCGCAACTCGCGTGGTCATGTCAGGCCGCACCTTCCGTCAGGGCGATGATGTTGTTCAGCGAACGCTCGATCGCGTACGGGGTCGCCTCCAGGCCCTCGAACTCGAGGCTCACCGGTACGTCCGGCTTGGCCGAGATCAGCTTGATCAGCCCCGGCAGATCCACGTCGCCGTGGCCCGCGACCGTACCGAGCAGGTAGTCGCCCGCAAGGGTCTTCAGCCAGCCGTCGCCGGCCGAGCGGCGGATGTGGAAGTCCTTGATGCCGATCGAGGCGGAGACGTCGAGCAGGGTGGACGCGGTCTTGCCCGGCACCTCGCCGACGCAGAGGCCGTTGCCGAGGTCGAGGGTGACCCGGAAGTTCGGCCGGTCGACCGCGTGGACGAGGCGCGCCAGCCGCTCGCCGCCGTTCATGAAGAACCCGTGGTTCTCGATCGTGGACACGATGCCGAGCCCGGCGGCGTGGTCCGCGACCGCGCGGCAGCCCTCGACAACCTTCGCGAAGGTCGTCTCGAACTCCCCCGGGTCCTGCTCGCGCCAGGCCCACGGCGCGACGTCGTGCCGGAAGATCCGCGCCCCGAACGCGTGCGCGACGTCCAGCTGGCGACGCAACCGGTCGATCTCGGCGCTGTCGGCGGTCCGCAGATCACCGCTGACCAGGTAGTTCACGATCGGTACGTCGATCTCCGCCGAGTGCTTCGCGGCGGCGCTGACGACGTCCGGGTTCTCCACGTAGTACTCGCCGTCCATCGCGGCGACCTCGATGTGCCCGGCGGGCGACTTCGCGACCCAGTCCAGCACCCCGATCAGATCCATCTCGCCGTTCTGCATCAACTGGCGGAAGCAGTACGAGCTGACTCCTAGCTTCACCTGGTGGTCCTCTCCACATTAGTGATGCGGTGCCACGGACTGGGATAGTCGTGGACGCCGTAGATACCTGAGCTGTACCGGTCGAACGCGGTGCCGACCGCCCCGAGGACCACCGCTTCCCGGCCGAGGGCCGAGGCGACGAACGGTGGGTGTTCGGGGAAGATCAATTGCTGCCGCACGGCGGCCGCGAGTGGGCGGAGCAGTGCGTCGCTGTATTGCGTGGGTCCGCAGCGGACGACGACGATCTCGGGGTCGACGACCAGCAGCACCGCGGTGACCCGCCCGGCGATCTGGTCGCAGAAGTCGTCGATCTCGGCCTGGGCGTCCGCGTCACCGGCGGCGGCCGCTTTCAGTACCGCGGCGCCGGTCGGCTGCGACGACCAGACCAGCTGTCCGCGCTGCGCGTTGCGGGTCCAGCGCATGCCCCGCTGCGCACCGAGTTCGCCGGCGAGCCGATGCCGTCCCTGCCGGATGACGCCATTCAGGACGATCGACACCGACAGCCGGTGACCGATCTGGAGATAGACGACATCGGAGTACCCGCGCCCGGCGCCGCCGCGCTGCTCGGCCAGCGCCGCGAGCTTGATGTCGTTGTCCACCGCCACCGGACGGTCGAGCTCCGCGGACAGCACCTCCGCGACCGGAACACCGACCAGGTCCGGCAGCGCCAAGCTGACCCGCAGACTTCCGTCCGCCTCGACCACACCCGGCAACCCGACGCCGACCGCCCGGATGCGCTTCGGGTCCAGCGAGCTCTCGTCCGCCGCCGCGGACAGAGTGCGCTGGATGAGCGCGAGATCGACTGCCCCTTCGCCCGCCAGTTCCGTGTACCCGACCCGCTGACCGGCGAGGTCGCAGATCACGGCGCGGGCGCCGCGCGGGCCGAGGTCGACGCCGGCGACCAGTCCGGCCTCGCGCGCGAACCGGAACGCCTTCGCCGGCCGCCCCGGTCCGGCGATCGCCGGGTTCGTCGACTCGACCAGACCGAGGTCCACCAGGTCGTCGAGCACCGCGTGGACGGTCGGCCGGGACAGGCCGGTGTCCGCGCTGAGCGCTCCGACCGTACGCGCCGTGTCCGCGTCGGCGAGCGCGCGCAGGCAGGCAACCTGGTTCGCAGATCGCTCCGCCTGGGCGGCGCCTCGTACAGTGTCCATCGACCCCAACCCATTATGGAACCGGCTTTAATAAAGACCGTAGCAGAACGGGTCGGGCGGCGGCAATGGAACTACCTGAGCAAAACGGTGCGTTCGGCCACGGTCCACGCGGTTGTCGTCAACAGGTACAGCCCGGCCGCGAGCGGCAGGAACGCCGCGCTCAGCAACGTCCCGAACGGCAGCAGCCGCGCGATCCGGCGCGACATCGGCGTCGCCGTCTCGTCCAGCTGACGAAGCTGCAACCGCGCCGAGAAGAACGCGACCACGGTCAAGAGCACGGCAAGTACGAGGAACGCCGGCGTACCGCTGAACACCGGCCAATGCACGCCGAGCGGAGCACCGAGCAGGCTGCCGCTGATCAACCGGTTCGCCTCCCCCGCGACCGTCGGATGCGAGAACAGCGTGTACATCAGCCAGAAGAACGGCAACTGCGCGAACATCGGCAGGAACCCGGCGAACAAGGACGTACCGGACTCGGACTGTAGTTTCGCGACCTCACGCTGCAACCGCTCCGGGTTGTCACGATGACGCTCGGTCAACTGTTTCAGCTGCGGCATCAACGCCGCGCGCGCTTTCATTCCGCGTTGCGCGCGGACCGACAGCGGTACGAGACACAGCCGTACGACGACCGTGCACACGACGATCGCGATCACCGCGGCGTACGCGCCGGTGAGCGGCTGGAGGGATGAGACGAGTGCGGTGAGGACGTGATAGGCACCGGCGACCGGTGCCTCCAGGAAAGAAGGCACAGCAGGACTCCACGAGTGAGAAGGAACGGGTAAGCGAGCGCACTGCCTCAGCAGCGCGTGGCGTTACCGTCCCGGTGCTCGTGGACGCGGACGACCGGCCGCGTCGGGATCCCGCAGCCGGAGGAACCTGGTCTGCTCGTCACGGTCCCGGACCGAGGCGGCCCGGGCGAGCACCGGCGTGGCCCAGGAACCGGACAACCGCGCGGACGACCGCGCGACCACGACCAGTGCCAACAGCAAGGCCGCTGCCGTGATCACGGCAGCGGCCAAGGAGGCTGTTTCGAAGACAGGGATCACCAGCGCGACGGCGCCGGCGATCCACTGGGTCATCGGTCAGTCCAGGTAGTCCCGCAGGACCTGCGAGCGCGACGGGTGCCGCAGCTTCGACATGGTCTTGGACTCGATCTGGCGGATCCGCTCGCGGGTCACGCCGTACACCTTGCCGATCTCGTCCAGCGTCTTCGGCTGGCCGTCGGTCAGACCGAACCGCATCGAGACCACGCCGGCCTCGCGCTCGGACAGCGTGTCCAGCACCGCGTGCAGCTGCTCCTGGAGCAGCGTGAACGAGACCGCCTCGGCCGGCACGATCGCCTCGGAGTCCTCGATCAGGTCACCGAACTCGGAGTCGCCGTCCTCACCGAGCGGCGTGTGCAGCGAGATCGGCTCGCGACCGTACTTCTGCACCTCGATGACCTTCTCCGGGGTCATGTCGAGCTCCTTGGCGAGCTCTTCCGGAGTGGGTTCGCGGCCGAGGTCCTGCAGCATCTGCCGCTGGACGCGGGCCAGCTTGTTGATCACCTCGACCATGTGCACCGGGATCCGGATGGTCCGGGCCTGGTCGGCCATCGCCCGGGTGATCGCCTGCCGGATCCACCAGGTCGCGTACGTGGAGAACTTGTAGCCCTTGGTGTAGTCGAACTTCTCGACCGCGCGGATCAGACCGAGGTTGCCCTCCTGGATCAGGTCCAGGAACAGCATGCCGCGGCCGGTGTAGCGCTTGGCCAGCGACACCACCAGCCGCAGGTTGGCCTCGAGCAGGTGGTTCTTGGCGCGGCGGCCGTCCTCGGAGATCCACTCGTACTCGTCGCGGACCTTCTCCTTGAGCTTGGCCGCCTCGTCGGCGATCTGCTCCTCGGCGAACAGGCCGGCCTCGATCCGCTTCGCGAGCTCGACCTCCTGCTCGGCGTTCAGCAGCGGGACCTTGCCGATCTGCTTCAGGTAGTCCTTGACCGGGTCGGCGGTGGCACCGGCGACCATCACCTGCTGCTCGGGCTCGTCGGTCTCGTCGGCCTCGGAGACGATGAAGCCCTGGTCCTCGGTGAGCTCCTTCTCCAGCGGCTTGACCGCATCGGGGCTGAAGTCCGCCTCGTCCACGTCGTCCAGCGCGCGCGGCTTGCCGGTCTTCGGGTCGATCGAAAGACCCGCCTCGGACACTGCCTTCTTCGCCGTAGCCTTCTTGGCAGCGGCCTTCTTCGCGGGGATACCGTCCTCCTTGGTGCCGGCGGGCTTCACTGCCGCCTTCTTCGCCGCCGCCTTGTTGGCAGCGGCCTCGGTGACTCGGGCGCTGGTCCTCGGAGCCGTGCTGCGGGCGGTGGCGGCCACGGCCCGGGCCGGCTCGGCGGGAAGATTCTCGGACGAGCTGGACGACACGAATTACCTCTCGTCTGACGCAGGGTTTGTACGGCGGTACGGCGTTGTGTTGCTGAGTCTTTGGGTACTGCGGTGTGTGGCTGCTCGCTGGTCAGGCGGCGGCAACAGTCCATTGTAATCCGCGAACCAAGCTCAGGCGTCGCACGACCCCCCGCCGGGCCCGTTTCCGGAGCCGTTCGCGAGGGGCCGCCGACCGCATCGCTACTCAACCGTTACGTGTCTTCCGCAGTGGCCGCGCGACCACCCGTTGCCGGACCAGCTGCTGCTCCTGCTTGAACTGCCGGACCTTCACCAGCGACGCCACGTCGATCACGTCGGCGACGGATCTGAACGCGCCGTCCTCTCCGTACGGCTCGGAGGCCTCGCGCCAGCCGCGCGGGCGGACCTTGAGCTGTTTGCCGAGCAGCGCGACGAAGATCTTCGCCTTCTGCGCGCCGAAGCCGGGCAGCGCGGACAGCCGGGCCAGCAGGTCGTCGCCGGACTTCACGTCCGACCACAGGCCGGAGGCGTTGCCGGAGTACTGCTCGTCCAGATGCTTGGCCAGGGTCTGGATCCGGGCCGCCATCGCGGTCGGGAACCGGTGCACGGCGGGCGGGCCGGCCACGATCTCGACGAAGGCATCGGGGTCGTACTGCGCCACTGTGGACGGGTCGAAGGGGCCGGCCATCCGCTGCGCGATCGCGACCGGGCCGGCGAAGGCCCGTTCCATCGGGATCTGCTGGTCGAGCAACATCCCCACCAGCAGGGCGAACGGATCTCTGCTCAGCATCTCGTCGGCGTCCGGCTGCTGCGCCAGGCACAGCTTCCGGCTGCGTGTTGAAGTCACCTCAGTCCTCCTCCCCTTCAGACAACTCAGGCTCGGCCTTCACGGCCAGCACCGGACACGGCGCATCGAGCAGCACCCGCTGCGCGTTGCTGCCGAGGATGAGCTTGCCGACCGGTGACCGGCGCCGCAGCCCGATCACAATGAACTCCGCCTGCACCTGTTCGGCGACGGCCACCAGGTCCTCCGCCGGATCGAGTCCACGGACCAGCTGCCGCACCTCGTACGGCACGCCGGTCGAGTCGAGCTGCTCCCGTACTTCCGTCAGCGCGGCGTCGTTGGCCGCCGCCTCGTCTTTGTCGTAACCACGTCCGCCGCGGTGTGAGTTCACCACCACCAGCTTGGCGTCGCGCAGCGCTGCCTCCTCGGCCGCACGCCGAAGAGCCGCCCGGCCTTCCGCCTTCGGCACATAACCCACGACGATGGTCGTCATCGCCCTGCCTCACCTCCGGGTGTGTGTCGACCCGTCTCGAACGATACTGCTCCCGACCGCGGTCGGCATCCGCTGCATTTGCACTTGTTGTGTCGCTGTGGTGACGGAAAGCAGTGCCCGTGTACTACCCTGCCCGGGCCCTTCTAACCTTCCGGTGCGCACACCTTTGCAGGGCTGTCACCGAATGCGCCACCCCTGTAGTCCGGGTCGTTATCGAACTCGTTACCGAACCGGCGCACCGCGGGCAGCACGGAATCCCGGGCCCCGTTGCCCAAGGCAAGTTGGACGGACAGGACTAACCGGTTCAGTCGATCGGCCATTCGTGCACGGGAGTGTTCGCATGCATGTGATCGCGATAGCGGCGGAGCATTCCGCGCAACGCGTCCCGGCGGCCGTGCGACCCCTTTGTATACAGCACATGGAACTGCTCGGCCTGCCACGACGCGCCGTTGCGTCCGGACAGGCAGCGCTGCTCGATGATGCCGAGCAACCGGTCACGCACCGCGACATCCACACCCCACGCGTCCAGACCGCGAACCGCCAACGGCAGCAGGCGTCTGAGCACCAGCTCGGTCGCCCGCGCGGTCCCGACGCCGGGCCAGAACACCTCGGCCTCGATGCCGTTCCGGGCCGCGGTGTGGAAGTTCTCCTCGGCCGCGCTGAACGACATCTGCGACCAGATCGGGCGTTCGTCGTCGGCAAGTGCCCGGACCAGTCCGAAATAGAAGGCGCCGTTGGCAATCGTGTCGACGACGGTCGGTCCGGCCGGCAGGACGCGATTCTCCACGCGCAAGTGCGGTTTCTCCCGGACAACGTCGTACACCGGGCGGTTCCAGCGATAGATCGTCCCGTTGTGCAGCCGCAATTCCGAAAGCGCCGGGGTGTCGCCACGGTCCAGTACGGCGATCGGATCCTCGTCGGAGGTGACCGGCAGCAGCGCCGGGTAGTACCGCGAGTTCTCCTCGAAGAGGTCGAAGATCGAGGTGATCCAGCGTTCGCCGAACCAGACCCGGGGGCGTACGCCCTGCGTCTTCAGCTCATGTGTACGAGTGTCCGCGGCCTGCTCGAACAACGCGATCCGGGTTTCGCGCAGCAACTCCTTGCCGAACAGGAACGGCGAGTTGGCGCCGACCGCGAGCTGTACGCCGGAGATTGCCTGCGCCGCGTTCCAGTAGCGCGGGAAGGCTTCCGGCGTGACCTGGAGATGGAACTGCGTCGACGTGCACGCGGCTTCCGGCACAATGCTGTCCGCGGTCACCCGCAATCGTTCGATGCCGTCGATGGAGATCTCGACGTCCTCACCGCGGGCGGCGAAGATCTGGTCGTTCAGCAACGCGTACCGCGGGTTCGTACTGAGTGCGTCCCGCCGGATGTGCTCGGTCAGCAGTGTCGGCAGGATCCCGACGACCACCATCGACGAACCGGTCCGGGCCGCCTTCTCCTCGGCCGCGTTCAGGCTGTCGCGGATGTTCGACTCCATCGTGTCCAGCCCGAGCCCGTCGATCTGCCCGGGTGGCACGTTGATCTCGATGTTGAACTGGCCGAGCTCGGTCTGGAACGCGTCGTCCTCGATCGCGCTCAGCACTTCGGAGTTCTTGAACGCCGGGTCGCAGCGCTCGTCGACCAGGTTCAGCTCGATCTCGATCCCGGTCATCGGCCGTTCCGGTGCGAACCGGGCTTCGCGCAGCATCCGCGCGAAGGCGTCCAGGTTGCGGTGCACCTGCTCGCGGAACGCGGTCCGGTCCGCCCGGGTGAACTCGACCCGGTCGACTTCCTCACCCATCAGCGCCTCCCCTGCTGGCTCCTTCGCTCAGTGTGCCTGAAGTGCCCGCTCCCGGGCGGCTCAATCGCGTGGCTTTGCCGTCAGCAACTGTCAGCCGGCAACTGTCGGTGCGGCCTGCGAGACTGATTCGGTG
This sequence comes from Kribbella hippodromi, assembly GCF_039531045.1. NCBI lineage: Bacteria > Bacillati > Actinomycetota > Actinomycetes > Propionibacteriales > Kribbellaceae > Kribbella > Kribbella hippodromi. The sequence continues at coordinate 77,492 of NZ_BAAAPH010000006.1, read as the reverse complement.
CGTGGGGAACCTTCGGTGCTGCATGTCGATCTGGACGCGTTCTTCGCGGCCGTCGAGCAGCGGGACAAGCCGTCGCTGCGGGGCAAGCCCGTGGTCGTCGGCGGCGTCGGCGTCCGCGGCGTCGTCTCCACCGCGTCGTACGAAGCACGCAAGTACGGCGTCCGGTCCGCGATGTCGACGGCCGAAGCGCGATCCCGCTGCCCGCACGCCGCGTACCTGGGTCCGCGCTTCGAGGTCTACCGGCAGAGCAGCCGCGCGGTGATGGCGGAGATGCGGGCGCTGTCTCCACTGGTCGAGCCGTTGTCGCTCGACGAGGCGTTCATCGATCTCGCCGCGAGCGGGCTGACCGGGCTGACGGTCGACGACGTGGAAGCGATCGCGAACGACCTGAAGACGGCGATCCGGAAGGTGTCCGGCGGCCTCACCGCCTCGGTCGGCGCCGGGACGTCGAAGCTGATCGCCAAGATCGCCAGCGACCTGGACAAGCCCGACGGCGTGGTCGTCGTGCCGGCCGGCACCGAGGCGGAGTTCCTTGCACCGATGCAGGTCACGGTCATCCCCGGCGTCGGGCCGGCCACCACGCAACGACTCAATCTCGCCGGTGTACGTACGGTCGCCGACCTGCAGCAGCTGGACGAGGACGAGCTGATCCGCCAAATCGGATCGGCGCATGGCAGCAGTCTGTACCGGCTGGCCGTCGCGGCTGACGAACGTCCGGTGGTGAGCGATCGCGAGACCAAGTCGGTCAGCGTCGAGGACACGTTCGAGACCGACCTGATCGATCGCGCGGTGCTGACGCTGATCAGTGACCGGATGGCGCATCGGGTCGGTGAGCGGTTGCGGAAGGCGCAATTGTCCGGCCGGACCGTGACGGTCAAGACCCGGATGCACGACTTCACCACGCACACCCGCTCGTCGACGCTGGCCGGCCCGACCGACGATCCCCGGGTGATCGCGCGGGTCGCGCGCCGGCTGCTCGAGGAGAGCGACCTCGGCGGTGGCATCCGATTGCTCGGCGTAGGCGTTTCGTCACTGGCCGACTGGATTCAGGACGACCTGTTCACCGAGGAGGAGTTCGCCGCGGCTGAGTCGGCCGGGTCGGTCGAGGTGGTCGAGCTGCCGTCCCGGCCGCGCGACCAGCGCGGCTATCACCCCGGTCAGGACGTCGAGCATGCGGAGCACGGCCGCGGCTGGGTCTGGGGCTCGGGCCGCGGCCGGGTGACGGTCCGGTTCGAGACCGCCGAGACTCCCCCGGGCCCGGTCCGCACGTTCTCGGTGGACGATCCGGCGCTGACAAAAGTCGTCCACGCCGGGGCGGATGCTGACGGCGAACCCCAAACTGACCACAATGGGCCAGGTGAATGAGGAACGGCGGGGGGTCTACCCGTTCTGCGCGTCGTGTACGGCCTCCTCGGTGGCCTGGCGGGTCACCGACACGTCCGGCCCGGCGAGCGGCCACTTCTACGGACACCGCGACACGTGTCCGGACTGCGGTTCCTCGATCCGGACGCTGTACCACACCGTGCTCTGGGTGCCGGTGTCGAAGCTCGGCGAGTACCGGGTCATTTCGACCGGCGGCCGGAGCTACATCGGCCGCAAGCTGCTCGCCCACCCGGTGCAATCCGTCGTACGCGGTGAGCCGATGTCCGCGATCGCGGAGCATCCCGAGCTCGAGGCGGCGTCGGAGTACCGAACGGCCGAGGCGTACTGGGAGGACAGCGAGCCGGGTGAGGCGTTGCCGTTCTACCAGGCCGCGCTGGTCGAACGGGAGAAGGTCCTTCGCGCCGACGACCCGGCGACGTTGCGAGTGCGCTTGCGCGTCGCACAAGGCCTACTGGCGACGGCGAACTACGGCCGGGCGATCGCGTGGTTCGAGCTGGTGACGCCGGAGCTGATCGACGTGTTCGGTCCGCATCACGACCTGACCCACGCCGCGACCGAGGCGGTCACGGGTGCGCGGTTGATGGTCGGTGGTCCGCGCGCGGAGGCGCAGTTGCTCGCGAACGTCGTCGCCGCGGACGAGCAAAGCGTCGGTCCGGCTGATCCGCAGGTGCTGCGGGACCGGGCCGCGTTGGGCAAGGCGTTGCTGGCCTGCGGCGAGATCTCGGAGGCGCTCTACGCGCTCAGCCGAGTCGTCCGCGACGCGCCGCGCGGGCATCCGGACACCGCTGTGTACCGGGCCGCGCTGCTGGAGGCCTGCGAGGTCGCCGAGGCCCGCGGCAAGCGGCGCGAGATGCTCCTGGCCGAGACAGCCCGCCAAGTGCTCAGCGACGAATCCACACCAACAAACACCTAGCCAACAAGACCGGGGAGTCGTGCAGCCCAGATCAGGTGGGCAGAGCGCCCCAAACCGGTTTGGGGCGGTGGGTCAGCGAACGGCGAACGGCTGGTTGGTCGGGACGATCTCCTTGCCCAGTGGGAGCAGCGAGACCGGGATCAGTTTGAAGTTCGCGACGCCGAGCGGGATGCCGATGATGGTCAGGCAGAGCGCGATGCCGGTGGTCAGGTGCCCCAAGGCGAGCCACCAGCCGGCGAAGATGATCCAGATCAGGTTGCCGAGCAATGCGCCCGCGCCGGCGTCGCGCCGGTCGACCACGGTCCGGCCGAACGGCCACAGCGTGTACCCGGCGATCCGGAACGACGCGATCCCGAACGGGATGGTGATGATCAGCACGCAACAGATGATCCCGGCGATGGCGTACCCGACCGCCAGCCAGAACCCGGCGAGCACCAGCCAGATCAGGTTGAGGAGCGTCTTCATGTCCCCCAGCCTGCCACCTCACGGGTGTGTTTCCGGACCAGTTCGGCGACAAGTCCGGGATTCTTCCGGGGCATCCAGTGGCCACCCCTGATCACCTCGACCGTGACGTTCGGGGCCCAGCGCGTCACCTCGGTTTGCAGCGGTGTGGTGACGAACGGATCGTCCTCCGGCGATACAGCCAGCACAGGTACGTCCGTACGCCGCTCGGACGGACGGATCAGCCGGGACACGACGTTCGCGCGGTACAGCTTCATGCCGTTCACGTAGTCGCCGATCGATCGGCCGCCGGCGTCCTGCTTCTCCAGCCGATCGAACACCCGGTGCGCCCAGCCCCTCCGCCACGCGAGCTCCGGGAACCACGGCAGGTGGAAGTAGAAGATGTACCAGGAGTGCAGCAACTGCCGCAGCGCCGCCTGGCTTCGCTGCCGGAGGAAGTACCCGGCGTGATCGAGGGACGGCCCGGAGATGGACGTGAAGGACGCGATCCGATCGGTCAGAGCCGGATCGGTGACGAAGTGCCAGGCCTGGATCGATCCCCAGTCATGCGCCAGTACGTGGACCGGCCGATCGGGTGACACCGCATCGATCACAGCGCGGAAGTCTTGCTGCAAACGATCCAGCGCGTACGCGGACGTGCTGCTCGGCTGATCGGACTCGCCCGCGCCGCGCACGTCGTACGCGATCACGTGGAACTCTTCCGCAAGGAGATCCGCGACCGGTCCCCACATCGCCGCGTTGTCCGGATAGCCGTGGATGCAGATCAGTACAGGCGCCTCGGCGTTGCCGTAGTCGTAGACGGCGAGCCGGGTGCCGTCCGCGCTAGTAGTAGTCGACGTCGAGGGTGGCAAAGGTCATCCCCGCTTTCACCAGTCGCTCGCGCAGAGCGGCGCCCATCGCGGCGGCGGTCGTGGTCTGTCCTGCTGTCCGCGGCAGATCGTCCAGCGCCAGGCAGAGGGCGCTTTCGCCGAGCATCTTCGCGGTCTCGTCGTACCCGGGGTCGCGGCCGGCCACCTCGGTGATCACCTGCTTGCCGCCGCCGCGTCCGATGAAGCGCACGTTGAACCACGACCGCGCCCGCTGCTCAGCACTCGGACCGTCACCCGGCTGCAATCGGTTCAGCAACGCCTTGCGTACCGGCGGGATCTGGGCGCCGGCGATCAGCAGACCCATCCCGCCCACGCCCGCGGCGACGGTCGGGAGGCGCCTGAGCGCGGCGTAGTGGCCGTAGCGGAAGTCGGGTCCGTAGCGGTCGAGCAGGCGCGCGGAGTACCCGACGATCTGCGGATCGATCGTCGGCAGCGGAACAGCCCAGAACCCTTGCCGGCGGTGGATTCGGCCCGCGACCGCGCGCGCCTTCCGCCCCTCCGGACGCGGTTCGGCCGTACGCCGGGCGCGATGCGCTTCGAGGTTCTGCTTCGGCCGGGAGAAGGCGGTGATGGCGGTATGGAACGTCCCGCCGGACGGCCGTCCACCGGCCCGCAACAGCCCGTCGACCTGGATCGGTACGTTCTCCGGCAATTGCTCGACGGTGTACTGCACGCCCAGGTCGTACGGGATCGAGTCGAAACCACACGCATGGATGATCCGCGCACCGGTCTGCGTCGCGCGCTCGTGGTAGCGCACGTACATCCGGTCCAGGAACTCGGGCTCACCGGTCAGATCGAGGTAATCGGTACCGGCTTCGGCGCAGGCCGCGACGAGCGGTTCGCCGTGCTGGATGTACGGGCCGACGGTCGTGGCGACGACCTTCGTGGACTCGGCCAGCTCCCGGAGCGACGCCGGATCGGTCACGTCCGCATAGAGCACGTCCTTGCCGAACCGTTCCAGCTTCTGTTTGTTGCGTCCGGCAACGGCCCAGCGCAGTCCCGCCGGCGCGTTCTTCGCCAGGTACTCCGCGGTCAACGCACCGGTGAAGCCGCTCGCACCGAGCAGCACGATGTCGTACGAACGGCTCATCGGCGGCCTGCTTTCGCACTGTCCGCGTGTCCACCCGCACCGGCCGGCCGTGACGATTCCTCGGCGCCGCGGGCCTCGATGTCCGCGAGCGCGGCCGCGTCGGCCTTCGGCACGCTGAACCGCGAACCCAGCTCGATCACATGCGGGATCACCCAGCGGAACACCTTCAGCGCGCCGATCCAGCCCGGTACGTGCACGGTCCGCGAGCGCTTCGTGATCCCGTCGACGAACTTGTCCACCGCGAACTCCAGCGGGTACGTCTTGCTCGCCAGCGGAATGCCCGTCCGGACCCGGCCGAACACCGGGTGCTCGTCGGCGCCGCGCACCATGTCGGTGTCGACGAAGGTCATGTGCGCGACACCGACCCGGACGCCGAGATGCTTCAGTTCCGGCCGCAGCGTGTCCCCCATCGCCTCGACGCCGGCCTTCGCCACGTTGTACGAAGCCAGGCCGGGGATGTGCACGATCGCGGCCAAGGAGGACACGAGTAAAAGGTAGCCCTTGCTCTCCAGCAAGTACGGCAGCGTGGTGTGGACCGTACGCCAGACGCCGAGCAGGTCGACCTCGATCACCCGCTCCCAGGCGTTCGGGTCCATGCTGCGGCTGAAGCCCGGCGCGGCGATGCCCGCGTTCGCCATCACCACGTCGATCCGGCCGTAGCGCGCGACGATCGCCTCGACCGCGGCGCGCAGCGAGTCGGTGTCGGTCACGTCGGCCTCCCACCAGCCGGCCTCCGGACCGCAATCCGCGGCGACCTGCTTCAGCTCGTCCGGCTCCAGCCCGACCAGCGCGAGCGTGGCACCGCGGGCCGCCAGCTTCCGGGCCACCGCGGCGCCGATCCCGCGCGAGGCACCGGTGATGAGGACGACTTGACCACGCATCTGGACCTCCAGCTTGTTGAGTGGATACTCAACAGTAAGTGCTTGTTGACCAGATACTCAATAGACTGCCGCTATGACCCAGGCCTCCCGGTTGCGCCCCGACGAACGGCGGGCACAGATTCTCGCGGCCGCTCGCCGAGTCCTGCTCGCGGATCCGCACCGGGAGCTGACGGTCGAGCGGGTCGCGGCCGAGGCCGGCGTCTCCCCCGCGCTGCTCTTCCACTACTTCGGCTCGAAGAAGAAGTTCCGGTACGCGGTGATCGAGGAAGCCGCCGCCGAAGTCATGCTGCGGACCGCCCCGGACCCTTCCCTGCCACCGGACGAGCAACTCCGGTCGGGCATCCGCGCCTTCGTCCGCGCCGTCTTGGAGGCTCCACAGCTGTACCGGGCGACGCTGCTGATGTCCGCGGCCGGCGACCCGGAGATCCGCGCACTGCACTCCGATCTGCGGCGCGTGTTCAGCCAATGGGTGATCAGCGCGGTCGCCGAGCGTGGCATCGAGGTCACCCCGGTGGTGCAGTTGGCCTGCTATGGCTGGCAGGGTTACGTCGAACAGACCCTCCTGGTGTGGATCGACAATCCGGCTGTCTCGCCCGAGGCGCTCGAGCATCTCTGCGAGCAGTCGCTGGACGCGATCCTCTCGACGACCTCCGAGTGAGCGTGATGAACGACTTCTTCCTGACCGTCCACATCCTCGCGGCCATCCTCTGCGTCGGCCCGGTGACCATCGCGGCCAGCATGTTCCCGCCGATCGCCCGCCGCGTCCTGACCTCCGACTCCCCCGACGCCGGCGCTCTCCGGATCCTGCACCGGATCAGCCGGGTGTACGCGTGGGCCAGCCTGGCCGTACCGGTCTTCGGCTTCGCGCTCGCGGGCAGCAAGCAGATGACCGGCGAGCGCTGGCTGATCATCTCGATCGTCCTGACCGTGGCCGCCGCGCTGGTGCTCGGATTCTTGGTCGTACCGGCGCAGGCGAGTGTGCTGGCCGTTGCCGACGGCGCGGCCGAAATGCGCAACGAGGTACTGCCGAAGGCGAAGCAGCTCTCGATGACGACCGGGATCTTCTCGCTGCTCTGGCTGGTCGTCCTGGTGCTGATGGTTGTCCGCCCGGGGCACCACAACGGGTAAGGTTCCCGCGTGCTGACGGTTGCCACGGTGAATGTGAACGGGATCAGGGCCGCCTTCCGGCGCGGGATGGCGCCCTGGCTGGAGACCACCGATCCGGACTTGCTGCTCCTGCAGGAAGTCCGGGCGACCGACGAGGTACTCCGCGACCTGCTCGGTGCCGAGTGGAACCTCACGCACGCCGAGCCCACGATCGACGGGCACAAGGGCCGGGCCGGTGTCGCGGTGGCGAGCCGCCGGCCGATCAAGGACGAGCGCGGCGAGATCGGCCCGGAGCGGTTCGCCGGAACCGGGCGCTGGGTCGAAGCCGATGTCGTACTGGATGACGGTTCGACGCTGACCGCGGTGAGTACGTACGTGTTCACCGGTGAGTTCGAGACGCCGCCGCGGCAGGAGGAGAAGTACGCGTTCCTCGACGCGATCACCGCGCGGCTGACCGAGCTGCGCGCGGACGGCCGGCACGTACTCGTCTGTGGCGATCTGAACATCGCGCACCGGGAAGAGGACCTCAAGGCCTGGAAGGCGAACCGGAAGAAGAGCGGCTTTCTGCCCGAGGAGCGGGCTTGGCTGGACCGGTTGTTCGCGGCCGGCTGGGTCGATCTCGGGCGGCGCTTCGGCGGTGACGGACCCGGCCCGTACTCGTGGTGGTCGTGGCGCGGCAAGGCATTCGACAACGACGCCGGCTGGCGGATCGACTACCAGATCGCGTCACCCGAGCTGGCCGCCGCGGCGACCTCATGTGCGGTGCATCGGGCGCCCACGTACGCCGAGCGCTGGAGCGATCACGCGCCGGTGGTCGCGACGTACGGCGCCTAGTGCCGGATTGGCTCGGCAGCCCTTTCAGCAGGGGCCTGGTTCGCTCATGCCCGATGACGCGGTTTATGACGGCAGCTGGCTAGGACGAGGTCGTGGCGACCTTGGATTGATGTCCGCCGGGCGCCGCCGACCGATTTGTGTCGGTGGGGACTATGAGACTGCGTGTATGCCTGGCGATACTGTTTTGCTCGACGACCACTTCGCGTTCCTGGCGACTATCGCGGTGCGGTCCGACCTGGTAGTGCCGCGGACCATGCCCGGCGCACCGTCGCGCCCGCGTCCGACCCGGCGGTTCGGGGATCCGTCGTGACGCTGCGCGCGTACAAATACGCGCTGAAGCCCACCCGCCGCCAGGCGCGATACCTGGATGGGCACTGTGGTGCAGCGCGTAAGGCGTTCAATTGGGGCCTCGGTCGGGTCAAAGCCGTGATGGACCAGCGAGCGGCGGAAGCCACTTACGGCATCGCCGCGGAGCTGATGACTCCGGCGATCTCGTGGACGATGTACTCTTTTCGCAAGGAATGGAACCAGGTCAAGGACGCCGTTGCGCCGTGGTGGGCGGAGTACTCGAAGGAGGCCTACGCCTGCGGCCTGACCCAACTCGCCGCCGCGCTGAAGAACTGGGGCGCCTCGCGCACGGGTAGGCGCGCTGGGCGTGTGATGGGGTTCCCGCGGTTCAAGTCCAAACGCAAGGCAGTCAAGTCATGCCGGTTCACGACCGGCCCCCTGGGTTGCGAAGACCGGTACGCAGTCCTGCCGCGGATCGGCCGCGTCCGGCTGCACGAGAGACCAGCCTCGGAGCTCATCGACGGTACCGCCCGGATCGTAGCCGCGACGATCCGCTGGGAGCGTGGCCGTTGGTTCGTTTCGTTCACCGTCGAGCAGGATGCGCCCGCCCAGACTCCGAACCGGCCCGACGCTGTAGTCGGTGTGGATCTCGGGATCAAGTCCCTTGCCGTCCTGGCCGAACCTCTTGGTGAGCCACACACGCTGCCGAACCCAAGGCACCTGGAGGGTTCGCTGCGCAAGCTCGGCAAGACGTCGCGTCGCGTATCCCGCCGCGTTGGCCCAGACCGCCGGACAGGTCGGGTGGCGTCGAACCGGTGGAAGCGCGCCAACGCCCAGCGCAACAAGGTGGATCACCGGATCGCGTACCAGCGAGCCGACACTCTGCACAAGCTGACGACGGCGGTCGCTCGCGAGTACGGGACTGTTGTGTTGGAGGATCTGAATGTCGCCGGGATGCTCAAGAACCGGCGTCTTGCCCGCCGGATCGGGGATGCAGCTTTCGGTGAGATCCGGCGGCAGTTGACGTACAAGACTGAGTGGAACGGCGGGCGGCTGGTCATGGCCGACCGCTGGTTTCCTTCCAGCAAGACCTGTTCCGGTTGTGGAGTGGTGAAAGCCAAGCTGCTCTTGTCCGAGCGCGAGTACGTTTGTGACTCCTGCGGTCTATGCATGGACCGTGATGAGAACGCGGCGAGGAACCTTGCCGTACTGGCCGTCGCCGCGAGTGGTGCGGAGACGTTAAACGGACGTGGAGCCGACCAGAAGACCCGGCCTGCCGGGCAGGTGGCTGTGAAACGTCTACCCGGCAACCCTGTGCGTAAGACCGGGACCGCCTTGCCAGAGGCTGTGAGTGTATGACTCACTTGCAACGGTAGTCTCGCGGCATGTCTGAGACTTCATCTTCCGCGGTGCCACCGGTCGCCGCCCGGAAGCCGGTAGAGCGCGTCCATCACGGCGACACCTTCGCCGACGACTACGAGTGGCTGCGGGACAAGACCGACGACGAGGTCCTCGGGTACCTGCGGGCCGAGAACGCGTACACCGAGGCTCGTACCGCGCACCTGGAACCGTTGCGCGAGGCAATCTTCAAGGAGATCTCCGACCGGACGCTGCAGACCGATCTGAGCGTCCCGGCGCGGCACGGCGGGTACTGGTACTACTCGCGCACGATCGAGGGCAAGCAGTACGCGCTGCACTGCCGGGTCAAGGCCGACGGCGACCAGCCGCCCGCGACCGACGGCGCGATCGCGGGCGAGGAGGTGCTGCTCGACGGCAACGAGGTGGCCGGCGACTCCGAGTTCTTCTCGCTCGGCACCGTCGACGTCTCCCCGGACGGGCGGCTGCTGGCGTACTCGGTCGACCTCAAGGGCGACGAGCGGTTCACGCTGCGGGTCAAGGACCTGAGCACCGGCGAGCTGCTCCCGGACGAGCTGCCCGAAGTGCACTACGGCTCGGCCTGGTCCGCGGACGGCTCGACCATCTTCTACACGAAGGTGGACGACGCCTGGCGCCCGTACCAGGTCTGGCGGCACGCCCTCGGCGCGTCCGACGACGTGCTGGTGATGGAGGAGCCGGACGAGCGGTTCTGGGTCGGCGTCGACCTGACCCGCAACGAGCAGGCGATCATGATCGCCCTCGGCAGCAAGCTGACCAGCGAGGTCTGGCTGCTCGACGCCCGGAACCCGGCCGGCGATCCGGTCGTGGTCGCGCCGCGCCGCGAAGGTGTCGAGTACGACGTCGAGCACGCCGGTGACCAGCTGCTGATCACCCACAACGCCGACGCGGCGAACTTCTCGCTGGCGTCTGCCCCGCTCGACGCTCCGGGCAATTGGACGACCCTGCTGGAAGGCGACGAGACGAGCCGGCTGCTCGGGACAGACGCGTTCGCGGACCACGTCATCCTGTACCGGCGGCGTGACGCGCTGACCGAGCTGGCGATCATGCGCCGCACCGGTGACGGCTTCGGTGCACCCGAGGCGCTGGAGTTCGACGAGCCGATCTACACGGTGTCCCCCGGTCGCAACGATGAATGGCACGACACCCGGTACCGGTTCGGGTACACGTCACTCGTCACGCCAGGTACGACGTACGACGTGGAGGTCGCGACCGGAGAGCGCCGGCTGCTCAAGCAGCAGCCCGTACTCGGCGGGGTCGACCTCGGCGCGTACACGCAGTACCGCGAGTGGGCGACCGCGCCGGACGGGACGAAGGTACCGATCTCGATGGTCGCCCGGAAGGACGTGGCGAAGGACGGGAACGCGCCGGTCGTGCTGTACGGCTACGGGTCGTACGAGAGCTCGATGGACCCGTGGTTCTCGATTCCGCGGCTGTCGCTGCTCGACCGTGGCGTGGTGTTCGCGATCGCGCATGTCCGGGGTGGCGGCGAGCTCGGGCGGCACTGGTACGACGACGGCAAGATGCTGGCCAAGCGGAACACTTTCACCGACTTCATCGCGGCCGCGGAGCACCTGGTCGCGGCCGGGTGGACCAAGCCGGAACGGATCGTCGCGCAGGGCGGCAGCGCCGGCGGACTGCTGATGGGCGCGGTCGCCAATCTCGCGCCGCGGGCGTTCGGTGGAATCGTCGCCGAAGTACCGTTCGTGGACGCGCTGACGACGATTCTCGATCCGTCCCTGCCGCTGACCGTGATCGAGTGGGAGGAATGGGGCAATCCGCTCGAGGACGCCGCTGTGTACGAGTACATGAAGTCGTACTCGCCGTACGAAAACGTCACCTCGCAGGAGTATCCGCGAATCCTGGCGATCACGAGTTTGAACGACACCCGGGTGTTCTACGTCGAGCCGGCCAAATGGGTGGCCAAACTCCGCGCCACCGCCACCGGTACGCCGGACGTGCTGCTGAAGACCGAGATGGAAGCGGGGCACGGCGGCCGGAGCGGGCGGTACGACGCGTGGCGCGAGGTCGCGTTCTCGCTGTCGTGGGAGCTCGACACCCTCGGGCTGAGCTGACTGCCTGAGCTGACTGCCTGAGCTGCACGGATCGGGCCGACGGAATGGCCGGGAAACCGGCCGGGGACCGGAATTTTTGCCCCCGGAGCTGTGTTGTGCAACACATCCGGGGGCACCGGAACGTTTGATTTCTGGACAGATTCTCAGGTTCCCCGGCGCGTGTCGGGCCGAATCGCAGGCCGATCCCGGGACGAGGGGCCCGGACACCGATTTCCAGCGCGTTTGCCTGTTGGGAACTCTCAGGGAACGTTCAGGGTGTTTACACACTCGTGCTGGAATCTTGAACCCTACTCGAGCGTTGCTCTCCATGTAACGACGAAGGGAGTTTCGGTGGCTCGCATGGCTCGTGTCCGCAGCACGGACGACGGTATCGACGGCAAGGACAGTGTCGGTCTCTACCTCGAAGAGATCGCACGCACGCCCCTGCTGACGGCTGAGGAAGAGGTCGAGCTCGCTGAGACGGTCGAGGCAGGACTCCTGGCGGAGCAACTGCTGGCCGAGGGGCGGGTTGGACGCAAGAAGGGCGGAGCGCCCAAATATGCGACGGAGGATGAGCTGGAGTGGCTGGCCGCGGAAGGCCGGCGGGCTCAGCAGCGGTTCGTGACCGCGAACCTCCGGCTGGTGGTGTCGATCGCGCGCCGGTACGGACGATCCCAGATGCCCTTGCTGGACCTGGTCCAGGAAGGCAACACGGGACTGATCCGGGCGGTGGAGAAGTTCGACTACCGGAAGGGATTCAAGTTCTCGACGTACGCGACGTGGTGGGTGCGGCAGGCGATCACCCGCGGCATCGCGCAGCAGGCCCGCGTGGTCCGGCTGCCGGTGCACGTGGTGGAGCAGCTGAACCAGATCGGATCGGCGCGGCGCACGCTGGAGCGCAAGCTCGGGCGCGAGCCGGAGATCGACGAGATCGCCGCCGAGCTGAACCTGGACGAAGAGCGGGTGACCGAACTGATCCGCATCGGCCGGGACCACATCAGCCTGAACAGCCCGGTCGACGACGAGGGTGAGACCTCGCTGGGCGACCTGATCGCGGCCGAGACCGCGCCGGGTCCGGACCAGCTGGTCGCCGACGCTTCGGACCGTTCGGGCCTGTTCAGCCTGGTGGACCAGCTCGACCCCCGGTCCGCCGACGTGATCCGCCGCCGATACGGCCTGCACGACGGCCGGCAGGCCAAGCTGGCCGACATCGGCGCGGTGCACGGCATCTCGGCGGAGCGAGTCCGCCAGATCGAGCGTGAGGCGCTGGGCCGCCTGCGCCTGATGGCAGACCCGACCCTCGCCGCGTAACACCCACTCCGAAACCCCTCAGGACCCCCGAGCCACGACCTGGCCCGGGGGTCCTTCGGTTTCCCATCAGTTCAGCGGGGTCAGCGGGGTCAGCGGGGTCAGCGGGGTCAGCGGGGTCAGCGGGTCAGGGTGATCCAGGACTCGACCGGGAGGTGGTCGCTCGGGAACTGGCCGTTCTTGCTGAAGGTGTTGATGCTCGCCTTCTGGACACGCAGGCCGGGCGTGGTGAGGATCCAGTCGATCCGGTCGCCGTTCGGCGTCAGCGGCTTGTAGCCGTGGAACGTCGCGTACAGGGCACTGCGCCGCTCGGCCGTTGCCCAGCTGTCGGCGAACTTCCCGCTGGTGACCAGCTTGTCGTACACGGGCAGCCCCGGCTTGGCGGCCTCGTTGTAGTCCGCGGTGAGGATGACCGGCAGGCTCTGGTCGAAGCCGGCGATGCGCTGCAGGATCAGATCGGCGGACTTGGCGCGGGCGGGCGCGGAGTACGCCTCCAGGTGAGTGTTGACGGCGTAGAACTCCTGCCCGGTCGCCTTGTCCTTGAAGTGCACCCAGGTGACCATCCGCGGGCAGCAGCCGCCCCAGGTCTGCGAACCGACCACGTCCGGGGTGTCCGACAACCAGAAGTGGTCGTACTCGAGCGGCTGCAGCCGGCGCTGGTCGTAGAAGACCATCATGAACTCGCCTTTGCTGCCGCCCTCCCGCCCGAGCCCGATCGAGGCGTACGTAGACCCCAGATCGGCCTGAATGTCCTGCAGCTGGGAGTACAGGCCCTCCTGGGTGCCGATCAGTGCCGGCCGCGCCTTCTTCAGTTGTTCCCGCATCACCGGCCGCCGCTCCGGCCAGCTGTTGGGCGGCGTCGCGCTTGCGTACCGCAGGTTGTACGACATCACATGCAGCGGAACACCGGCGGCTGCCGTCCCGGCGGTGGTCGCGGGCGTTCCGGTTGCTTCGGTAGGTGCTGCCTGGGAGACGCCACTGGTCAGGGTCAGGCCGGCAACGGCCGCCGCGACGAGCGCGGCGAACCGACGGCGAGTGGTGAACATGTGAAAAACCTCCAAGGGCGGTTAGCAAGGAGGTAGGACGTTAACCACCCCAGGTAACCATCCGCCAACCGAAGCGAGTCGCCCACATGACACACCAGCTCTAAGCAGCCTTGTCGTTCCAGCTGTCGATCAGGGCCGGTAGCTCTGCCAGGCGCTGGATGGTGGCTTCGGGGGTGCCCTCGGTGTGGCCGATCTGTTCCAGGGGGATGGCGCTGTGGGGCAGGTGGGCGGCTCGCATGCCGGCGTTCTGAGCGCCCCAGACGTCGTCGAACAGGCGGTCCCCCACGAACAGGCAGCGGGACGGATCGGTCACCCCGACCGCGGCCATCGCCGCCAGGAACGCCTCCGGGTGCGGCTTGGTGTGCGCGATCTCGCTCGTGTACACCGCGCCGTCCAGCAACTCCAGCACTCCGTCGCGCGCGAAGATCGCCTCATGCCGTCGCCGCGACCAGATCGTGTTCGACAGCACGCCGACCTTCAGACCACGCTCTCGCAGTGCACGCAGCGTGTCGATCGCATCCGGCTCGAGCACGGTATGCGGGTCCCACTGCCGCTCATACTCCGCGAGTGCCTCCGCCGACAGCACCACCTCGGCCAGTACGCACACCTCCTCCAGGGTGCTGCTGCGGTGCTCATCCCGTGAGCGCCGCCAGACAGAACCCTCGGCCGCCACCAGGCGCGCCGCGAGCTCCTCGGCGCGGGGCTCGTCGAGGACGGTCGTCACCGCCCGCCAGGTGTTGTGCAGGTCGATGTCATGCCAGGTGGCAAGCGTCCCACCCCAGTCGAAGAGGACGGCTTCGATGTTCGCGTCAGTCACAGGCGCAACCCTGCCAGAGCCCGCCGACAGTTTCAGCTGGGTTCAGCCGGGTTTCAGCTCAGGGTCGCGACCTGTTTCCGTTTCGCCAGCCAGAGCACCGCGAACGCGTAGAACGCCAGGCACGGGATGTCGGACACCAGCAGCGTCCACGGCGCCCCGCCCTGCTCGTCCCAGCCGCCCAGCTGACCCATTGCCGCAGGCAACAGAAACGCGGACAGGTTGTTCAGCGAGTGCAGCGCGATCCCGGACTCCAGTCCCCCGGTGCGTACCGTCAGCCAGCCGACGACGACCGCGAACAGGAACACGTCGGCCATCGCCCAGCCGGTGTACCCGTGCGCCGAGACGAACGCCAGCCCACCGATCACGATCCCCGGCCACGGCGTACGGAAGATCGTCCGCAGCCACCGCATCCGCCCGTGCGGCTGATCCGGCCCGTACGCGCCGATCGCCTGGATCAGCCAGCCGCGGAACACGAACTCCTCCGCCGCGGACTGGAACGGCACCAGCGCGATGATCACCAGCGCCGGGGCGATGAACGCACCGAGGCCGACCCACGACCCGCCTTCCTGGCCGATCGCGTCGTTCGACGGGAACACCGCGTCGACCAGGATGCCCATCAAGTACGTCAGCAGGATGTACCCGAGACCGGGCAGGCAGCACCAGAGCAGCCAGCGCCAGCGAATCCGGTTCAGTACCGAGGCAACGCTCCAGAACGGCCGGCGCTGCACGATCCAGGCGACCAGTCCGACAGCCGGGGTCAGGATGCCGAGCAGGACCAGGTTGAGCGCGAGGTTCTCGGTCTCGTTCGAGAACCAGTTCGAGCCGCTCACGGCCGGCAGCGGGCCGATGAAGATCCGGTGCGCGATCATCCAGCCGACCGCCACGATGCCGGTCAGGACGATCGCCATCGCGCCGAGCAGCAGCGTCCCGGTCAGCGGGCGCCACCAGGCGTGCTTGGGGGTCCGGGCAAGGCGGTGGAAGGGGGTGCCCTGCGGTGCCGGGATGATTCGCGGCTCGCGATACCCGAACTGACCCGGGTACGACGGCGGTGCGCCCCACGGTTGCGGGTACGGTCCCGGATACTGCTGACTGTGCGGCTGCGGATACGGCTGCACGTACGGACCCGGCGGGTACGGCCCAGGCTGCTGGGGGCCCGGCTGCTGCGGGCCTGGTGGGTACGGTCCCGGCTGCTGCGGGTACGGTCCCGGCTGGTGCGGGTACGGGCCCGGCTGGGAAGGTGGTCCGGGCTGTTGCGGGTCCATGACTGGACTCTAGAAGATCGGGCCAAGTCGACGGAGGGAGAACACGGTGGTTACTGGACCGGCACCGGGGGCGGCGGCCGCGACTCGAGCTCTGCCGCAGTCGGTACTGATGCCGCTGACCGGCTCGGCGATCTTTCTGGTCGTCGCGATCGAGCCAGGCGGCGAGGAGGCCACCCGTGACCTGCTCGAGGACGTCAGCGGCCTGGTGCGCTCGGTCGGCTTCCGGGTCCCGACCGGCAGCCTGTCCTGCGTGACCAGCATCGGTGCCGACGTCTGGGACCGGCTGTTCAGCGGCCCCAAACCGGCCGAGCTGCATCCGTTCGTCGAGCTCCACGGCGGCAAGCACCACGCGCCGTCCACACCCGGCGACCTGCTGTTCCACATCCGCGCCGCCCACCTCGATCAGTGTTTCGAGCTGGCGAACCAGATCATGAACGCGCTCGACGGCGCCGCGACAGTCGTCGACGAAGTACACGGCTTCAAGTACTTCGAGATGCGCGACCTGCTCGGCTTCGTGGACGGTACGGAGAACCCGACCGGGGCGACCGCGTCGGACGCCGTACTGATCGGCTCCGAGGACCCGGCCTTCGCGGGCGGGAGCTATGTGATCGTGCAGAAGTACCTGCACGACATGAAGGCCTGGAACACGCTGAGCGTCGAGCAGCAGGAGCACGTGATCGGCCGCACCAAGCTGGACGACATCGAGCTGTCCGACGACAAGAAGCCCAGCAACGCGCACATCGCGCTGAACGTGATCGAGGACGAGGACGGCAACGAGCTGAAGATCCTCCGCGACAACATGCCGTTCGGCACGGTCGGTACGCAGGAGTTCGGCACGTACTTCATCGGGTACGCGAAGACGCCGTCCGTGACCGAGCTGATGCTGCGCCGGATGTTCCTCGGTGAGCCGGCCGGGAACTACGACCGGATCCTCGACTTCTCCACCGCGGTCACCGGTGGGCTGTTCTTCACCCCGTCGGCGGACTTCCTGGACGATCTGCCGCCGGCGCCCTGACCCCTCACGCGCTTCCGGAAACTGTCCGGGGCATGAGTGACACTGGGGTCATGTTGCTGAGTGAGGTGGTCGCGACGTCGGCGGCGCTGGCCGGGACGCGGTCGCGGCTGAAGAAGGCCGAGTTCATCGCCGGATTGTTGTCGAAGGCCACCGAATTCGGCCGGCCGGCGGTGACCGAGATCGTCGTCACCTACCTGTCCGGTGAGCTTCGCCAACGGCGTACGGGCGTGGGCTGGCGGACCTTGCAGGACGCGCCCGAGCCGGCTGCGGAGGCTTCGCTGACCGTTGAAGAGGTGGACGCGGCGTTCGCCGAGCTGGCAGAGATGTCCGGCGCCGGTGTGCAGGCGCGGCGGCGGGCGGCCGTCGACGCGCTGTTCGGGCGGGCGACGGCGGATGAGCAGTGGTTCCTCCGGCAGCTGGTCGGCGGCGAGCTGCGGCAGGGCGCGCTGGACGGCGTGATGGCCGATGCGGTTGCTCGCGCAACCGGGATCCCGCTGGTGAAGATCCGGGCGGCGACGATGCTCCGTGGAGCGGCTGCTCCGGTTGCGGTCGCGGTGCTGACCGAGGGTGAGGCGGGGCTGGCGCAGTTCGGGCTCGAGGTCGGGCGGGGCGTGCAGCCGATGCTGGCGCAGTCCGCGACCACGGTTGCGGAGGCCTTGGCCAAGACGGGTACGCCCGCCGCGCTCGAGTGGAAGCTGGACGGGATTCGTATCCAGGCGCACCGGAACGGCGATCAGGTGGTCGTGTACACGCGGACGCTCGACGACATCACGGCGCGGGTACCGGAAGTGGTCAGTGCCGTACGCGCCTTGGATGCGCAGCAGGTCGTGCTCGACGGTGAGCTGATCGCGCTGCGCGCGGACGGGCGGCCGGAGCCGTTTCAGGTGACTGGATCGCGAACGGCGACGCGCTCGGCGACCGGGCCGGACACGGTTCCGTTGACGCCGTACTTCTTCGACATCCTGCACCAGGACGGTCAGGATCTGCTTGGCCTGGAGAGCACTGCACGGCACGAGTGGCTCGCGAAGCTCGTTCCGGAAGAGCGCCGCGTACCGCGATTGGTGACCGATGACGCGGAGGCCGGGCAGGAGTTCTTCGCGGACGCTGTCCGGCGCGGGCATGAAGGCGTGATGGTGAAGTCGCTGACGGTTCCGTACGAGGCCGGCCGGCGCGGGTCCGGCTGGGTGAAGGTCAAGCAGACGCATACGCTCGATCTGCTTGTTCTCGCGGCCGAGTGGGGTCACGGGCGGCGTACTGGCTGGCTGTCGAACTTGCATCTCGGGGCGCGGGACGAGGAGACGGGCGAGTTCGTGATGCTCGGGAAGACGTTCAAGGGGCTGACCGACGAGCTGTTGCGGTGGCAGACCGAGCGGTTCCAGGAGATCGCGGCGCGACGCGACGACTGGGTGGTGTACGTACGTCCGGAGATCGTGGTCGAGATCGCGTTCGACGGGGTGCAGACGTCACCGCGGTACCCGGCCGGGATGGCGCTGCGGTTCGCCCGGGTGCTGCGCTATCGCGAAGACAAGTCGCCCGCTGACGTCGACACGATCCAGACCGTCCGCTCGATTCAGCTCGGACCTGAGAGTGTGGAGCATGGCTGAAGATCCTGATGTCGTGTCCCGCCAAACCGAAGACGCTGACGTGGCGTCCCGGCGAGCCGATGATCCTGATGTCGTGTCCCGGCGGCTGGCGCGCGAATCGCTGGACCGTGACGATGCGACCGGTTGGTTCGAAAACTTGTATGCGGCCGCGGCCGACGGCGAGGCGGTGGTCCCCTGGGATCGCGGGACCGCGCATCAACTCCTGGTCGATTGGATCGACGAGGCGCAGCCCGACGGGACCGGCAAGACCGCGGTGGTAGTCGGCGCCGGCACCGGTTGGGACGCCGAGCTGGTAGCCGACCGCGGGTACGACACCACCGCCTTCGACATCTCCCCTAGTGCGATCGAGACTGCCCGCCGGAACCACCCGGGCTCCCGCGCGCACTACCTGGTCGCCGACCTCCTCAACCCACCCGCCGACTGGCACCAGGCTTTCGACCTGGTGGTGGAGATCTACACCGTCCAGGCCCTCCCCCGCCCCCTCCAACCAACCGCCATCCACCAGGTAACCACCCTCGTAGCCCCCGGCGGCACCCTCCTAGTAATCGCCGCCGCAGCCCCAGACACCACCTCCCCCACCGCCGCACCCTCCACTCACGCCGAGGCCCAGTCCGATGCGGTGTCCGACGAGGCCCAGGGTCCGCCCTGGCCGCTCAGTCGCGCCACCATCCAGTCCTTCAGCACCCCGGACCTGCACCTGATCCAGCTAGACCGCACCCCCAGCCCCACCATCCTCCGCTGGCGAGCCGAATACCTCCGCGACTAGCCCCGCCCCACACAGCCTGCTCGACTGCGATGCCGCTGGCGGGTTGTTTCGCGGCTGGCGCGCTATAACACGTCAGCGGTGAAACAAGCCGCCAGTCCGTCGTGCGGATGGTCGACGTCGCGGGCAGTCCGGCGGCCTGTCCGTCAGCGGCGGCAAGCAGGGTGGGATTGCATGGGAACATTTGTTCGATAATGATGTAGAGTGGGGGTATGGCGGGGCGTGGGGTGGTGGGGCCGACGGCTTTGCGGATGATGTTGGGGAGTCATCTGCGGGAGTTGCGTGAGCGCGCCGGGGTTTCGCGTACGGACGCCGGCTGGGCGATCCGTGCTTCGGAGTCGAAGATCAGCCGGCTGGAGCTCGGGCGGGTCGGCTTCAAGCAGCGGGATGTGTCCGACCTGCTCAGCTTGTACGGGGTGGCGGACGCCCGCGAGCGGGAGCGTCTGCTCGACCTGGCGAGAGAAGCGAACGACCCGGGCTGGTGGCACCGCTACGGTGACGTCACCCCGGACTGGTTCGACGCGTACCTGGGGCTCGAGGTGACCGCCGACCTGATCCGCAGCTACGAGATCCAGTTCGTACCAGGCCTGCTGCAAACTGCCGCGTACGCGCGGGCCGTGGCGCAACTGACGCCCGGCGGACCACGCACCGACGCTGAGATCGAGCGCGTCGTCGCCCTCCGCACTCGCCGCCAGCGCGTACTCGACCGCGAACCGCCGCTCAAGTTCTGGGCGGTCATCGAGGAAGCCGTCCTGCACCGCCCGATCGGCGGCCCCGGCGTGCTCCGCGAGCAACTGACCGCCCTCCGCCAAGCCATCACCCGGCCGAACGTGACGATCCAGATCATCCCGCTCCACAGCACCGGCCATGCGGCGACCGGTGGAGCATTCTCACTGCTCCGGTTCCCGCAGCGCGACCTCCCGGACATCGTCTACCTGGAGCATCTGACCAGCGCGCTCTACCTCGACAAGCGCGACGACGTCGAGGCGTACACCCAAGCGCTCGCCCTGCTCGCCTCCACCAGCCCGTCGCCCCAGCGCACCAACCAGGAGCTGACGCGCCTCCTGAGCGAGCTCCCCTAAAGCTCGATCGATCGCCGATGGGCGTACGGCGCGAGCTCCGGATGGTGCAGATCGAACGCCGGCGACTCGGACCGGATCCGCGGCAGCGACACGAAGTTGTGCCGCGGCGGCGGACAACTGGTTGCCCACTCCAACGATCTCCCCCAGCCCCACGGATCGTCCACCTCGACCCGCGGACTGCGCCGCGACTTGTACACGTTGTAGAAGAACGGCAGCATCGACATACCCAAGATGAACGCGCCGACGCTCGACACCTCGTTCAGCGTCGTGAAGCCGTCCGCCGGGCTGTAGTCCGCGTACCGCCGCGGCATGCCCTCAACCCCCAGCCAGTGCTGGACGAGGAACGTGGTGTGGAAGCCGATGAACAGCAACCAGAAGTGCAGCTTCCCCAGCTTCTCGTCGAGCATCCGCCCGGTCATCTTCGGCCACCAGAAATAGAACCCGGCGAACATCGCGAACACCACCGTGCCGAAGACCACGTAGTGGAAGTGCGCAACGACGAAGTACGAATCCTGCAACTGGTAATCCAATGACGGCGACGCCAGGATCACCCCGGTCAGACCACCGAACAGGAACGTGACCAGGAAGCCGATCGACCACAGCATCGGCGTTTCGAGCGACACCGCACCGCCCCACATCGTGCCGATCCAGTTGAAGAACTTCACCCCGGTCGGCACGGCGATCAGGAACGTCATGAACGAGAAGAACGGCAGCGCGACCGCGCCGGTGGTGAACATGTGGTGCGCCCAGACCGCGATCGACAACGCGCCGATGCCCATCGTGGCGGCGACCAGACCCATGTACCCGAACACCGGTTTGCGACTGAACACGGGCAGCACTTCGGTGACGATCCCGAAGAACGGCAGCGCGATGATGTACACCTCTGGATGCCCGAAGAACCAGAACAGGTGCTGCCAAAGTATCGGCCCACCATTGGCAGCATCGAAGACATGCGCCCCAAGCGATCGATCCGCTTCCAGTACGAGCAGCGCTGCCGCCAAGATCGGGAATGCGATCAGTACCAGGATCGACGTGACCAGGACGTTCCAGCAAAAGATCGGGAGCCGGAACATGGTCATGCCCGGCGCGCGCATGGTGATGATCGTGGTGACGAAGTTGACGCCGCCGAGGATCGTCCCCAGACCGGCCATGTACAGGCCCATGATCCACATGTCACCGCCGACGCCCGGCGATCGGATCGCGTTCGACAGCGGCGAGTACGCGGTCCAGCCGAAGTCCGCCGCTCCGCCGGGGGTGAGGAACGCGCCGAGCGTGATCAGGCCGCCGAACAGGAACAGCCAATAGCTGAACATGTTCAGCCGCGGGAACGCCACATCGGGCGAACCGATCTGCACCGGCATGATGACATTGGCAAAGCCAACGAACAGCGGCGTCGCGAACAACAGCAGCATGATCGTGCCGTGCATCGTGAAGAGCTGGTTGTAGACCTCTTCGTTGACGAACTGCAGGCCCGGCTTGGCCAGCTCCGCCCGGATGATCAGCGCCATCACACCGCCGATCAGGAAGAAGCAGAACGACGTGATCAGGTACAGCTGGCCGATCACCTTGTGATCGGTTGTCGACAGCACCCGTCCGATCGCCCGCCCGAGCTGTCGCCGCTGTGGTGCGGCGGCCGGTCCGGTGCGTGCAGCGATCCCGGCCTGTCCACCCACAGTCGCCATGCGGACCTCCCGAACTACCGCAACCCTTTCGATTAGACACCTGAACCCGCGGCAGCAAAACCCCCGTCAGCCGGGAACAGTCAGCCGAGAGCCGCCAGCAACGTCTTCCCGAACACCGGCAGATCGTCCGGTTTGCGGCTGGTGATCAGGTTCCCGTCGGTGACCACGCTCTTGTCGACCCAGTTCGCGCCGGCGTTGCGGAGATCGGTCTGCAGACTCGGCCAGGACGTCATCGTCCGCCCGCGCACCACGTCCGCCTCCACCAGCGTCCACGGCGCGTGACAGATCGCCGCGACCGGCTTCCCGGAGTCCATGAAGGCCTTCACGAACCGGACCGCGTCAGCGTCGGTCCGCAACGCATCCGGATTCGCGACTCCGCCTGGCAGCACCAGCGCGGCGTAGTCGTCGACCGAGGCCTTCTTGACGACCTGGTCCACCTTCGCGGTTTCCGCGGCGGTCAGGTGATTGAACGTCTGCACCTCTCCGGCTTCCGGACTGAGCAGTACTGGTTCATGTCCGGCATCGCTGACGGCCTTCCACGGCTCGGTCAGCTCAACCCGCTCGGTCCCCTCGCCGGCGACCAGGAATGCGATCTTCGACATTGTCGGCTCCTTTCGGTGACCGCGTTCGGTACCCAGGCAGCCGCTCGCCTAACTGCTTTGGTCCGCCTGACTACTGCGGCGGGCCGGCCGTGATGATCGCGCGGGCGTCGGCGAGCCGGAGCGTCTCGGGATCGGTGTCCGTCAGCCACCAGGTCGCCCCAGCGGCGGCGTACGGGCGGGGGTCGGTGCCCTGTTCCGGCGCGATCGCGACGTCGTAGCCGTCCAGGCTGCCACGCAGCGAGCGGATCACCTCGGCCGCGTCGGCGAGTTGCTCCGCCGACGTGAGGTGCACCGGAAAGAACCCGTCATACCGTGCCGCCCGGCGGACCGGCTTTGCGCTGCCAGGAAAAGCCGCCGCCCAGATGGGTACGCGACCAGCCACCGGCCGCGGCAGGAACCGCACGTCATCAACCACGTGATGCTTGCCGTGATGCTGCACCGGCTCCCCGGTCCACCCCGCGGTCAGGATGTCCAGTGTCTCGTCCATTTGCTCGGCCCGGATCCGGTCGTTCAGTTCTTCGCCGGTTTTCGAGTACTCCTGCGCGAACCGGTCGCTGCCCAACCCGATCCCGAGGATCAACCGCCCGGCCGACAACTGATCCAGAGTCGTTGTCTCGCGCAACAGTTTCGTCGGCCGGCGGCGCGCGACCGGCGTGACCATCGGACCGATCCGCAGCCGTTCGGTCGCGGCCGCGATCGCGCTCATCGTGATCCATGGGTCCGCGACCTCGCGTACGGGCGCCCGCCACCACAACTGATCCCACACGAAGAACCCGTCCCACCCGGACTCCTCGGCCGCGGCAGCCAGCCGCGCCACCTGCACCGGATCAGCCAATTCGTCGAACAACGGCACCCAAACCGCGTACTTCATTCATCGCTCCTAGTGTCATCAACGCGTGTGCTCGAGGACCGCGGCCACGAACGCGTCCCAGTACGGCTCCGACAACCCATGCCCCATCCCAGGCATCACCAACCACCTCGCGCCCGGCACCGCGTCCCGAATCGCCGCACCGTGCGGTAGCGGAAGGAGCGGGTCCGCGTCGCCATGGATCACGAGCACCGGCTGGGTCAGCTCGCCGAACCCGCCGTGCCGCGGACCGTCGAATGTCATCGCGTAGTGGTTCGTCATCGCGGCCTCGTAATCCCGCGTCCGCGCCAGGTCCGCGCGGACCAGCGCCCGCGCCGACGCCTCGTCGAACTGTCCTGCCGCCTCCGCCTCGATCGCCCGGACGACGTACTCCTCGACGGCCGCCCGGTCGCCGAAATCCGGAGCCTCCACCCGTGGCATCGTCGGCACGGGCGGCGGCAGCCCTTCGTCGCCGGTGCTCGACGAAACGATGGTCAACGACGCGACCCGGTCCGGGTGATCGACGCCGAGGATGAGTGCGATCCCGCCGGACATCGACTGCGCGATCACATGTGCTTGCTCGACCCCAAGGGCATCGAGCAGCGCGGCGGCGTCGGCGGCCAGGTCGCTCATCGCGTACTGCGGCGCGCCGACCGGATACGAGGTCGATCGGCCGGTGTCGCGCTGGTCGTACCGGATGACGTACCGGCCGTGCTCGGCGAGCCGGCCGCAGAGTCGGTCGTCCCACCAGATCATCGAGGCGCCGGCGCCGTGGATCAGCAGGATCGCCGGGTCGGCCGGAGCCCCGAACGTCTCCGCGCACAGTTCCACGCCGTTGAGGCGGTAGAGCTTCTCAGTGGTCATGAAACGACCGTAGAAGCTGGCCAGCGATCATGAAAAGCGATTGATTCCGATCAAACCGATCGTCCACGGCGATAGACTCCGGTCATGTACGAGCTACGCCACCTCGCCACCCTCGCAGCAGTCGCGGACGAAGGCACGTTCGGGCGCGCCGCGCACCGGCTCGGGTACACGCAGTCGAGCGTCAGCCAGCAGATCGCCGTTCTGGAGAAGGCGGCGGGCGGCGCACTGTTCGATCGTCCGGGCGGGCCGAAGCCGGTCCGGATCACGCAGCTCGGCGCCGTCGTGCTGCGGCACGGACGAGACCTGTTGCGCCGCGCCGACGAGCTGGCCGACGGGATCGAGCGCTTCCGGGCGGGCGACAGCCGGATCGACATCGGTACGTTCCAGACCGTCTCGAACACCTTGCTGCCACCGATGATCCGCGAGCTCCGCGACGCGCATCCGGGCTGTGACATCCGCCTGTTCGAGGAGGAAACCGACGATCCGGACCTGTCCGGCCTCGACCTGATGTTCTTCGATGGCCCAGCCGGCGACGGCCTCGAGGACCTCAAGCTGCTCGACGACCCGTACGTACTCGTGGCGCGCCCCGGCGACTTCCCGGCCGGCCCGGTCCCGCTCAAAACCCTCCACCAGCTGTCGCTGGTCGCGCATCCGGCGATCTGTCACCAGGTCGTGGTCGAGGATTTCCTGCGTACGCGCGACATCCACCCGCGATTCGTGTTCCGTACGGAAGGCAACGAGGCACTACTCGCCATGGTCCGCGCCGGGCTCGGTGCGGCACTCGCCCCGCGGCTCGCCGTGCTCCGCGACGACCCGGCCTTGGCGCTGCACGACCTGACTCCGGAGCTCCCGCCCCGCGAGATCTTCTTGCTGTGGCAGGCCGGCCGCACGCACTCCCCGCTCGCGGCGCACGCGATCGAACTCGCGCGGAGTGCGGCGGCCGACCTCCTTATCAGCTGACTGTCAGGACCTTCGACGCCGTCTGCGTACCTTGGTGGTCGGCGTCCGCGAGCCACACCACGCGGTACGTGTATGTGCCCCGAGCCGTCGGCTTGATGCTGAACGCGAACTTCCCGTTCGTGGTGAGCTTCCCAGTTGTCACGGCCGCCCACGAAGTACCCGACCGCCGCTGCAGGTACGCGGTCATGCCCGCGTGCGGCGGGTTCAGATACCCGTACAACAACGTCGATGCGCCGAGCTTGATCGCGCCGGGCGTCAGGTACGCCGACATCGCCGGTCGTACCTCTACCAGCGTCGCCGCACTACGCGTACCGAGCAGGCCGACCGCGCCGTTGTAGCCCCACATGTAGTACGTGGACACGGCCGGCTTCTGCGCAGTCGTCACGACCCCGTTGGCATCCGACTTGAACGATCCGACCGTCGACCACTTCGTCGCGTTCTTCGCCTTCGAGTACAGCACCACCGGTACGCCGGCCAGCTTCGCGGCGCCGTCCAGCCGGGTCACGGTCGTCGACACCGTCACCGCACCCGTGTACATCACCGAGGCCGGCGTCGCACCGATCGTTGCCTTCGTACCAACGAGACGTACGTCGACACCGGGCCCGATCTTGCCCTTGCTGTCCTTCACCCACACGCGGTACGCGTAGCTGGCCGAGTTCGACAGGCCGGTCTGGGTGAACATGCTCGCCGTGCCGTTGTACACCGCCGTACCCGAGATCGGCAGCGGCGGCGGAGTCGAGCCGACCGCCCGGCGGACCATGATCTGACCCAGCGTGGTGTTGGCCGGCTTGGTCCAGCGCAGCGTGGCAGCCGCGACCCCACCGGTAACACTGGCGCTCGACACAGGCGGCGGCGGTGCGGTCAGGTTGACGTAGTTCCGGTCGATCTTCATCGTCACGCCACCGTTGGTTTCGGACTGATCGCCCGCGAACTGGTGCACCCGCTGGTGGTTGTTCCAGTACGTCGCCGGGATGTACTTGCTCGTCCCGACCGGCACCGATCCCCAGTGGGCGAACCAGATGTTGTCCGGCCGCGTGTACGCCGTGCTCGTGTACGCGCTCGCGAGATCCGCCCCACCGGACGCGGCGCTGACGTACGCCCCGCCGACATACCCACGCGAGTTGAGCTCCTGCGTCCAACCGCTCAAGTACGACAGCACAGCCGCCTTGCACGCCGCGGTGGAGGGATAGTCCTCGATGTCGCTGTAAATCGCACTGCGCTGGGCGAACCCGAGTGCCTGCGCGGCGGCGACCGAGTTGATCGCGGCGTTCCGGCCCTGCGACAGCGCGGTCGCCGCGACGGCCGACATCCGGTTCGAGGCCGAGAACCGCGTCGAGCACGGCGCTTGCAGGCCAACGTCGAGGAGCTGGAACTGCCAGCCCTTGGCCGCATTCGCCGACACCCAGGCAGGCGTCAGATTCGGCTGCGTGGCACACGTCCGGACCGAACCGCTGATGTAGATGCCGACGCCCTGGTAGGTCGGGCGCCACGCGTCCATCGTGGCCTGGGTCGGCGCGTCGCAGGCGTCGAAGCCATATCCAGCGAAGTTGCCGGTGGCAACGATTGAGGGGGTCACGGCGAGCGGCCGGGCAACCGCCGCGTGGCCCGAAGGCGTCTTGGTGACCACCCGGCCGGCGGCGAGCAGTCCGTTCGCGGCAGCCTCGGCGCCCGGCGGGTAGTACGCGGTCGCGAGTACGCCCGCGGCGGTGATCTGGCGGCGCAGCAGTCCGTCGGTCGACGGCTGCGCGGTGGTCAGTGGCTCCAGGATCAGGCCTGAGCTCCGGCCAACCAGGTGGGCGGGGCAGTCGGACTGTGCCGTGCTGCGGCCCAGGTAGACGGCCGGCCGGTCGAGCCGTACGCACGCGGTCGGGTTGGCGGCCAGGTCGACCACGGGCCACGATGCCGGAACGGTTATTTGGTAGCCGCGGTAGGAGACCGTTCTGGTCTCGTCGGCGGCCGCCGGGCCGGTAGCGGTGATTCCCGCTACCAGCGCGAGGGCGAGTACCAGCCCCCCAGGTCTGAACAACCTCACGATGCTCCCCAGTTGCTTGTCGGACAACGCCCCCGAGTGAAACCGAGCGGCGGTCCCGTTGTCGAAGAGCCGCTGCCACTCGTCTCGATGCGCAGATGCTATCGGGGGTATTTTGGATAGATCAGTCCAGAACGTGCTACGGTCGGAGACATGGCCAGACCACGGACGTTCGACGAGGACAGTGCGGTGGAGGCCGCGATGCGGGTCTTCTGGCGCACTGGCTACGAGGCGACCTCGACGCAGGACCTGTGCGAGGCGACCGGGCTCGGGCGGAGCAGCATCTACAACACCTTCACCAGCAAGCACGCCCTGTTCGATCGGGCCCTCCGGCGGTATGCCGAGCGCTTCACCGCCGTCCAGCTCGAGGCCATCCAGGACAGCACGCTGCCGATCCGGGAGCGGGTCCGGCGGATTCTGTGGTCGGCGGTCGAGCCGCTTCCGGACGACCCGGCCGGGTGCTTCGTGATCAACACCATCGTCGAGCTGGGCCCGAAGGACGCGGAGCTGACCGCGCTGATCGACCGCGACCAGGAGCTCAAGATCGACGCTCTGACCAGCGCGATCGCGGCGGCCCAGGCGACCGGCGAGCTCGACCCGGCCCAGGACGCGGCCGGCCTGGCGAACTACGTGTTCACCGTCCTCGGCGGGCTCCGGGTCGCCGCCCGCCGGAACGCGCCGCGCGCCCAGCAGCAGGCGGTCGTCGAAACGGCCCTTCGACTGTTCTGAGCTGCTGGAGCGAGCCTTGACGCTTGCCCAGGTTTTGTACTGATCATTCCACTAGCGAGAGGAGTCACTGATGCCCCGCGCTGTCTATCTCCTCGGTGCGGCGATCTTCGCCCAAGGGACCTCCGAGCTGATGCTGGCGGGTCTGCTACCCGAGATCGCCGGTGAGCTGCACGTCACGATCCCCGCCGCCGGACTGCTGATCTCCGCGTTCGCGGTCGGCATGCTGGTCGGCGCGCCGATTCTCGCCGTCACCACACTGCGCTGGTCGCGACGTGCGGCAATGCTCGCGTTCCTCGCGATTTTCGCGCTCACCCATGTGGCCGGCGCGCTCACCTCGTCGTACGGCGTCCTGCTCGCGACCCGCGTCGCCGGGGCTTTCGTGTACGCGGGGTTCTGGGCGGTCGCGTCCGTGACCGCGGTCGAACTCGCCGGTCCGGCCGCCCGGGCGAAGGCGATGAGCATCCTGGCCGGCGGCCTCACCGTCGCGACCAGCATCGGCCTGCCCGCCGGTACGCTGCTCGGCCAGCACCTCGGCTGGCGGTCGGCGTTCTGGGCAGTCGCCATCCTCTCGGTCCTCGCGATCGCCGGTGTCCTCGCCACGATCCCGGGCGGCCACGCGGAGTCGGCACCCGAACTGCGGGCAGAGCTGAAGAACATGGCGAAACCGCAGCTCTGGCTCGCGTACTCGACGACCGCGCTGTCGACCGGCGCGATCCTGGTGATCTTCAGCTATCTCGCTCCCCTGCTCACCCAGACCACTGGCCTGTCCGCGGGCTGGGTGCCGGTCGTCCTCGCCCTGTACGGCCTGGGCGCGCTGATCGGGATCACGATCAGCGGCCGCACCGCCGACGACCGTCCGTTCGGCACCCTCGCGGTGGGCCTGATCGGCCTGATCCTCGCGGCGATCGTCCTGGCCCTGACCACCAGCACACCGTGGCTGGCAATCCCCGCGATCATCGGCATCGGCACCTTCGGCTTCGCCACCAACCCCGCCGTGAACTCGCGCGTCTTCAGCATCGCCGGCGACGCCCCCACCCTCGCGGCCGCTTTCAACATCTCCGCCTTCAACGTCGGCATCACCGTCGGCCCTTGGCTCGGCGGCCTATCCCTCAACGCCGGCACCGGCTACCCCGCAGTCGGCTGGATCGGCGCCGCCCTAGCTATCCTCGCCCTCACCACCATCCCGCTAGCCCGCCGCGCAGCAGCCCGTACCACTCAGCCAACGTACGAGGCCGCCACCTCGATCACAGGCGCATAGGCGGCCCGCACAGCGCGTCCGCCACCGCTACGGCCGCAGCCCAGGACGGCGGGCGCCAATACACAGGCCAGTCGATGATCGCGGGCGGCTGCCCGTCAGCGAACATCACATTCCCCGGCAGATCTCCGTGCACCACCTGCGACCTCAGCTCCACCGGCCGCCGCGCCGCCACGAGCGGTCCGACCAGGTCGGTGTACGCCGTACTCCCACCTACTGACTGCTCGCCCCATGCAACCCGGTCGCCTGCTGCCCAGGGGTCGTTTCGGGCGTCGATGAAATCCGGCCGGCCCAACCCGGACACCGCCTCATGAAACGCGGCCCCTGCCACCAGCACCTCGTCTTGCCGTCGCACGTCGGTGGCGCCGGCCAGCAGCTCGCTCGCCTCCCAGCCGAACGCGACCCACTCGCCCGTTCGGCTGGGTACCGGTCGCGCCACCCGAAAGACCTTCGATTCCGGGAGGTCACTCAGCACACCTGCGCGCCACGTGCTCTCCAGGTCAGCCCGCTTGAGCACAACGGTGCCTGAGCACCAGGTCTCGCCCTGGCCGCCGGAGAGGCGGACGGGAGGATCGTTCAGGCCGAAGGCGGCCAGTACCTGACTCGACGGACCATCCATAGGCGCACTCTTCCATCGGTCGAGCGCCGATCGCGAACGCTTATCGGTGTGCGCGGACTGACGCGAGGTCGGCTTTGAGGTCGGACCAGAATTCTGGGGTTGGGTTGATGTGGAAGGCCAGGCGGTAAGTGGTTGTGGTTGCTGGGCCGCGGACGCGGAGGTGGACTTCGGACGAGCCGGGGTGGGCGGCGAGGATGTCGCGGAGTTGGTTGACCGTGCGGGGGACGACGTTGGCTTGGGTCATCTCCAGTTTGACGATGCCCGCCGCGGTCAGCTCGGGGATGGTGAGGTCGGAGCCGATCAGGCGCGGTACGTCGTCGCGCTTGTCGAGGCGGCCTTTGATCACGACGACTGTGTCCTGGAGTAGGCGGCCGGATATCAGTTGGTAGGTGGCTGGGAAGAACAGGCACTCGACTGAGCCGGCCAGGTCCTCGACGGTTGCGGTTGCCCAGGGGTCGCCCTTCTTGGTGATGCGGCGTTGCAGGCTGGAGATGATGCCGCCGATGGTGACGACCGAACCGTCGGGGCGGTCCGATAGCTGGGCGATCGCCGCGTCAGAGCGGTCGGCGAGTACGTGTTCCAGGCCGAAAAGCGGATGGTCCGAGACGTACAGACCGAGCATCTCGCGTTCGCGGGCGAGCAGGGTGGGCTTGTCCCATTCGTCCGGAGCGAAATGTTCATCCACGGCGAAGACGGGCGTCTCGGCCGTACCGAACAAGTCGAACTGGCCTTCGGCTTCCTTGCGCTTCACCGCGACCGCGTTCTCGACCAGCTCCTCGTGCCGGGCCAGCAAACCCTTCCGCGTATGCCCAAGCGTGTCGAAAGCACCGGCCTGGATCAGCGACTCGATCGCCCGCTTGCTGCAGCCTGCGCTGTCGACCTTCGCGAGAAAGTCCGGGAAGGACGTGTACCGGCCGCGCTCCCGGCTGCGCGTGATCGCATCGACGACTCCGGTACCCACGTTGCGGACCGCTGACAGCCCGAACAGCACCACGTCATCGCCTTGCGCCGCGAAGTTCGCCACTGATTCGTTCACGTCCGGCGGGAGTACCTTGATCCCCATCCGCCGGCATTCGTTCAGGTACACGGCGGACTTGTCCTTGTCGTCCTGCACCGACGTCAGCAAGGCGGCCATGTACTCGGCCGGATGGTTCGCCTTCAGGTACGCGGTCCAGTACGACACCAGCGCGTACGCCGCCGCATGCGCCTTGTTGTACGCGTACCCGGCGAACGGCACCAACACGTCCCAAACAGCCTGCGTCGCCGCATCCGAGAATCCATGCTTCCGGCAACCATCCCGGAACGGCACGAACTCCTGATCGAGCACCTCCTTCTTCTTCTTACCCATCGCCCGCCGCAGCAGATCGGCTTGACCAAGGCTGTACCCGGCCAGGATCTGCGCCGCCTTCTGCACCTGCTCCTGGTACACCACCAGCCCGTACGTGATCCCGAGCACCTCGCGCAGCGGCTCCTCCAGCTCGGGATGAATCGGCGTGATCTCCTGGAGCCCGTTCTTCCGCAGCGCGTAGTTGTTGTGCGAGTTCATCGCCATCGGCCCCGGTCGGTACAGCGCGGTCACGGCCGTGATGTCCTCGAACCGGTCGGGCCGCATCAACCGCAGCAGCGCCCGCATCGCCGTACCGTCGAACTGGAACACCCCCAGCGTGTCACCGCGACCGAGCAGCTGGAACGTACGAGCATCATCCAACGGCAACCGCAGCAACTCGATCTCGACGCCCCGCGTCGCCCGGACCATCTTCACCGCGTCGTCGATGATCGTCAGGTTGCGCAGCCCGAGGAAGTCCATCTTGAGCAGCCCGAGCGACTCGCAACTCGGGTAGTCCCACTGGGTGATCGTGACGCCGTCGGTGTGCCGGACCCAGACCGGCACATGGTCGACAACGGGCTCGCTGGACATGATCACGCCGGCCGCGTGCACGCCCATCTGCCGGACCAGGCCCTCGACGCCCTTCGCGGTGTCGATCACGGTCCGCACATCCGGCTCGTTCTCGTACATGGTCCGGACCTGAACGGCCTCGTCGTACCGCGGATGCGCCGGGTCGGTGATCCCGGTCAGGCCGATCCCGGCGCCGCCGACGTCGGGCGGCATCGCCTTGGTGATCCGGTCACCGGTCGCGTACGGGAAGCCGAGGACGCGCGCCGAGTCCTTGATCGCGTTCTTCGCCTTGATGGTGCCGTACGTGCCGATCATCGCGACCTTGTCCGCGCCGTACTTCTCGGTCACGTACCGGATCACCTCGACCCGGCGGCGCTCGTCGAAGTCGATGTCGACATCCGGCATCGAGACCCGCTCCGGGTTCAGGAACCGCTCGAAGATCAGCCCGTGCTCGATCGGGTCCAGGTCGGTGATGCCGAGCGCGTACGAAACCAGCGACCCGGCCGCCGAGCCGCGCCCCGGACCGACCGCGATGTCGTTGTCCTTGGCCCACATGATGAAGTCCGCGACCACCAGGAAGTACCCCGGGAAGCCCATCTGGACGATCACGTCCTGCTCGTACTCGGCCAGCTGCTGGTATCGCTCGCTCCATCCGTCCGGGAACCGCCGCCGCATCCCGCGCAGCACCTCTTCCTTGAACCAGGTCACCTCGGTGAACCCGTCCGGTACGGCGAACCGCGGCATCAGGTCCTGCTTGGTGAACATCTCGTCCGGATCGATGCGCTCGGCAACGACCATGGTGTTCCGGCAACCCTCCTGCCAGGCGTCCGAGGAGTCCACCGCGTACATCTCGGCGGCGGACTTGAGGTAGTACCCGGAGCCGTCGAACCGGAAGCGGTCCGGCTCGGCCAAGGTCTTGCCGGTCTGGATGCACAGCAGGACGTCATGCGCTTTCGCCTCATCAGCACGCGTGTAATGCGAGTCGTTCGTGACCAGCGGCGGAATGCCGAGCCGGCGGCCGACCGCGAGCAGGTCGTCGCGGACCCGCCGCTCGATGTCGATGCCGTGGTCCATCAGCTCGAGGAAATAGTTCTCCTTGCCGAAGATGTCCTGGTACTCCCCCGCTGCCGCGACCGCCTCGTCGAACTGACCAAGCCGCAGCCGCGTCTGCACTTCACCCGACGGGCATCCGGTCGACGCGATCAGCCCTTCTGACCATTGCGCCAGGCTCTCCTTGTCCATCCGCGGCCATTTCGTCAGCCAGCCCTCCTGGTAGGCGTCGGAGGACAGCCGGAACAGGTTGTGCAGGCCGGTCGCATCGCGCGCCCAGATCGTCTTGTGCGTGTAGCCGCCCGATCCGGACACATCGTCGCGTTTCTGGTGCGGCTGGCCCCAAAGGACGCGTTGCTTCGTACGCCGTGAACCGGGCGCGACGTACGCCTCGATGCCGATGATCGGGGTGATCCCGCTCTTCCGCGCCTGATGGAAGAAGTCGTACGCGCCGTGCAGGTTGCCGTGGTCGGAGATGGCGAGATGGGTCATGCCGTGCTCGGCGCAGGCGGCGAAGAGGTCCTTCAGCCGCGCGGCGCCGTCGAGCAGCGAGTACTGCGTGTGTACGTGCAGATGTGTGAACGAAGACACCCGGGCTCCACAACTCTCAGTTGTCTGGAGTCCTCATCCAAATCCTGGTTCTCAGTTGTGATCAAACAACCCGACACGCGGCTCGACAACCAACGGTTGTACTGTCTGGTCTCGTGAATCTCGACAGCCTGCGGGCGTTCGTGGCCGTCGCCGAGGAAGGGCAGTTCCGGTACGCCGCCGATCGGCTCGAGCTCAGCCAGCAGGCAGTGTCGAAGCGGATCGCGGCGCTGGAGGCCTCGCTCGGCGTTGTCTTGTTCGACCGGGTGCCGACCGGCGCGACCTTGACCGAGCAAGGACGGCGGCTCCTGCCGCACGCGCACTCGGTGCTGATCGCTGTGCGGCATGCGGTCGAGTCGGTGCAGAGCGAGGTGCGGCCGTTGCGCGTCGACATCCTCGGTTCCCGGCTGCTGCCCGCCGTACTCATGCTCGACTTCCATCAGACGCATCCCGAGCTCGCGCTCAAGACGCTGGTCCTGCGTGGTCTGAACGCCGCGGTGCCGGCCTTGATCGGCGGTGAGATCGATGCGACCTTCGCGTACCACCCGGAGCCGCTCCCGTCGGGGCTGGAGAGCATGGTGGCGTACCTGGAACCACATGAGGTGATCGTCGGCGACCGGCATCCGCTCGCGAACCGTACGACGGTTCCGCTGGACGAGTTGCGCGCGTACACGATCTGGATTCCGGGGATCATCGACGGCAGCGAGTGGGGCGCGTTCTATCGCGAGCTGTCCGCGGACTTCGGGCTGACGATCGACTCGACCGGGCCGAACTTCGGGTTCGAGGACCTGGTCGAGACGGTGGCCGAGTCGAAGTCGCTCGTGACGTTCTGGGGAGAGCGGACGCGCGAGGCCGGGCCATGGCTGCGGAACCTGCGCCGGCTGCGAGTGGTGGACCCGACGCCGGTGTACCCGTGGTCGCTGATCTGGCTGCGAGCCAACAAGCACCCGGATCTGACAACACTGATCGAGCACATCCGTGACCACCACCCCCGGCCCACCGACACCACCTCGCTCTGGCTCCCAGACCAACTCCGCCGCGGGTCGGAGCCGGGTTTACAGCGGCGGGCGTCTAGGATTTCGCGGTGACTGATCTTGACCTGTTCGGCGACCTCGACCTTGCGGCTCTTCCAGAGCGGCAGCAGCAGATCCTGGTGGTGATCCGGGACTGGGTGACCCAGCACGGTTATCCGCCGAGCAGCCGGCAGATCGGCGACGCGGTCGGGTTGCGGTCGTCCTCGTCGGTGTCGAGGCACCTGGCAGGCCTTGAAGACAAGGGCTTCCTGCGCCGCAGCCCGTCGGTGTCGCGGCCGATCGACGTGCGGATGTTCTTGCGGGAGCCGGCCGCGCGGGACAACGGCGACAACGTTCCGGTGCCGGTGGTCGGTGACATCGCGGCCGGTACGCCGATCTCCGCGGTCGAGCATGTGGACGACGTACTGCAACTCCCTCGCGGTCTGACCGGGCGCGGCACTGTGTTCGGGTTGCGGGTCCGTGGTGAGTCGATGATCGACGCCGCGATCTGCGACGGCGACATCGTCGTGGTCCGGCAGCAGTCCGAGGCACACTCCGGGCAGATCGTCGCCGCGATGATCGACGAAGAAGCGACGGTCAAGGTGTACCGCCGGCGCAACGGGCACGTGTACTTGGAGCCGCGCAACCCGGCGTACGAGGTGATCGACGGCGACAACGCGACCGTACTTGGAGTCGTGGTGTCGGTGCTGCGCAGCGTCTGACTCGCCGCGACGACGCGGGTGTGCTGGACGTCGCTGTGCGTTCCTCGGACTGGAGTGCGCAGCACGTGAGTCCTCAGCCCGGGTGGTTGGACAGGCGTTCGTGCAGCAGCTCCAGCTGGGCCGGGTTCGTGGTCAGGTCGGCCGCGCGCTCGTCGGCCGTTCGGGCCTCGTCGTCCCGGCCGAGTTCACGGAGGAACTGCGCCCGGGTCGCGTGGAAGAGCGGGTACGCGGTCAGGTCGTCGCTCAGACGGTCCAGGTCGGCGAGTGCGGTTGCCGGGCCGTCGACGTACGACGTGGCGACCGCGCGGTGCAGTTCCGTGACGGGGCTCGGCTGAAGTACCAGGAGCATGTCGTACAGGACGCGGATCTGCGGCCAGTCCGTCTCGGACCAGGTCGCGGCTTCGCTGTGACAGGCAGCGATGGCGGCTTGCAGCTGGTACGGACCGGGCGCGTGGTGACGCCGGGCGGTCCGGGTCAGCAGCCCGGTCGCGGCGGCGATCGCGTCGTGATCCCAGAGCGCTCGATCCTGATCGGCGAGCAGGACGAGCTCGCCGGTTGGTGTGAAGCGGGTCCGCGTACGAGCGCGATGCAGGCGGATGAGTGCGAGGAGACCCGCGACCTCGGGTTCGTTGGGCAGTAGGCCGTGCAGGAGAGCGGTGAGCCATTCGGCGTCGTCGACCAGGTCGCGGGAGTGGGCGCGTTCGGCCGTACTCGACAGGTAGCCCTCGTTGAAGAGCAGGTAGATAACCGTGAGGACCTCGGTCAGACGCTCGGGGAGTTCGTCGTCACGTGGGATGCGGTACGGGATGCCGGCGTCGGTGATCTTGCGTTTGGCCCGGGTGATGCGCTGGGAGACGGCTGACTCGGAGGCGAGAAACGCGGCCGCGATCTGAGCCGTCGTCAGACCGCACACGACTCGGAGCGTCAGGGCGACCTGCGCCTCGCGAGCCAGTGCCGGGTGGCAGCAGGTGAAGATGAGTCGCAAACGGTCGTCCGGTGGCGGCTGGACGGGCGCCTGGTACTCGGCGAGCTTGGCGCGATAGTTCTGCTGCCGGCGCAGGACGTCCAGGCCGCGGCGCTTCGCGACCGTGAACAGCCACGCGTCCGGCCGGTCCGGGATCCCTTCGACCGGCCAGCGTTTGAGCGCGACCTCGACCGCGTCCTGCACCAGATCCTCAGCCGCGGCGAAGTCCCCGAGCAACGACACCAGCGATCCGGCAAGCCGCCCCGCATGATCCCGCACCACCCGGGCCAACTCATCCTCGCTCCGCACCGGCTCGCGCCGCGCCGAGCCGCCCTCGGTGTGCACCGTCACATGTCCGCGACCGGGCGGATCTCCACGATCGGGCAGGCGGGCCAGGTCTTCACCATCCGCAGGGCCTCGTCCAGGTCCGCGACCTCGATCTCGCTGAACCCGGAGATCACCTCCTTGCCCTCGATGAACGGCCCATCGGTCGTCATCGGCGCACCATCCCCGAACCGCACCGTCGTCGCCGTCGCCGCACCCTGCAGCTTGCTGCCGCCGGTGATCTTGTCCTTGTGGTCGTCGAACCACTGATACACCTGCGCGTACGCCTTCTCGCGCTCCTCCGGAGACTTCGCCTCGAGCTCCTTGGCGAACTCCTCGGTCTCGATGAACATCAACACGAACTTCACCCGACTACCTCCTTTCCGACAGTCTGACTCAGGACGCCGACAGGTTCGCGTACAGATCGACACCGTTTCCGGACGGATCGGCCACGGTCGCGTACCGCATCCCCCACGGCGCGTCGAAGGGCGATTGCAGGCTGGTCACGCCGGCGGCGATCAGCTCTTCGTACGCGGCGTCGACTTCCGCCGGGGCGTCGTACTCGATGGTCAGGAAGGCCCGGCCGACCGACGGCGGTGTCCAGCCCTCGGTGGACAGATCGGACACGACGATGTCGATGGCTTTCACGGTGGTGGCCACGGTGCTTCTCCTCGTTGGTCGACTGAGTTGTCATAGAGGAGACGATCGGCGTACGCCGCGATCCGACAGTTCTGCACGGGTCTGACAAGGTAGGTGCCATGAAGCGGCCGATCTTTGCCCGGATGTACGCGCGGGTGCGCCCGACTCTGGACCAGCACGGCGCGGCCGAGCACCGGCGGCGGATGCTGGCCGGGGTGGTCGGCGAGGTGATCGAGGTCGGTGCCGGCGACGGCGGCAACTTCGCGCACTATCCGGCCGGGGTCTCGCATGTGCTGGCGGTTGAGCCGGAGCCCTTCCTTCGCTCTCACGCCGAGCAGGCGGCGGCCAAGGCGCCGGTTCGCGTGGAGGTCGTCGAAGGGACGGCCAACCAGCTCCCGGCGCCTGACGCGTCAGTGGACGTGGTCGTGGTTTCGCTGGTCCTGTGCTCGGTGCCCGACCAGAGCATCGCGCTCGCGGAAGCCCGGCGCGTCCTGCGACCTGGTGGCGAGCTCCGCTTCTACGAACACGTCGCCGCCGAACCGGGCCGCCGGCTCGCGACCGTACAACGCGCCCTGGACGCAACCATCTGGCCATTCTTCGTCGGCGGCTGCCACACCCACCGCGACACCGCCACCGCCATCACCACAGCCGGCTTCACCATCGAAGAACTCGACGCCTTCGACTTCCCGCCCGACCAGAAAACCCCCGCCGCTCCACACATCCTCGGCCGCGCGATCCGGACCGGCTGAGTTTGTCGGCAGCTCGACAGTACGTATATGCCCACGGCGCAGCGGCGCGGGCGGGACGCCCGCCTGAAGTGCTGGGCGGTGGGCGGATACGTACTGTCGAGCTGCCGATTGATCAGCTACGGGGTGAGGTCGGTGGCGGCTCGGCCTTCGGGGAAGTGCATGGGGACGGAGACTTGGTCGTGGACGATGCGCCAGGTGCCGTTGATGCGTCGCCAGGCGGCGGTCCAGCGGACCCACATGCCGGCTTCCGCACCGGTCGCGAGGGTTCCGCTGAGTCGGTTCACGGCGTAGGTGACGGCCAGATCGCCGTCGACAAGGACAGTCAGGTCGCGTACTTCGTACCCGATGGGGAGCTGGTAGAGGGTGAAGATCTGCTCCCAGCTGGCCAGTTTCACCTCCGCGCCGAGGTGCCGTAGTGGGGGCTGGACGTCGAACGAGACCAGGTCCGGCGCGAAGATCGTCTTCAGCGCGCCGAGGTCGCCGGTGCGTACGCCGGTCAGCAGGTTGTCGATCCGCTCCCGGATCTCGATTTCGGAAACTGCGTTCGGTGTGCTCATGATCGGTCCGACGGGACAGGCCGGGTGAGTGTCAGGCCTGACGTTTCGGCAGGCTGTCCCGTCGGACCGGTATGGACGAGAGGATCGAGATGACCGACCCAGGCCTGAGCGCGATCATGAGCGAGCGGCGGCAGCTGATCAACCTCGCGTACCGGCTGCTCGGTTCGCTGGCGGACGCGGAGGACGTGGTCCAGGAGACGTACGCGCGCTGGTACGCGATGACGCCCGCGGATCAGCAGGCGATCGACAACCCGGCCGCGTGGCTGACCCGGGTGGCGAGCCGGATCTGCCTGGACCAGCTCCGGTCGGCGCGCGCCCGGCGGGAGCGGTACGTCGGCGAGTGGATCCCGGAGCCGCTGCCGGAGAGCACCGAGTGGCACAGCGGCCAGGGCGGCGCGGACCCGGCGGATCGGGTGACGCTGGACGAGTCGGTGAACATGGCGTTCCTGGTGGTGCTGGACTCGATGACACCGGCCGAGCGGGTCGCGTTCATCCTGCACGACGTGTTCCGGTACCCGTTCGCGGAGGTGGCCGAGATCGTCGGGCGTACGCCGGCCGCGTGCCGCCAGCTGGCGTCGTCGGCGCGGCGGCGGATCGATGCGGCGCAGTCGCCGACTCCCCCGTCGGCCCGGCGCGCCGAGCTCGTGCGCGAGTTCAAGGCGGCTTGGGAGGCGACCGACATCCAGGCGCTGGTGAGCATTCTGGACCCGGACATCACCGCGGTCGCCGACGGTGGCGGGATCGTGCCGGCGATGCTCGAGCCGGTCCGCGGGACGGATCAGGTCGCGCAGTACTTCTCGAAGCTCACGCTGGTGCTGCACGGTCGGAAGATCCTGGAGCGTACGGTCAACGGTCAGCCTGGTTTGGTTGTGCAGTTCGAAGGGGTGACCGAGACGGTGTTCGCGTTCGGGTTCACCGGGGAGCGGATTTCGAACATCTGGGCAGTCAGGAACCCGGAGAAACTGCACCCCTGGACGAGTTGACCAACGTTTGTACGGTTTCCTGGGCGCACGCCTTGTTCACACCGATACCACCGCGTGCGCCCCGCTTGATCCACCCCGCCACGAAATGCCCCGGCCGACCGACAACCGCACCGCGCACATTCGGCACAATCCCCCGCGCATCATCAAACGGCAATCCATCAATCGGCTCTCCCACAAACCCGACCGCAGTCACCAACGTCCCAGCCGAAATCAACTCCCCGTCCTCAAGCCTGAGGTCGGTGCCATCCCAAGCAACTGGATTTGCGTGGTACTTGAGGGTGACCCGGCCGCCGGACATCGCTTGGAGTTCTTCCAGTGCGGACTCCGTGTACGCGGCATCTTCCGGACCGCGCCGCCCGAGCAGCACGACCTCCCGAATCCCGCTCGACGCAAGCACCCGCCGCACCCCAGCCGAAATCTCCATCGAACGCAACCGCTCATCATCACTCACCAGCAACCGCGCCACATCCAGCGCGACATTCCCGTTGCCCACCACAACCGCCCGCGGCCCCTTCAACTCAACCGGCGAGGCCCCCGGCCGCCCATTGCACCAGGCAACAAACTCCTCAGCCGTACAAGCCGACTCCTCCCCCACAATCCCCACCCACCGACTCCGCCAAGCCCCCACCGCATGCACCACCGCATCAAATCCACCGGGCAACTGCCCAACCGGCATCACTGCACTATCGGAGGAGACGGGTTGCGGCCCCGCCCCATCCCGGCTGGACGAGTCGCGGGCGCCGCGCTGCCTGGACGGCGCGTCCGCGCGAGGGCGGCCGAGCAACTCGTCTGCTGTGGTGCCTGGGCGCCAGCGGACCCGGGGATGCCGGAGGATGCGTTCGAAGGTGTGGATGATTTGTTTGGTGTTTGGGTGGTCGGGGGCGACGCCGAAGCGGACCAGGCCGCCGACGTCGGCTAGGCGGTCTACGAGGGTGATTTCGGCGTCTGTGCGGAGTAGCAGTTCGCGGGTTGCGTAGATGCCGGCTGGGCCTGCGCCGATGACCAGCACTCGGCGTGGGCCGCCGCCCCAGAGCTGGTACTCGGGTGGGTCCCAAGTGTCCAGATCCATCGCCGCGAGCGGCTCCGAGTCGGCGAAGTACGCGGCGTTCCGCAGTACGTCTTCAGGCGTCGAGCGGTCGGCCGGTTTGGCGGCGTCTACCGGGCAGATGTCTGCGCACGCACCACAGTCAATGCACGTCCGCGGATCGATGAACAGACTCACGCCCGTACCGAACCCGGGCTCACCCGGTGACGGGTGGATGCTGTTCATCGGGCACACCGCGACGCAGCTGGCGTCCGAGCAGCACTCCCCCGAGATCGCGAACGTCATCTCACAGCAGTCCGGTCCGCCGATACACCCGAGCCGCCGCCGGCGTCAGCAGGCCGACCGACCCGAGAAAGTCCATCAGATTCGCGCAACTGGTCCGCAGCAACGACCGATGGTGCTCGTTCCGCCGCGCCTCCCGCACCGCACGATCCACATCCAGACCGACGTTCGCGTACACCTGCGGACTGACCATGCTCGACACGATCATGTCCGCGGCGATCGCAATCACCAGCGCACTCACCCAGCGCCGCCCGCGCCCGGCCGAAGCCAGCCGCTCCCGCGTCTCCTCGCGGGCGAACACCATGTGCCGCGACTCCTCCACGACATGGATGTGATTGACCGTCCGCACCAGCGGCGCGACCCGCCGGTCCCGCATCCAGTCGCGCTGCATCACGTCGAGCACCTCTTCGGCGACCAGGATCGCGGCGTACGCGGCCTCACCGGTCGCGACGGTCTTGAACATCCGCCCGAGCTCGCGCGCCAGCAACCGCGGCCGGTACGCGGGGTCCACCAGCTTCGCCGACGCCCGCGCGAACATGATCGAGTGCCGGCACTCGTCGGCGATCTCGGTCAGCGCCCACTGGAACTCGGCGCTCCGCGGCGGCTTGTCATAGATGTCCCGCAGGATCATCTGCTGCAGGATCATTTCGAACCAGATCCCGGTCGTCGCCACCGACGCGGACTCGTGCCGGGTCAGCTCCCGGCGCTGGTCCGCGGGCAGCTCGTCCCAGTACGACGTCCCGTAGAGCGTGCTCCACTCCGGCGACAACCCGTACCCGTCGCCGACCGGCGCGTCCCAGTCGATCTCCGTCTCCGGGTCCCGGGACAGCCGGTCCGCCGACCCGAGCAACCGCTGCGCGGTCTCGTTCATCCGACACCTCCGCACTATCTGACATCGTCTATGTAACATAACTGCTGTCCCAACCACCGCACAAGGCACCCCGCGGATGGGATCACGATGTAACGCGCGATACATTGAGCAATGTGACGGATCGCTGGCTGGTCTTACTCGTCCGGATTCCCGCCGAACCCTCGCGCCACCGGGTGGCGGTGTGGCGGGAGCTCCGCAAAGCCGGAGCGTTGTCGCTCGGCCAGGGCGTGTGGGCGGTGCCCGAGCTGCCCGTCTTCGAGGCCGCCGTGCAGCGCACCACCGAGCTGGTGGCGCGCGCCGAGGGCGAGGTGACCATGCTCGCCGCCGCCGGAAGGGACGCCACAGACGGTGAACGACTCAGAGGCCTGTACGACGAAGCGCGCCGCGCGGACTGGACCGAGTTCCTCGCCGACTGCGCCAAGTTCGAAGCCGAGATCGCCAAGGAGATCCGGATCGAGAAGTTCACGCTGGCCGAGCTGGAGGAAGAAGAGCAAAGCCTCGAACGCCTTCGTCGCTGGCATCGCGACCTGACCAGCCGGGACGTGTTCGGCACGCCGCAAGCCGCCGAGGCGACAGCCCGCCTCAAGGAGTGCGTCGCGTGCTGCGAGGCGTACGCCGAACTGGTCTTCCAGGCGCTGCACCAGCTACCCGGAGAAGCCCCGTGAAGAGGCAGATGTGGCCGCTCTACGCAGCAGGATTCACCACCGCGTTCGGCGCCCACGCAGTCGCGGCGAACCTGGGCGGCTCGTCATCCGACGCCGTCACCTCGCTGCTCACGCTCGGTGCCTTGCTCGCCTTGTACGACGGCGCGGAGGTACTGCTCAAGCCGGTGTTCGGCTCAATCGCGGACCGGATCGGCGCACGACCGGTGCTGCTGCTCGGGCTGATCGGGTTCGCGGTTGCCTCAAGCACCTATGTGATCGCGGACCGTCCAGGCTGGCTGTGGGTCGCGCGGCTCGGCCAAGGCGCGGCGGCGTCGGCCTTCTCCCCCGCCGCGTCGACGCTGGTCGCACGGTTGAATCCGGCGGCGAAGCACGGGCGGGCGTTTGGTAGCTACGGGTTCTACAAGAGCCTCGGGTACACGGCTGGGCCGCTCCTTGGTGGCGGGTTGGTGTGGCTCGGGGACTTCCGGTTGCTGTTCACGGTGATGACCGTGTTGGCGCTCGTCGTCGCGGTGTGGGCGCTGGTGGTTGTACCGGAGGTGCCGCCATTGCCTCGACGCCGGCAAACGGTGGTGGATCTCGCTCGGCGGATCACGGACCCGCGGTTCCTGCGGCCGACCTTGGCGCTGGCTGCCGCGACGGCGGCGTTGTCGGTTGGCGTCGGGTTCCTGCCGGTGACCGGCGCGTCCGATGGGCTAGGGACGATCGCGACCGGCGCGGCGGTTTCGTTGCTGGCGGCTACGGCGGCGGTTGTGCAGCCGCGCGCCGGGCGTGCGCTCGACGCCGGCCGGTTGAGCAGCCGGACCGGGATCGCCGTCGGCCTGGGGTTGGCTGCCGCCGGTTTCGTCTGCGCCGCGTTGCCGGGCGTCGTGTTCTTGCTGATCGCCGCCGCGCTGATCGGTGCGGGAACGGGCGTCATCACCCCGCTCGGTTTCGCCGCCCTGGCCGCGAGCACACCCCCGGAGCGCCTCGGCCAAACGATGGGCACGGCAGAACTAGGCCGCGAACTCGGCGACGCCGGCGGCCCACTCCTGCTCGCGACAGTCGCCACCATCGCCGTACTCGACGCCGGCTATCTGGTCCTCGCGGCGCTCCTGATTGTCGCCCTGCTCACCCTCCGCCCAACCCGAACCATGTCGGAGGAGTAATCTCGCCGTGACGTACAGGCAGGAACTTCCGGGGCCGATGCATAGTTGATCTTGCGGAGCCTGGACGCGAGTTGGAGGAGAGTCATGGCAAGGCGAGTCGAACAGAAGGCTGCGGCCCGGGAGCGGATCGCAGCGCAGCTGGCCGCGCAACAGCAGGCCGAGCGGCGCCGGCGCCTCCTGCTCGCGGTCGGAGCCGTGGTGCTCGTGGTAGTCATCGTCGGCGGCCTGGTCACCATCCGGCTGGTCGGCGGCGGCAAGAAGACCGCGACCAACCCGAGCGGGTCCGCGGACGCCCAGATCGTGAACGCCCTGTCCTCGATCCCCGACTCCGCCTTCGCGACCGTCGGCAGCGCCGACGTCCAGGCCGCGCCGAACGCGATCAAGGGCACTCCCCTGACCGCCGACGGCAAGCCGAAGGTGCTCTACATCGGCGCCGAGTTCTGCCCGTACTGCGCGGCCGAGCGCTGGCCGGTCACGGTCGCGCTGTCCCGGTTCGGCAAGTTCACCAACCTGGGCACGACGCACTCGTCCGGCAGCGACGTCTTCCCGAACACCGCGACGCTGTCCTTCCACGGCGCGTCGTACACGAGTCAGTACCTGGCCTTCACCGGCGTCGAGACCACCACGAACCAGCAGGTCGGCGGCCAGTACGCGCCGCTCGACACGCCGACCGCCGAGGACCAGAAGACCTTCGACACGTACAACAAGCCGCCGTACGTTTCGAGCAGCGGCTCGATCCCCTTCGTCGATCTCGGCGGCAAGTACGTGTCGTCCGGCGCGACGTTCACGCCCGAGGTGCTGACCGGCAAGACCCAGGCCCAGATCGCCGACGCGCTGAAGGACCCGTCGAACCCGATCAGCAAGGCCGTGCTGGCCTCCGCGAACGTGTTCACCGCCGCGATCTGCAAGCTGACGAACAACCAGCCCGCAGGAGTCTGCTCCACCGAGGCGGTCACCGGCGCGGCCTCGAAGCTCGGCGCCGAGAAGGGCTGACGTGAGCAAGACAGCGCAGCCGACCACACAAGCGGGGCAGCCGTCCGGCGGCCTCGGCGCGATCCCGTGGGCCACCCTCGCCGTCTCGATCGCCGGGCTGGCGGTCGCGGCGTACCTGACCTACGAGCACTTCACCGCCGGGACGACGCTCGCCTGCCCCGACACGGGCGTGGTGAACTGCGCGAAGGTCACCAGCAGCCAGTACTCGAAACTGTTCGGCATCCCGGTCGCACTACTCGGCCTGGCGTTCTTCGTCGGCATGACAGCGCTCTCCGTCCCGCCGATGTGGCGGACGGGCTCCCCGTGGCCGGCCCGGCTGCGGCTGGCCGGCGTACTCGTCGGCGTGGTGTTCGTGTGCTACCTGATCTGGGCCGAGCTCTTCCAGATCGACGCCATCTGCCTGTGGTGCACGGTCGTCCACGCCCTCACGCTGGTCCTCTTCGCCCTCGTCATCG
This sequence comes from Kribbella hippodromi, assembly GCF_039531045.1. Taxonomy (NCBI): domain Bacteria; kingdom Bacillati; phylum Actinomycetota; class Actinomycetes; order Propionibacteriales; family Kribbellaceae; genus Kribbella; species Kribbella hippodromi. The sequence goes on along the minus strand of NZ_BAAAPH010000006.1, from coordinate 32,790 downwards.
TCCGCCAGGCCCTCCTGCCGCCCACCTCATGAACTAGGCCGCAATCGGGCACCGGGCCTGTATGACCAGCGCCGAGGAGTGGGTGCCGCACGACGGCGGGATGCGGAAAGTACGGTCGACGCTGCCGGAGTGCCGCGGATGTGAGCTGTGGGAAGACGCCACCCAGGTGGTGGCCGGCGAGGGCCCGGTGCGGGCGCGGATGATGCTGGTCGGCGAAACACCGGGCGACCACGAGGACAAGGAAGGGCATGTTTTCGTCGGTCCGGCCGGGCGGTTGCTCGACAGGGCGTTCGACGAGGCCGGGATCGATCGGTCGGAGGTGTACCTGACCAATGCGGTCAAGCACTTCCGGTTCGAGCGGGAGGGCAAGCGCCGGATTCACAAGACGCCGTCGGCCGGGCAGATCACCGCTTGCCGGCCGTGGGTGCTGCGCGAGTTGGAGATCGTGAAGCCGGACGTCCTCGTCGTCCTGGGCGCGGTCGCGGCGCGCGCGTTGCTGGGTACGGGGTTCCGCGTGACGCAACAGCGCGGCGAGAAGGTGGAACTGCCGGACGGGCGTACGGCAGTGGCGACCGTACATCCGTCCGCCGTAGTGCGCTCCCAGGAATTCACCCGCGACCTGGAGCGCTTCGTCGCCGATCTCCGGGTCGCGGTGAAACTGCTCGGATAAGCCCTAGGGCGTCCACCGCCAGTCGCGGACCTCCGGAAGATCCTCGCCGTACGTGGTCACATGCGCATGATGCCGCTGCCGCTGATCGGCGAAGTACTGTCGCGTGCTCGCCGCCCGAGTGCCCAACGCCGGAACGCGGTCGATCACATCCATCGCCAGGTGGTACCGATCCAGGTTGTTCCGGACCACCATGTCGAAGGGCGTGGTCGTCGTACCCTCCTCGATGTACCCGCGGACATGCAGATTCGCGTGCCCGTTCCGCCGATAGGTGAGGCGATGAATCAGCCACGGATAGCCGTGGTACGCGAAGATGACCGGCTTGTCCGTAGTGAACAATGCGTCGAACTCCGCATCCGGAAGCCCGTGCGGATGTTCGGTCGCATCCTGCAACCGCATCAGGTCCACCACGTTCACGACCCGGATGCGCAACTCCGGAAGATGCTGCCGCAGCAGATCCACCGCCGCCAACGTCTCCATCGTCGGTACGTCGCCCGCGCAGGCCATCACGACATCGGGATCGCCTTCGTCGTTGCTGGCGAAGTCCCAGATGCCGGCGCCGCGGGCGCAGTGCAGCGCGGCGTCCTCCCAGTCCAGCCAGTTCGGCTGCGGTTGCTTGCCTGCGACAACAACATTTATGTAGTTCCGCGTCCGCAAGCAGTGGTTCATCGTGGACAGCAAGGTGTTCGTGTCCGGTGGCAGGTACACCCGGACGACCTCGGCCTTCTTGTTCACGACGTGGTCGATGAAGCCGGGATCCTGGTGCGAGAAGCCGTTGTGGTCCTGCCGCCAGACGTGCGAGGTCAGCAGGTAGTTCAGCGACGGGATGCGCCGCCGCCACTCCAGCCGGTTGATCGTCTTCAGCCACTTGGCGTGCTGGTTCACCATCGAGTCGACGATGTGCACAAACGCCTCGTACGAGGAGAACACGCCGTGCCGCCCGGTCAGCAGGTACCCCTCGAGCCAGCCCTGACAGGTGTGTTCGCTGAGGATCTCCAGCACCCGGCCGTCCCGCGCGAGGTGGTTGTCGCCGTCGCGCAGTTCGCCGAGCCAGCGCTTTCCGGTCACCTCGTACACGGCGCTCAGCCGGTTCGACTCGGTCTCGTCCGGGCCGAAGAGGCGCAGGTTCTCCGGGTTGAGCGTGAACGCGTCCCGCAGGTACGCGCCGAACACCTTGGTCGGCTCCCCGTCCTCCGCGCCCGGAACCTTCACCGGTACGGCGTAGTCGGCCACTGCCGGCAGTTCGAGGTCGCGGCTGACTTCCCCACCGTTCGCGTGCGGGCTCGATCCCATCCGCCGCTGCGGTCCGGGCGCCAGCTCGACAATCGATGCGACCGGCCGTCCCTCCGCGTCGAACAGCTCTTCCGGCCGGTAGCTGCGCAGCCACGATTCGAGTTGGCGCAGGTGGTCCGGGTTCGTCCGTACGCCGGACAGTGGGACCTGGTGCGCCCGCCACGTACCTTCGACCTGCTCGCCGTCGACGGTGTGCGGCCCGGTCCAGCCTTTCGGTGTCCGGAACACGATCATCGGCCAGGCCGGCCGGCTGGGCGACGCCTCGGAGCGGGCCTCACGCTGGATCTCGTCGATCCGCTGCATGCACTGGTCGAGCGTCGCCGCCAGCGCCTGATGCACCGCCTCCGGCTCGGACCCGGCAACCAAGTACGGCTCGTACCCGTACCCGCGGAACAGCGCGGTCAGCTCCTCGTCACCGATCCGGGCGAGCACCGCCGGGTTCGCGATCTTGTAGCCGTTCAGATGCAGGATCGGGAGTACGGCACCATCGCGCGCCGGGTCGAGGAACTTGTTCGAGTGCCACGACGCCGCGAGCGGCCCGGTTTCCGCTTCCCCGTCACCGACCACGCACGCGACGACCAGGTCCGGGTTGTCGGCCGCCGCGCCGTACGCATGACTCAGCGAATAGCCGAGCTCGCCGCCCTCGTTGATCGACCCCGGTACGTCCGCGGCCACATGGCTCGGTATCCCGCCCGGAAACGAGAACTGCTTGAACAGCCGGGCCATGCCGACCTCGTCCTGGGTGGTGTTCGGGTACGCGGCGGTCCAACTGCCCTCGAGCCAGGTGTTCGCCACCAATGCCGGACCGCCATGACCCGGACCGGTCACGAACAGTACGTCGCGTTCGCGCTGCCGGATCACCCGGTTGAGGTGCGCGTAGAGCAGGTTGAGCCCGGGCGTCGTACCCCAATGACCGAGCAGCCGGGGCTTGATGTGCTCCGGCTGCAACGGCTCGCGGAGCAGCGGGTTGGCGAGCAAGTAGATTTGCCCGACGGACAGGTAGTTCGCGGCCCGCCAGTACGCGTCGATCCCGTGCAGTTCCGCGTCGGTCAGCGGGCTGGTGCCTAGCTGCTCCACAGTCCCCCCTTTAGCGTCCGACCGCCTTGGCGAGTTGTTCCTTGGTCATTGTCGACCGGCCCTTGATGTTCTTGGCCTTCGCCTCGTTGTACAGCTGTTCCTTCGTACGCCCCTTGGACCCGCTGTGCGAGCGCAATCCACCGCGGCGGCTCGACGAGATGTCGTGGGTCGACGAACGGCTCTTCTGCTTGGCTTCACCGGAGCGCGCGCGTTCCTTGTTCACGGTCCGCGCCGCGATCTCCTCCGCGGTGTCCTCGCTCCGCCCGCGCTTCTTCAGCCCGGACTTGATGTGCTCGTACTGCCGTTCCCGCTTCTTGCTCGATCCTGCCGGCATGACGGCTCCTTTCGTCAGCCCAGCCAGTACCCGATGGCGTACGCCGCAATCGGCTCCCCGCCGGGTGTGCCCGCGGGAACGGGCGGGCACCGGATGACCATGCCGATCATGTTGCCGACAGCCTCAGCTCTCGACTCCGGACTCGCCCTCCGGGACGTACTCCTGCCGATCGTGGCGCAAGGCCCGATCCTGCGGCGGCCCCAGCTCGGGACGGTCGCGGAACGGTTGCGCGTCGACGACCGGGCGCTGGCCCGCGTACGCCGGCTGCGGGAGAAGTACGGCGACGGGCCGCTGATGCTCCGCGTACCCGGCCGGTCCATCGCGCTCGTACTCGCTGCCGCCGACGTCCATCGCCTGCTGGACGAGACGCCGGAACCGTTCGCCGCGGCGACCACCGAGAAGAACGGCGCCCTGTCACACTTCCAGCCGCACGCGGTCCTGGTCACCGATCCCCCGCTGCGCGCACCCCGCCGCGAGCTCAACGAGCAGGCCCTGGACAGCCACCAGCCGGTACACCGCCACGGGCATCGGATGCTGGAGGTCGTCCGCGAAGAGCTCAGTACGCTGACCGGAACGTACGGCTGGGACGACTTCCGGGCGATCTGGTCACGGATCGTACGCCGGATCGTCCTCGGCGATCGGGCCCGTGACGACACTGGAATCACCGCGGACCTCGACCAGCTCCGCGCCGACGCGAACTGGGCCGACTTCCACCCCCGCCGGGACGCCGTCCGACAGCACTTCCTGGCCAGCCTCACCGGCTACGTGACCAAACCCGAACCGGACGCCCTGGTAGCAGGACTGCAGGACGCGCCGCACGAACTCGATCCGGTCGGGCAGGTCCCGCACTGGCTGTTCGCCTTCGACGCGGCCGGGATCGCGGTGTGGCGTACGTTCGCGCTGCTCGCCGCCCATCCCGATGAGATCCCGCCAATCGTCACGGAAGCACGCCACCCCGATGTCTCCCCACTGCTCGCCCGGGCTGGCGCCGCTGTCCAGGAATCGCTCCGGCTCTGGCCGACCACCCTCGTCATCCTCCGCGAATCGCGCATCCCGACCGACTGGAACGGCCACACCGCGCCGGCTGGTACCGAGTTCGCCATCGTCAGCTCGGTCTTCCACCGCGACCCCGAGGCGATCGACTTCGCGAACCGGTTCGAGCCCGCGGTCTGGCTCGACGGTCGCGACGACACGCCCTGGCCGCTGATCCCGTTCAGCGACGGCCCGGCGATCTGCCCAGGACGCAACGTCGTCCTGCTTACCACCAGCACCGCGGTCAGCCACGTCGCGACGAACTATGACTTGGACCTCGATCCGGCCACTCGCGCCAAACTGACCGGCGAGCTGCCCACGACGCTCAACCACGCCCCGATCCGCGTCGCCTTCTGGCCGAAGTGATCAACTGACCCGGTACTTGGCTGCCGCGTCCGGCAGCCAAGTGAGGCCATGACCCGGGGCGTTCGGCGGAGTGGCGGCGCCCTTGGACGGCGTCGGCAGGCCCTCGAACAGCATCGATTCGATCCTGGTGTGGTCGTGGAACCATTCGAGGTGGCGCAGGTTGGGGATTGCGGTCAGCGGCGCGAGGTGCAGGCCGGGGGCGCAGTGCCCGGACAGCTGGAGGCCGTGGGCTTCGGCGAGCGCGGCGATTCGGAGCAGTTCGGTGATTCCGCCGCAGCGGGTCACGTCGGCCTGGACGCAGTCGACCACGGGGCACAGCCGCTGGAAGTACGCGAGGTCGTACCCGTACTCCCCCGCGGTCACGTCGATCGTGGTCTGATCCCGGACGGTCCGCAAACCGGCGAGGTCGTCGGACGACACCGGCTCCTCGAACCACTTCACGTCGTACGCGGACAGCCACGACGCCACCCGCTGTGCTTGCCCGACCGTGTAACCGCCGTTGGCGTCCACGAACAGCTCGGTGGACTGCCCAACGATTTCACGGGCCTGCGCGACGCGCCGCCGGTCGCGGTCCTCGACGGTACCGCTGCTCTCCCCAATCTTGATCTTGACCCGTGGAATCCCCTGCCCGTCGACCCATCCACTCAGCTGCTCGGTCAGCTGCCGCTCGTCGTACGTGGTGAATCCCCCGCTGCCGTACACCGGCACGCTCTCGTGCACCGCTCCCAGTAATCGGTGCAACGGCATGTCCAGCAACCGTGCCTTGAGGTCCCACAGCGCGCAGTCCACTGCCGACAGCGCCATCCCGGCCACCCCCGGCCGGCCGATGTTCCGCAGCGCCGCGCGCATCACGTTCCAGCACCCGACGACGTCCTCGACCTCGTGGCCCTCGATCCGGGGCGCGAGATCGTGCGTCACCACCGTCGCGCAGGCCGGCGACCCGTACGTCCACCCCGTGCCGGTGCGCCCACCGCCGACCACCTCGACCAGTACGAGCGTCGTACTGTCCCAGGCGAACGTCCCGTCCCCTTCCGGTGCATCGGTCGGGATGGTGTACGCGGACGCGCGCACCGCCTCGAGCTTGGTCACGACTTGCCACCGGGCAGGAACTCCTGGACCTTCGACTTCACCCCTTCCTTGATCATCGCCGTCCGGTCGCTGTCTCCGCGGACGATCGACTCCAGCGCCTTCTCGATCTGGTCCCAGGTCGCGTGCGGCGGGATCGGCGGCACGGCCGGATCAGTGCGGAACTCGACCACACACGGCCGGTCCGCGCGCAGTGCTTCCTCCCACGCCGGTACGACATCCTCCGGCTTCTCGGCGGTCACCCCATGCAGCCCGATCAGCTTCGCGTACGCGGCGTACGGGAACTCCGGCAACTCCTGCGACGGCAGGAACTGCGGCGAACCGCCCATCGCCCGCAACTCCCAGGTCACTTGGTTCAGGTCGTTGTTGTGCAGGACCGCGATCACCAGCCGCGGATCGGCCCACTCCTGCCAGTACTTCGAGATCGTGATCAGCTCGTTCAGCCCGTTCATCTGCATCGCGCCGTCACCCACCAGCGCGTACGCCGGCCGGTTCGGCTGCCCGAACTTGGCGCCGATCACGTACGGCACACCCGGCCCCATCGTGGCCAACGTCCCGGACAGCGAACCCCGGATGTCGCCGCGAATCCGGATGTGCCGCGCGTACCAGTTCGCCGCCGAGCCCGAGTCCGAGGCGAGGATCGCGTTCTCCGGCAGCCGCGGTGACAACTCGTGGAAGACCAACTCGGGGTTGATCGGGTCCGCGGAGGTCTTCGCGCGGCGCTCCATCACTTCCCACCAGCGCTCGACGTTCTGCTCGATCCCAGACCGCCAGGACCGATCCGTCTTCCGGTGCACCAGCGGAATCAGCGCCTGCAGCGTACGGGCCGCGTCGCCGACCAGGTTCACCTCGAACGGGTACCGCATCCCGATCATGGTCGGATCGAGGTCGATCTGGATCGCCCGCGCCGAGCCGAACTTCGGCAGGAACTGGCTGTACGGGAAGTTCGACCCGACCACCAGCAGCGTGTCGCAATCCATCATCAGCTCGTACGACGGCCGCGTACCGAGCAACCCGATCGAACCGGTCACCCACGGCAGCTCGTCAGGCAGCACGTCCTTGCCCAGCAGCGCCTTCGCGACGCCGCCCAGCGTCAGCTCCGCGAGCTCGGTGACCTCGTCGGCCGCACCGCGCGCGCCCTGCCCGACCAGGATCGCGACGCGGCTCCCCGCGTTCAGGATCTCGGCGGCCCGGTCGAGCTGATCCGCCGCCGGAACCGGCGCCGACCAGCTCAGATCCGTACTCGACGGCACCATCTTGAACGCGTGCGACGGCGCCGTGTACTCCAGCTCCTGCAGGTCCGACGGGATGATCAAGGCGGTCACGGTGTGCCGGGCCGCCGCGATCCGCATCGCCCGGTCGAGTACGTTCGGAAGCTGCTCCGGAACCATCACCGTCTGGCAGTACTCGGACGCGACGTCCTTGTACAGCGACTGCAGGTCGACCTCCTGCTGGTAGTTCCCGCCCATCGCGGTACGAGCCGTCTGCCCGACGATCGCCACCACCGGTACATGGTCGAGTTTCGCGTCGTACAGGCCGTTCAGGAGGTGGATCGCGCCCGGGCCACTGGTTGCCGTACACACCCCGACCTTGCCGGTGAACTTCGCGTACCCGACCGCTTCGAACGCGGCCATCTCCTCGTGCCGCGCCTGGATGAAGCGCGGCTGGTCGCCCGCCTTCTGCCAGGACGCCAGCAGTCCGTTGATCCCGTCACCCGCGTACCCGAAGACATGCTCGACGTTCCAGTCGCGCAGTCGCTGGAGTACGAAGTCGCCGACTGTGGTGCTCATGTCACTCCTCCTGTAGGCCGGTGGCCAAGAGTTCGGCGAGATGTACGGCCCGCCGATCGGTCGCTTGCTCGATCTGGGTACGGCAGCTGAAACCGTCCGCGACAATCACGCTCGACGCATCGGCGGCACGGACCCGCGGCAGGAGTACGCGCTCACCGGCCGCAATGGACACGTCGTAGTGGCCGCGTTCGAAGCCGAAGTTGCCGGCCAGACCGCAACACCCGGAGTCCAGCTGTTCGCGGCCGATCCCGGCCCGCTTCATCAGGTCGGCCTCGGCGTCCGAGGTCAGTACGGCGTGCTCGTGACAGTGCGTTTGCACCAACGCGTGCACATCGAGCTGTGGCGGCTCCCAGTCCCGCAACAACTCGGCGAACGTGACGAACTGGCGGGACAGCCGCCGGATGTCCTCGTCGTCAGGCAGCAGCTCAGCAGCGTCGGAGCGGAACACCGCGCCACACGACGGCTCCAGCCCGACGATCGGTACGCCCGCCCGGATCTCGTCCCGGAGTACGCCGATGGTCCGCCGCAGCACGCGCTTCGCGATGCCTAGTTGCCCGGTCGAGATCCAGGTCAGCCCGCAGCACACCGGCCGCTCCGGCAGCGCGACCTCGTACCCGGCCGATTCCAGCACCGCGACGGCCGACCGCCCGATCGCCGGATGGAAGTAGTTGGTGAACGTGTCCGGCCACAGCACCACGCGCTTACCGGATTTGGGCGTGCGATCCTTCCACCAATCGGTCATCGTCTGCTCGGCGAACCGCGGTATCTGCCGCTCGGGCGCGATTCCACCAGCACGTTTCAGTACCCGAGCCGCGAGTGGCGCCTGCGTCACCGCGTTCACCAGCTTGGGCGCTCGGCTCGCCAGCAGCGCCGCCACCGGCAGCCAGCCCATCGAGTAGTGCGCCATCGGCCGCAATCGGTGCCGGTAGTGATGCGACATGAACTCGGCCTTGTACGTGGCGACGTCCACGCCGACCGGGCAGTCCACCTTGCAGCCCTTGCAGGCCAAGCACAGGTCGAGCGCGTCCCGTACCTCCTTCGATCGCCAGCCGTCCGGGATCACCTCGCCGCGCACCATCTCGAACAGCAGCCGCGACCGCCCGCGCGGCGAGTGCTCCTCCTCGCGCGTGACCAGGTACGAAGGGCACATCACCTCGCCGCTCGCCGAGGACGACTGCCGGCACTTCCCGATCCCGACGCAGCGCATCGCCGCCTTGCTGAACTTCCCGTCGTCCTTCGGGTACGCGAACTCGGTCGGGAACGGCCGATGCGCGAACTCGGTACCGAGCCGCAAATGCGAGTCGAGCGGATTCGGGTCGACGATCTTGCCCGGATTCATCCGGTTCCCGGGATCGAAGAGCGCCTTCAGTTCACCGAACGCGCCGACCAGCTCCGGGCCGAACATCGTGGTCAGCAATTCGCCCCGGGACTGACCGTCCCCGTGCTCGCCGGACAGCGAGCCACCGTACTTCGTCGTTACCAGTTGGGCGGCCTCCTGGACGAATTCGCGATAATGCGAGATCCCGTCGGCCGTACGCAGCTCGAACGGAATCCTGGTGTGTACGCAGCCTTGCCCGAAATGCCCGTACAGCGACGTCTCGGATTCGTCGTACCCGAAGCGGTTGAGCAAGTCGCGGAGGTCGTGCAGGTAGTCACCCAGATCGTTCGGGTGCACCGCGGAGTCCTCCCAGCCCTCCCAGTTCTCGTGCTGGGCGGCCGGGTGCGCGGTCGCGCCGAGACCGGCCTCGCGCAACTCGATCAACTGTTGCTCGCGGCCCGGATCGTCCAGATAGCTGACGGTCGCGTCGCTGCCGTGCAGGTCGTCCATCAGCTGGTGCGCGGCCTGATCCGCTTCGTCGAACGTGTCGCCCGCGAACTGCACAGTCAGCCAGGCGCGCCCGCTGGGCAGCCGTTCGATGGCGGTGTCGACGGTGTGCTCCGAATGTTCGAGGTTGATCAGCACCTCGTCGAGGCCTTCGAGCTGCCACGGCTTGTGCGGCAGGATTCGCTTGACCGCGCGACCCGCTTCCTCCAGGTTCGGAAAGCCCAGGACGACCATTGTCTGGTACGCAGGGACGCGCACCAGCTCCAGCTCGGCCTGCAGGACCGTGATCAGCGTGCCTTCGCTGCCGACCAGCGCCTTCGCCACGTTGAACCCGTTCTCGGGGAGCAGCGAGTCCAGGTTGTAACCCGAGACGCGGCGCGGGATCTTCGGGTAGCCGGTGCGGATCGCGGCCAGATGCCGGTCCCGCAGCTCACGCATCCCGCGGTACAGCTCCGCGCGCCGGTCGTTGCCAGCGGCAATCTCGTCCAGCTCGCTGTCGGTCGTTGGCCCGACCCACATCCGGGTGCCGTCGTAGGTCAGGACGTTCAGCCGGCGGACGTTGTCGACCGTCTTCCCGTACGCCTGCGCGCTGGCGCCGCACGAGTTGTTGCCGACCATCCCGCCGATCGTGCAGCTCTGGTGCGTCGACGGTTTCGGGCCGAACATCAGCTTGTCCTTCGCGAGCGCGCGGTTCAGGTCGTCCAGCGCGATCCCGGGCTCGACCACGCAGGTCCGGGCGGACGCATCGACGGAAATCACCTGGTTGCAGTACTTGGTCCAATCGATCACGACCGCCGCGTTGGTGCTCTGACCGGCCAGACTCGTGCCGCCGCCGCGGGACAGCACCGGCACGTCGGCCTGGCGGCACACCCGGATCGCGGCGACCGCGGCGCTCACGGACCGCGGTACGACGACCCCGAGCGGTATCTGCCGATAGTTCGACGAGTCGCAGGAGTACGCCGCGAGCGACCCCGCATCGAAGCGCACTTCGCCGTCGACGGCCGCGCGCAACGTGTCCGCGAACCCCGCGGGCGTCCGCGGGCCCTCGATCTCCACTTGTACCGCCACTCCTGACCTCCAAGCGTCGCCCGGACCGGTCGGTACCCGGCGCATCCCGAGGCAAACCGGGACAAACAGGGTTTCAACCGGGCCGCTGCGGTCACCGGAATCGCGGAACTGCGGGGCCGAGGAGGAGCAGATGCAACAGGTCGTAGTGGTGACCGGGGCAAGCGGTGGCATCGGGCGGGCGAGCGCGGTCGCGTTCGGCCGGCGCGGGGCGAAGGTCGCGCTGCTGGCGCGCGGCGAGACCGGGCTCGCGGCTGCGGTCCGGGACGTCGAGGACGCCGGTGGTACGGCGTTGCCGATCGAGGTCGATGTGGCCGACCACCACCAGGTCGAGGCGGCCGCCGACCGGGTCGAGTCCGAACTCGGGCCGATCGACGTCTGGGTGAATGTCGCGTTCAGTTCGGTCTTCGCGCCGTTCACCGAGATCGAGCCGGACGAGTTCGCCCGGGTGACCGAGGTGACGTACCTGGGATATGTGTACGGCACCCGTGCGGCGCTGGACCGGATGAAGCCGCGGAACCACGGCGCGATCGTCCAGGTCGGGTCGGCGTTGGCGTACCGGGGCATCCCGCTGCAGTCCGCGTACTGCGGCGCGAAGCATGCGATCCAGGGTTTCCACGACTCGCTGCGGTGCGAGCTGCTGCACGACCGGTCGCGGGTGCGGGTGACGATGGTGCAGATGCCCGCGGTCAACACGCCGCAGTTCTCCTGGGTGTTGTCCCGGCTGCCGAAGCACCCGCAGCCCGTACCGCCGATCTTCGAGCCCGAGGTCGCGGCCGACGCGGTCGTGTACGCCGCTGATCACCCGCGGCGCCGCGAGTACTTGGTCGGCGCGCCGACTACCGCGACGGTCGTCGCGAACAAGTTCGTACCAGGGCTGCTCGATCACTATCTCGCCCGGACCGGGTACAAGTCGCAGCAGACCGACGACCCGGTCGAGCACACCGCGAACCTGTGGGCTCCCGCCGACGAGGACCGTGACTACGGCGCCCACGGCATCTTCGACGATCGGTCGACCAGCCGCAGCTACCAGGTCTGGGCCTCCCGCCACCGCGGCCTGATCGGAGCCGCGACCGCGGGCGCCGCCGCGCTGACCATGTACCTCGCCCGCGGCCGCCGGTAGCTCCTCGGGGGCCTGGCTACTTGATGCGCAGCCAGCGGTAGCCGTACGCGCCGAGCCGGACTTCGTCGCCGGCCGGTTCATAGGTGCGATCCGCGACCAGGTCGGCCTTGACGTCGGTGTCGAGCTGGATGGTGACTTCTTCCTCGGACAGGTTCGCCAGCATCAGGATCGCGTGGTCCGCGCGCTGATGCCGCAGCCCGACGACGGCCGGCGCCGAGAGCTCGACCGGGTCGCAGTCGTCCGGCGGGAGCGGACCGAGGTCTTCACGCCGGTGGACCAGCTGCGCGACCCGGCTCAGCAACGACCCCGGCTCCAGCTCCTGCTTCTCGGCCGCCGCCCAGTCCATCGGATTCCGCACCGCGTTTCGCTCTGGCAGCGAAAGATCGTCGTCCATGCCGATGTCCTCGCCGTACCGCACGATCGGCACGCCCGGCAGCGACATCATCAGCGCATGCGCCATCGCGATCCGGCGCTCGTCACCGTTCAGCATCGGCGCCAGCCGGCGGCGGATGCCCCGCCCGAAGACCCGCATCTCCTCGTCCGGCGCGAACGCGTCCATCACCTCGTCGCGTTCGTCGTCGGCCAGCAGCGAGAGATTCAGCTCGTCGTGGTTGCGCAGCCAGTTCAGGTACGTACAGCCCGCGGGCGGTTTCGGCTGCGCTCGGAGCGCGCGCAGCAAAGGTTCAGCCGTACGCCGCGCGAGCGCGAGGAAGAGCAGGTTGTTGGTCCAGAAATCGAGGATCCCGGTCAGCCGGTCGCCAGTACCGAAGTAGTCCGGGTACGACGGCGGGCCGTCGTCCACCTCGCCGACCAAGAGCGCGCCATTGGCGGCTTCGGACAGCTCGGACAGGAACCAGAAGCCGCGATCCCGATCATCGGTGACCGCGGCCTGGCGGATCATGTGCGGTACGGCGTCGACGCGGAACCCGTCCACGCCGTGATCCAGCCAGAACCGGATCGTCGCCGCGATGTCCTCGCGGACCTTCGGATGGCCGACGTCCAGGTCGGGCTGGTGCCAGTAGAAGGCGTGCCGGTAGTACCTCCGGGCGTGCTCGTCGTACGCCCAGATCGAATCCTCCTCGCCCTCGAACACCGGCTCCCCCACGACATCGTCCTCGTGCGGCTCGGCCGCCCAGATGTAGTGGTCGCGGTACGGCGACGCCGGATCGTCCCGCGCGGAGCGGAACCACGGGTGGTCGATCGAAGTGTGCTGGACGATCAGCCCGACAATGACCCGGAGACCGAGTTCGTGGCAGCGCGCAACCAGGTCGTCGAAGTCCGCCAGCGTCCCGAAGCGCTGCGACACGCCGCGGTGGTCCACCACGTCGTACCCGGAGTCGCGGTACGGCGAGACGTAGAACGGCTGCAGCCAGACGGTGTCGGCGCCGACCGCACGAATGTGGTCGAGCCGCCGCCGTACGCCGGCCAGCCCTTCGTCGGAGAACGTCGCCGCGTCCAGTTGGTAGATCGTCACCCCGGTTCGGTACCCGGTGGCAGAGACCGCATTCGGGCCGATTGCGGTCCGCGACAGCGGGCACCCGACAGGTGAGCAACCAGGAGGTGCACGTGAAGATCGGATATTTCCTCTCCAGCGAGGAGTACTCCCCGGCCGAGCTGATCGAACAGGCCCGGCTGGCGGAGGAAGCCGGGTTCGACGGGTTGTGGATCAGTGACCACTTCCATCCCTGGAACGACGAGCAGGGCGAGAGCGCGTTCGTCTGGTCGACGATCGGCGCGATCTCCCAGGTCTGTGAGCTGCCGGTGACGACAGCCGTGACCTGTCCGACGGTCCGGATTCATCCGGCGGTGATCGCGCAGGCCGCGGCCACCAGCGCGGTACTGCTGAACGGGCGGTTCCGGCTCGGCGTCGGTACCGGCGAGGCGCTGAACGAGCATGTCCTCGGCTCCGGCTGGCCGACGCTGGACGTCCGCCTGGAGATGCTCGAGGAGGCCGTCGAGATCATGCGCCGGCTGTGGACCGAGGACGGCTTCGTCAACCACCACGGCAAGCACTACACGGTCGACACGGCCCGGATCTACACCCGGCCGCAGGAGCCGCTGCCGATCTACATGTCCGGCTTCGGCCCGGAAGCGACCGACGTCGCCGCTCGGATCGCCGACGGCTACCTGACCACGTCGCCGGATCCGGAGTTGCTGCGCCGGTTCCGCGAGCACGGCGGCGGCGAGAAGCCGGCCCAGGCCGGATTCAAGGTCAGCTACGCCCCGACCGCGGAGGAGGGCGTCGAACAGGCGCACCGGATCTGGCCCAACGCCGGCCTGCCCGGTGAGCTGGCCCAGGTGCTGCCCTCGCCGCGGCATTTCGAGCAGGCCAGTCAGCTGGTCACCAAGGAGTCCACCGCCCAGTCCGTCGCTGCCGGTCCGAAGGCGGACGCCCACGTCGAGGCCTTCAAGCCGTACGCCGACGCCGGGTTCGACGAGGTGTACGTCGCCAACATCGGCCCGTACAGCGTCGACATGATGAACCTGTACCGCACGGAGGTCCTGCCGGAGCTCCGGCTTGGGAAGGAGCGCTCTCATGGGTGAACACGAAGCGTGGACCACGATCGACGTCGCGCCGAATCTCGTCTTCGACCGGCTGTCGGACCTGGACCGGCTGCCCGAGTACCTGCCGTGGATGCGCGCGGTCCGGCGGACCTCGGCCCGGCCCGCGGAAGCGCAGGGGCCGGAAGCACGGCGGCCGCGGCAGGCCGTACACGAGGAGGTGGCAGTCACCACCGCGGACGCCCGCTCGCAGGAAGGGTGGATCGACGTCGTGGACGAGGCCCGGGTACTGCGCTGGGGCGCAGCCGGACCGCATGACTACGCCGGTGAGCTCGCGGTGGACTTCGTCGCGGACGGGACGTCGCGGCTGACCGTACGGGTCCGGACTAATCACGACGACGCCGTGGACGCCGAGCTGGCGGAGGTGCTGACCGGGCTGAAGACCACGCTCGAGCGCGAGAACGAGGCGCCGAAGGACGACCCGGAGGCGTGAACTTCGCATCGATTGGGGTCCGGTAGCAGTCGCGTGGACCGAGTAAGGGTAGGATTGAATCTCGATCGCGCTCACAGGAGCGGTGAATTCTGAGCCGTGTTCCTGGAGGACCCTCTGGACGGCTCCGCGTGACGTCTCGTCTGCGGGCCGGTCCTCGTGCGGTCTGGCGTTCCGCCGCGGCTCCGTCGTGGCACGACACAGGAGGAAACGTTGGCCCGACGAGGTCAGCGCCAGCCCGGCGCTACCCGTTCCGCAGCAGCACCCCGTCGACGGCGTCGTACCCGCGACGGAGAGTCGGACGGTCTGATCCAGGTGCTCGCCCAGGCGGTGCGCGAGGTCGAGGGCGCGGTCACCCGGGCCGCGACCAAGCCGTCGACCCGGACCAAGTTCCAGGTCGTCGCCCTGCTGGTCCGCGAGGAGCGGGCCCGCGTGAACGGTGACACGGCCGCGACCGAGGCGTACCGGACCGAGCAGCTCCGGCGGCTCGACGGGATCGCCACGATCCTGGCCAAGACCGCCGCGCTGGACCCGTCGCTGCTCGGCCTGCTGGCCGAGGATGCGGTGATCTCCGAGGCGGCCGCCGCGCTGCGCCGGCAGATGCTGGCCGACGCCGGGATGGAGCTGCCCGAGGAGCCTGAACCGGTCCAGCCCGAGATCGCCCCGGAAACCACGTCCCGGCGGGTCGTACCGCAGGCGGTGGTCTCGCGGCAGCTGGCCAACCCGTTCCTGACCCCGGACTTCTCCGCCGTCCCACCCCGCCCAGCGCACTCCGGCCGGCTGGCCGGCTGGGAGCTGATCGGGCCGCTGCTGCGCTCGTTCGAGCACGCCGCGGCGTCGGCCACCATGAACCTGCCGGACCCGCTGTCGATGCGGCTGGCCGGCGGCATCGATGCGCTCCGGCTCCGCGGCCTGGAGCTGATGCCGCACCAGGCCCGGCTGATCGCCGCCGCGGCCGA
This sequence comes from Kribbella hippodromi, assembly GCF_039531045.1. Taxonomy (NCBI): domain Bacteria; kingdom Bacillati; phylum Actinomycetota; class Actinomycetes; order Propionibacteriales; family Kribbellaceae; genus Kribbella; species Kribbella hippodromi. Next base: position 17,181 of record NZ_BAAAPH010000006.1, on the reverse strand, counting down.
GGGACACCGGACCTTCCTGCTCGCCGACGAGCCCGGCCTCGGCAAAACCGCCCAGGCGCTGCTCGCGGCCCAGGCGGCCGACGCCTATCCCCTGCTGGCCGTCGTCCCGAACGTCGTGAAGACGAACTGGGCCCGCGAGGCCGGCCTGTGGACCCCGCGCCGGACGCCGACCGTGATCCACGGTGACGGCGACTCGATCGACGGCTTCGCCGACATCGTGGTGGTCAACTACGAGGTGCTCGACCGGCACGTCGGCTGGCTCGGCGACCTCGGCTTCCGCGGCATGGTCGTGGACGAGGCGCACTTCATCAAGAACAAGAAGTCGCAGCGCTCCCGGAACGTGCTCGACCTGTCCAACCGGATTCGCTCCCGGGCCGGGCGCCCGCTGCTGATGGCCCTCACCGGTACGCCGCTGATCAACTCGATCGAGGACTTCACCGCGATCTGGGAGTTCCTCGGCTGGGTCGACGAGAAGGCGCCGCGGCCGGAGCTGATGGCGAAGCTGGACGACACCGACCTGACCCCGGCCGACCCGGGGTTCGCCGCCGCCGCGCGGGCCGCGGTGATCGACATGGGCATCGTCCGCCGGCGCAAGGTGGACGTGGCCGCCGACATCCCGGCCCGCCGGATCGCCGATCTGCCGGTCGAGCTGGACGGCGCCGTCGGCCGCTCGATCCGGGCCGCCGAGCGGGAGCTCGCGGACCGGCTGGTCGAGCGCTACCGGACCGCGCTGGAGACCCGCCGCTCCGGAGTGGTCGTGGACGGGATCGACCACGACCTGGTCCGCCAGGTGGCCGGCTGGGAACGCACCGAGATGGCGGCCAAGAAGACCGGCGAGAACGTCTTCAGCCTGTTCCGCCGGATCGGTCAGGCGAAGGCCGGGCTGGCCGCCGACTACGCCGCCCAGCTGGCGCAGAACGTCGGCAAGGTGGTGTTCTTCGCCCGGCACATCGAGGTGATGGACGCCGCCGAGGAGCTGTTCGCCGAGCGCGGCATCCGGTACTCCTCGATCCGGGGTGACCAGACCGCGCGGACCCGGCAGAAGAACATCGATGCCTTCGTCAACGACCCGGAGGTGGCGATCGCGGTCTGTTCGCTGCTCACCGCCGGCGTCGGCCTGAACCTGCAGGTCTCCTCGAACGTCGTCCTGGCCGAGCTGTCCTGGACGAACGCCGAGCAGACCCAGGCGATCGACCGGGTGCACCGGATCGGCCAGGACGAGCCGGTGACGGCCTGGCGGATCATCGCCGCGCAGACCATCGACACCCGGGTCGCCGACCTGATCGACGCCAAGGCCGGGCTGGCCGCGAAGGCGCTGGACGGGTCGGACGAAGAGGTCGGCCAGTCCGCGGACTTCCAGCTCGAGGCGCTCGCCGCCCTGCTCACCAGGGCGCTGGAGGCTTCGGCCTGACGGTCAGTTCTTGAGGGCCTCGGCCGCCGTCGGCCAGTACTTGTGCAGGCGGTCGAGGTACGACTGCGCCTGCGCACCGGCCTTCCGGCCGCGGGCGAAGATCCGCATGTTGCCGCCGCCGGCGTTGTAGCCGAGGGCAAGCAGTTCGTCCTTGGTGTACAGGTCGGCGCGCTTGCTGGGCAGCCGTTTCGCCAGGTCGTGCAGGTGCCAGGCGGCGGCCTCGATCGCCAGCGCCGGGTTGTCCGGCAGCTCCGACCACTGCCGCTTGGCGAAGGTGCGGCCGCGTTTCGTCTCGTTGAACGCGGCCTCGTGCATGTTCGCGATCCCGAACGCCGGGTTCGAGTCCACCTCCGCCCACTGCCGCTCGAACTTCGGATCATGCGGCTTGTACGACTCGTTGTACAGGATCGCCATCAGCAACTGCGGATTGATCCCGGCCGCCTTCGCGTACTTGCGCACCTCGGCCGCGAAGTGCGCCGGGTCGTAGTCGTCGTACCAGGGCTTGCTCGCGGTCGCTGTCGCTGTCGCTGTCGGTGCCGGCTTGGTCGCGGTCGGCTGTGGTTTCGGCGCCGAACCGGTCTTGGGGTTCTGGTCCGAACAGGCCGCCCACACTCCCACCAGCAGCGCCCCGGCCACTACCCACGACCACCGCTTCGCCACCTGCACCCCTCCAACTTATCCGTACGGCGCACCCGGCTTGTCCAGGGAACGCAATTTCTCCACGAAGCGCGCCGAAACTGGACGCAAACCGGCCGACGCACCGCATGATTTACCCAACGGAAGACGAGGTCCCGCCGGAGGGGCACTCGCGCCGGTACGTCAGGAGGCGCGGGATGACTGTCATCGACCCCAGTGAGGAACGTACTGTCAGGAGTTTCAACGACGACGTCAACACAACCATCAACAGCGCGTCGGACTTCGCCCGGCTCGCCGTCGAACTGCACGACGCGCCCGGCGTCGAGGAGACCGTCGACGCCGTCGTGGAGTTCGCGTTGCAGGCGCTGAACTGTACGTACGCCGGGGTCGCCTTCTCGGCGCGCGGCTCTCGGCCGGAGGTCGTCGCCGTCACCGACCCGGTCGTCGCGGAGGTGTACGAACTGCAGCTCAGCAGCCAGGACGGTCCGCTGGTGACCGCGATGCGGGAGCGTAAGCCGGTGCTGATCCGCGACACCGCCGCGGACGACCGGTGGCCGCAGTGGGCCGGCAAGGTGGCCGCGCTCGGCGTACGCAGTGTGCTGGACGTACCGCTCGCGACCGGCGCCGACCCACGCCAGACCGTCGGCGTACTCGGCCTGTACAGCCCGGAGGCGGACGCCTTCGACGCTGATGGACAGGCGATCGCGCACATCCTGGCCCGGCATGCCTCCGTCGCGCTGGCGTCCGCGCGGCACGAGGCGGCGATGGCGCAGGCGATCGACGCCCGGAAACTGGTCGGCCAGGCGATGGGGATCCTGATGGAGCGCTACGACATGGATGCCGACCGGGCGTTCGCGGTGCTGAAGCGGTACTCGCAGGACACCAACACCAAGCTGCGCGACGTCGCCCAGCGGCTGATCGACACCCGCCGGCTGCCGACCTAGCGGGCGAGCGTCGTGCTGGGCAGCTCGCCGTAGAGCTCCTGGTACGCCGCCGCCATCCGGCCGTGGTGGTGGAAGCCCCAGCGCGCCGCCACGTCGGCGACGGTGCTCTCCGACGGATCGGCCGCCTGCAGCTCCGCGCGCACCTCGGCCAGCCGGAGCTGCCGGAGGTGGTTCAGCGGCGTGGTGCCGAGGTGCCGCTGGAACGCCGTCTGGACCGCACGGACCGTGACGCCGGCCGCGGTGGCGATCTCGGCGACCCCGATCGCCTGGTCCAGGTTCGACTCCATGAACGCGAGCGCCCGGCGGACCGTCGTCGGCCGCGCGTCCCGGCCGGCCAGGTCGTCGCGATCCGTCATCGCGGTGTTCGGGAAGGCGGCGAGCACGCTCGAAGCGAGTAGCTGGGTGACGGAGGCGAGCAGCAACGGTGATGCCTGGACGGCCGGGTTGGCCAGCACCTCATCACCCAGGTACGCGATCGTGCGGGACAGATGGCGCGCCGCGGCCGGTGAGTGCGGGCGGTGGTGCAGTAGCCGTACCGGCGTGTTGCCCTTCCGGCCGGCGCCGACGACCCGGGTCAGCAGCGCCGGGTCGAACATCGTGATGGTGTAGGTGGACCGGCACACCTTGCCCTTGTACGGGCGGTCCGACGGCGCGAAGTACGCCAGGTCCCCGGTCCCGAAGTCGTCCTGCCAACCGTCGGTGGCGTGGTCCTCGATGGTCCCGGAGGTCACTTCGCACAGGCAGATCTTGCCGAGCGGGTCGGCGTCGTAGCTCATCTCGAAACCGATCTCGATCCGGTCGATACTGATCGACTCCGCCGCTGCGCGCGAGACCCGGGTCCGGACCTCCTTCGGCACCCCACCGATCTGCATCTTCGTGTACGCCCGGTTGAGGAACTCCTCGGTCCTCCCCAGGTCCCTGCTCTCGAACAGCAACTGCTCCATCCCCCCATCCTGCCTCGCCACCCGCCCCTGAACGAGGCAGCCACCCCCGGGCCGAGCCGAACCGGGAGCCGTAAACCGTCAGCTGACGCACTTTCCGTAGGTCCCCGCAACAGTCAGTCGCAGCGCACACCGCGATGAGTGACCTGGATCACACAATTAGGGTGTCGAGTGGTTCGGTTGCCGCTCGACGCATGGGCAAGCAGGCAAGATCACGGACTCCAAGGAGCAGCAGATGCGTACCCTCATCACCACCGCGTTCATCTCCCTCGACGGTGTCGTCGAGGCGCCCGGCGGCGAGCCGGGCTACCGGAACTCCGGCTGGACCTTCAAGGGCATCCCGTTCGACGAAGCGAGCTTCGAGCTGAAGGGCCGTGAACAGGTCGAGGCGTCCGCGATGATGATGGGCCGGGTCAGCTACCAGGCGTTCTCGCCGGTCTGGCCGGGCATGACGAAGGACTTCGCCGGCTACAACGCGATGCCGAAGTACGTCGTCTCCACCACCCTGCAGGACAGCGACCTGGTGTCGAACTGGGCCGAGACGACCATCCTTCGCTCCCTCGACGACGTCGCCGCGCTCAAGCAGACCGACGGGGGCCCGATCATCGTTCACGGCAGCGCGACGCTGAACCGGAATCTCTCCGACGCGGGCCTGATCGACCGGTACCACCTGCTGGTCTTCCCGGTCCTCCTCGGTGCCGGCAAGCGCCTGTTCAGCGGCACCGACAAGGACCAGCTCAACCTGAAACTCACCGAATCCGAGTCCTACCCCAACGGCATTCAAAAACTCGTCTACGACGTCCAGCACTGACCAAACCTGTCCTAGCTCCGTACTACCGTGCGGACATGGCGATCGAGGTGCGGGCGGCTGAGGTGTTCGAGGATGTGCGGGCGGTGGTCGGGCCCAAGTCGCCGACAGCCAATGTGTGTTTTTGCCTCAGCTATCGGGTGTCATCGGCGGTGAACAACTCGTTGCGGGGGCCGGCGCGGGGTGAGTACATGGCGGGGCTGGTGCGGGAGAAGCCGGCTCCGGGGGTGCTCGCGTACGACGAGGAGACACCGGTGGGGTGGGCGGCGGTGGCGCCGCGAGCGGTGACGGCGTTCGCGCGGAACCGGAAGATTCCGCACCTGGACGAGCTGCCGGCGTGGTCGCTGTGGTGCATCCGGGTTCGGCCGGGGCATCGGAAGCAAGGGATCTCGCATGCGCTGATCGCGGGAGCCGTCGAGTTCGCGCGGGAGAACGGGGCGCCGGTGCTGGAGGCGTACCCATTGGACAACGGGGACAGCAAGGTCGATCTGACGATGGCGTACGCGGGACTGCGGAAGAACTTCGAGCGGGCCGGCTTCCACAAGGCGGCCGACACGACCTCAGTCCTCGCCGGTCACCCGCGAATCCTCATGCGCCTCGACCTGCGCTGATCCGGCAGGAGCCACCACGTCCCGCCTGACCAGCCGAGCGACGTCCGCTAGTCCGGCGGGCGGGTCAGCCAGCGGGCGGCGGCGTTGTACGTGTCGGCCGGCCCGTCATTGAAGGCGATCGCGGCATCCGGTGCATGCTGCCGGACCAGGTTCACCACCGACTCGAACAGGTCCAGCGAACCCCGGATCCCGCCGCCGATCACCACGCACTCCCACGACCGCGACGCCAGCGCGTCACGGATCACGGCCTCGACGTCGTCGCTCCCGTCCAGCCCGACCAGGCACGTTTGTACACAAACGTCATGCATCACGAACTGGTCCATCCCGGCCTGAATCCCGGTGGCCACCGGCTCCGGGTCCCACGGCCCCGGCACCCGGTACGGATCGAGGCCGATCACCAGTACACGCGGTGTCTCCATGCTCGGACCATACGCCCGCCCGGTCCCAACCCCGCGCTATCCGAAGCCCCGCTCGACCGTGTCCAGGAACGATTCGACCTGGCGGTACGTGGCTGAGCTGTACCCGCCGATGCTCCGTTCGGCTTGGAGTGCTTCGCGCATCGCGTCCAGGTACCGGCGTTGCAGGACCGCCATTTGCTCGCGGGTGTCCGGCTTGGTGTCGCGCAATTGCCGGCCGCCGGACATCAACCGCGGCACGATCCGCTCCTTGAGGGCACTCACCGCCGCCGGATCGAGCGGTTCGCCGTCGACCGTTTGTTCGTCCAACGGACCGAGCGCGTCGATCGCGGCCTCGCCGATCTGCCGCATCAACGCCTGGACGGAGTCACGCTTGTCCTCGGCGCTCTCCGAGCTGAACCGCATCCGCGCGATCACCGCCGGCAGCGTCAACCCGAACAGCACCAGCGTGATCAGCGCGACGATGAATGCGGCCAGTACGACAGTGGCGCGATGCGGCGTACCGGCCGGAATGGTCTGCACGGCGGCGACCGTGACAACGCCGCGCATGCCGGCCCAGGCGAGGACGAGCAGTCCACGGCCGGTGATCGGCTCGCGTTCCTCGAAGTCGATGTCGGCGTGGCTGCGGGCGAGCCGTTTGCGCGCCCACGCGAGCCGGTTCTCCTCGCGCTCCCCCGACGGTTCCATCGCGTCGAGGCGTTCGCCCATCTCGCTCAGCCTGGCCCGGAGCTGATCGTTGCGATCGTCCGACCCGAACCGGCTCTGCAGTGCGGGCCAGGCGAGTCCGAGGAAGCGCAGCACGATCAACAGCACGACCACCAGCAGTACGAGCAGGGTGATCTCGCCGAAGCTCGTCTCGACGCGAGCGTCATCCACCAGCTCCGGAAGCTGGTACCCCATCGCGAGGAAGACACCGCTTTCCAGGATGAAGCTGATGGTCGTCCAGGTCGTGGCCTGGGTCTGCCGGTCCCGCGCGCTGAACCGCCGGCTTCCGAGCGCACCGGTGAGCAGCCCGGCGATCACCACCGCGAGTACGCCCGACGCGTGCACGCCCTCGGCCGGGAAGTACGCGAGGAACGGTACGGCGAACGAAATCGTCGTGTTCAGGACCGGATCATCGAGCCGCTGCCGCAGCAGTGCCGTCAGCAGGCCGACCGCGCCGCCGATCAGGATCGCGCCGACGACCGCCCAGGCGAAGTCGAGCACGGTGTGCCCGAGGCTGAAGTGCGTGGTGACCGCGAGCGCCGCCAGCGCGGTCCGCAGCACCACCAGCGCCGACGCGTCGTTGACGAGGCTCTCCCCTTCGAGCACGGTCATCAACCGTGGTGGCAGCCCGACCCGGTGCCCGATCGCGGTCGCCGCGACCGCGTCCGTCGGGCTCACCACCGCTCCGAGCGCGACCGCCAGCGCGAACGAGATGCTCGGGAAGGCAGCGTGCACGAGCGCGCCGATCACCAGCGCGGACACGATCACCATCACGACCGACAACCACGAGATCAACCCGAAGTTCCGGCGTACGTCCAGCACCGGCAACTGCACCGCGGCCGAGTAGAGCAGCGGCGGCAGCACGCCCGCGAGGATGATCTCCGGCTCGATGTGGATGGCCGGCGTGCTCGGCAGGTAACTCGCCCCGATGCCCAGCGCGACCAGCAGCAACGGCGCCGCCACGCCCGTCCGGCGCGCGAACACCGAGGCCGCGATCATGATCGCGAGCCCGCAGCCGGCGATCAGGACAATCTGATGATCCACGTCTCCGCACCTTAGGCCACCGATCCACAAAATCCGCGGACCTGGATGTAGAGAACGCCGAGGCAGCCTCGTCCTCCGGTCAGAAGCAACCCCGACCCGAGGAGCCAGTCATGACGATCAAGCGGATGGACCACGTAGGCGTAGTCGTGGACGACCTGGAAGCCGCGACCGCGTTCTTCCTCGAACTCGGCATGACGGAGGTCGGCCGCGCACCGATCGCCGGCCCGTGGGTCGACGGCGTCTCCGGCATGACCGACGTCCACGCGGAGATCGTCTTCCTTCGCACCCCCGACGGCCACGGTCAGCTCGAGCTGACCACCTACACCCACCCCGTCGCCACCACCGCCGAGCCGTCCGCGCCCCCGAACACGATCGGCCTCCGCAACCTGATGTTCGCCGTCGAGGACCTCGACGACACCGTCGCCCGCCTGAAACCCCACGGCGCCGAACTCATCGGCCGCATCGAGCAATACGAAACCGCCCACCGCCTCTGCTACCTGCGCGGTCCCGCCGGCATCATCATCGCCCTGGCCGAAGATCTCGACTGACCTGTGGACAACCGCTCGCGCGACGTCGCGGAGCGCTATCCTCTGAGGTGCCGACGGTTCGCCAGGGTCATGCGGTTCGTGGCCCGGCGAGGCAAGAGGGAACCTGGTGTGAATCCAGGACTGCCCCGCAGCGGTGAACGGGAACGACCGCCGTCAACAGCACTGGACGCGAGTCCGGGAAGCGACGGCCAGTAGGTCCACCGGTTGTCCGACCGGTCCGCCCGTGAGTCCGAAGACCTGCCGCCGGTCCGCGTACCACCCGGTGCGCGGCGGATCGGATGTCCCGTGGGAGGACCCGCCCGGCCCCGCGGCAGCACCGGTCGTCCCGGACAGCGGTCGTGGCCGGCACGTCGTACCCGCGAGACCCGCCGATCCCTCGGCACACGCTCGCGAGGAGAGAGACGTGAACACCCTCACCACGGTCCTGGGATACCCGCGCATCGGCCCCAGGCGCGAACTGAAGCACGCCCTGGAAACGTACTGGCGCACCGGCGACCAGGATGCGCTCGAGACGACCGCCCGCCGGCTCCGGACGCAGACCTGGCAGCAACTGCAAGGTCTCGATTCGATCCCCGGCAACACCTTCTCGTACTACGACCAGATGCTGGACCACGTCCAGCTGTTCGATCTCACCCCGGACCGCTTCCGCGACCTCGGCCTGTCGCCGCTCGACACGTACTTCGCGATGGCCCGCGGCCGGGACGACGTCGCGCCGCTGGAGCTGACCAAGTGGTTCGACACGAACTACCACTACCTGGTGCCGGAGCTCGACGAGACCACGACGTTCGGGCTGGAACCGGGCAAGGTGCTCGGTGAGCTCGCGGAGGCGCGGGCACTCGGCGTCGAGCTGCGGCCCGTACTGATCGGTCCGCTCACCTTCTTGTTGTTGTCGAAAGCAACCAGGCCGGGCGTGAACGTGCTGACCTTGCTCGATCCACTGGTGGACCGGTACCTCGAGCTGCTCGCCGTACTCGACCAGGCCGGCGCCGACTGGGTCCAGCTCGACGAACCAGCGCTCGCCCAGGACCGTACGCCGGCCGAACTGGATGCGCTGCTCCGCGCCTATGACCGGCTCGCGACCGCCGTCGACCGCCCGGATCTCCTGGTCGCCACGTACTTCGGCGACCCCGGCAACGCCCTGCCCGTGCTCGCCGCAACTTCGGTCGAGGCACTTGCCGTCGACCTGGTGTCCGCGCCGAGTCTGGTGCGGCGGATCGCCGAGCTCCCGTCGCTGCGCCGCAAGACGGTGTACGCCGGGCTGGTCGACGGCCGCAACGTGTGGCGGACCCGGCTCGGCGACGCGGTCTCGACCTGTGCCGACCTGCGCACCGCGGTCGGCCGGCTCGGCATCTCCACCTCCTGCTCGCTCCTGCACGTCCCGTACGACCTGGATGTCGAGGACGAGCTTGACCCCGCCGTCCGGGACCGGCTGGCGTTTGCGCGGCAGAAGGTGGACGAGGTCGTCCTGCTCGGCCGGGCGATCAACGAGGACTACGGCGTGCTCGTCGATCTGGAGCGGGTCAAGCGCCGGCTCCCGAGCGAGTCCGATCTCATCCGGGATCAGGCGGTCCGTGCGCGGGCGGCCGGCGTACGCGCCGAGGACCGGCAGCGGGCGCCGTACGAGGAGCGTCGCGCGGCGCAACAGGCGCTCGGGCTGCCAGCACTGCCGACGACGACGATCGGATCGTTTCCGCAGACCGCCGACGTTCGCAGGATCCGTACCGATCTCCGGGCCGGGCGGATCACCCAGGCCGAGCACGACGACCGGCTGCGTACGGAGATCCGGCGCGCGATCGAGCTCCAGGAGGAACTGGAGCTGGACGTCCTGGTCCACGGTGAGCCCGAGCGCAACGACATGGTTCAGTACTTCGCCGAGCGGCTGGACGGCTTTGCGACGACACGGCTCGGCTGGGTGCAGTCATACGGCAGCCGCTGCGTCCGGCCGCCGATCCTGCACGGCGACGTGTCCCGGCCGGCCCCGATGACCGTCGGCTGGACGTCGTACGCCCAGTCGCTGACCGATCGCCCGGTCAAGGGCATGCTGACCGGGCCGGTGACGATCCTCGCCTGGTCGTTCGTCCGCGACGATCAGCCGCCGGCAACGACCGCCGACCAGGTCGCGCTGGCGCTCCGGGACGAGGTGACCGAGCTGGTCACGGCCGGGACCCGGATCGTCCAGGTCGACGAGCCGGCACTGCGCGAACTGCTCCCGCTCCGCGAGGCGGACCGCAAGGCGTACCTGGACTGGTCGGTCGGAGCGTTCCGGCTCGCGACCGGCGGTGCCCCGGCGGCGGTGCAGGTCCATACCCACCTCTGCTACTCCGAGTTCGGGGCAGTCATCACCGGAATCGACGGCCTGGACGCGGACGTGACCACGATCGAGGCGGCCCGGTCCCGGATGGAGGTGCTCGACGATCTCGACACGATCGGCTTCGGCCGGGGTGTCGGACCAGGCGTGTACGACATCCACTCGCCGCGCGTGCCGACTGCCGACGAGGTCCGCTCGCTGATCCGCGCGGCGCTCGCGGTCGTCCCGGCAGAGCGGCTGTGGGTCAATCCGGACTGCGGCCTCAAGACCCGCGACTGGCCCGAGGTCCAGGAGTCGCTGCGCAACCTGGTGGCCGCCACCCGGGAGGTACGCGCAACCCTGGCCTGATTGTCGGCGCTGCCGTTTAGCCTGCGGGTATGAATCGGATGGATCGGTTGTACGCGCTCGTGGAGGAGCTTCGGGCGGCGGGGCCGCGGGGGCGGACGGCGCGGCAGCTGGCTGAGCGGTTCGAGGTCAGCGCGCGGACGATCGAGCGGGATCTGAGCGCGCTCGGCCAGGCCGGGGTGCCGTTGGCAACCAAACAGGGGCGTACCGGCGGGTACTCGGTGGATCGGGCGATGACCTTGCCGCCGCTCAACTTCACTCCGCGCGAGGCGATGGCGGTCGCGGTCGCGCTGAGCCGGACCGAGCACGTGCTGTTCGCGAAGGACGCCCGGAGCGCCTTGCGGAAGATCGTGGCCGCGATGCCGGCGAAGGATCTGGAGGAGGCGCGGGCGGCCGCGGGCAAGGTGCGGCTGCTCGTACGGCCCGCGCCGCCCGATCCGGACGGTGAGATCGCCGAGCAGATCTGGCGGGCGATCAGCGACAACGCGGTGCTCCGGATCACCTACACCGACACGAACGGCGCCGGGACCGAGCGGGACGTCGAGCCGCAGCATGTGGTGGTCGCGCAGAACGGTTCGTACCTGACCGCCTGGTGCCACCTCCGCCAGGAGGACCGGATCTTCCGGATGGACCGGATCGTCCGCGCGGAGCGTACGCCGGTGCCGCGCCGCCGGGAGACCGAGGAGCTGAAGGTGGTGTGCCGGGATCCCGATCTGCCGTACGAGGCACTGCGGCCGGAAGAACTTTTTCCAACACCGACATAGGGCTGTCGCGTCCGGCCGGAATCGTGGCACTCGTTCGACGATCGATTCGATGAAAGCGAGTTCTCATGGCTCTTCCCGGACCCGGCACGCTGGCCTGGTTCGAGGTCGCGACCGACGACCCCGACACCGCCCAGAAGTTCTACGGCAGCCTGTTCGACTGGACCTTCGTGCCCGAGGCGGGCGGTTTCGACTACCGCAACATCACCGCGGCCGGCGCGGACCGTCCGACCGGCGGCATCCTCGGCACCGGCGGCAAGCAGCCGAACCACGCGGTGTTCTACATCGTGGTCGCCGACATCGAGGCGACCTGCGCGGAAGCGGTCCGGCTCGGCGGCTCGGTGATCAGCAAGGAGCTGGACGGCGTACCGGCACTCGCGCACCTCCGCGACCCGGCCGGCAACCACTTCGGCATCTTCACCCAGCCCGGTACCTGACCCGGCAGCTCGCCGGCCGCATGGAAACGCGGCCGGCGAGTTTCCACCCGCGTCAGGTGACCGGTCACGGTCATTCCCCAACTTGCCCGGACGTCCGTATCGTCAGCCGGCATGGAACGCAGCGTCTACATCGCGTCGGTGGAAGGCACCACCGGGAAGTCGGCCGTCGCACTCGGCGTCCTGCACCAGCTCGGCAAGCATTTCGGCCGGGTGGCGGTGTTCCGGCCGATCGTGCAGGTCAGCGCCGCACGGCACGGCGGTCGCGACCAGTTGCTCGAGTTGCTGCTCACGCAGGACCCGGTCGATCAGGAGTACGCGGACTGCATCGGCGCCAGCTACGCCCAGGTCCACGCCGACCCAGAGGCCGCGCTGGAGCTGATCGTGCAGCGGTATCGCGCGGTCGCCGCACGGGCCGAGGCGGTCCTGGTCGTCGGCAGCGACTACTCCGATGTCTGCGCGCCGACCGAGTTCTCGTACAACGCCAAAATCGCGGCCAACCTCGGGGCCCCGATGGTGCTGGTGGTGAACGGGTTCGAGCGAAGGCCACACGAGTTGCGCGCGCTCGCCGACGTCTCCGTCGCCGAGCTGATCGCCAACCATGCCTCGCTGCTCGGGCTGGCCGCGATCCGGGTCGGCCTCGACCAGAGTGAGCGGGTGATCGCGGCCCTGGACGGCCTCGGGGTTCCGGTCCTCGCGCTGCCGGAGGAAGCGGTGCTCAGCCAGCCGGTGGTTCGCGACCTGCTGGCTCCGATCGGCGGCCGGCTACTCAGCGGCGACCCGGAGCTGCTGACCGAGGAGGTCACCGGCCTGCTGGTCGCGGCGATGACGATGCCACGCGTACTCGATCATGTCTTCGACGGCGCCGCGGTCGTGATCGCGGGCGACCGGCCGGAGGTTATCCTCGGTGTACTGATGGCCAACGCGTCCGGGACCTGCCCGCCGATTTCCGCCGTCGTGGTGAACGGCGGCGTCGAGCTGCCCCCGCAGGTCCGCGAGCTGATCGACTGCTTCGGCTTCGCCCTGCCGATCATCGAAACCAGCCTCGACACCCAGACCACCTCGGCCCAGCTGACCGCGGTCCGTGGGCGGCTGACGAAGGATGCGCCGCGCAAGATCGACACCGCACTCGCGTTGTTCGAGAAGTACGTCGACGGGCAGGCGCTGGTCGATCAGCTCGCGCTCGCGCGGAGCAGTGCGGTGACGCCGTTGATGTTCGAACATCGCCTGGTCGACCGGGCAGTGTCGGACCGGCGGCACATCGTCCTGCCGGAGGGCGATGAGGAACGGATTCTGCGTGCGGCCGACGTACTCCTCCGGCGTGGTGTCGCGGACCTGACGTTGCTGGGCGATCCGGCCGCGATCAGCCAGAAGGCGGCGTCGCTCGGCGTGGACGTGTCGGCGGCGAACGTCGTACACCCGGAGCACAGTGAGTTGAGTGAGCGGTTCGCGGCCGAGTACCACCGGCTGCGGCAGCACCGGGGCGTCGATCTCGACCGGGCGCGTGAGCTGGTCCGGGACGTCTCGTACTTCGGCACGATGATGGTCCAGCTCGGGCTCGCCGACGGCATGGTGTCGGGCGCCGTCCACACCACCGCACACACGATCCGGCCGGCGCTGGAGGTGGTGAAAACCGTCCCGGACGTATCGGTCGTGTCCTCGGTCTTCTTCATGTGCCTGCAGAATCAGGTTCTCGTGTACGGCGACTGCGCCGTGAACCCGGATCCGTCCGCCGAGCAACTCGCGGACATCGCGATCTCGTCCGCGGCCACGGCGGTCGCGTTCGGCGTCGAACCGCGGGTCGCGATGCTCTCGTACTCGACCGGTACGTCCGGCACCGGGACCGATGTGGAAAAGGTGTCCAAGGCAACCACCATCGTCCGGGAGCGCGCGCCGCGGCTGCCGGTGGAGGGACCGATCCAGTACGACGCCGCGATCGATGCCGCTGTCGCGCGGACGAAGCTGCCGGACTCCCCCGTCGCGGGCAAGGCAACGGTGTTCATCTTCCCGGACCTGAACACCGGCAACAACACGTACAAAGCGGTCCAGCGCTCGGCGAACGCGGTCGCCGTCGGACCGGTACTGCAGGGGTTGCGCAAACCTGTCAACGACCTGTCCCGCGGCGCGACCGTCCGGGACATCGTCAACACGGTCGCGATCACCGCGATCCAGGCCCAGCAGGACGGAAGGCTCGAATGACCGAACATGTGCTGGTGATCAATGCGGGCTCGTCGTCGCTGAAGTACAGCCTGGTCGACTCGGCTTCCGGCGAAGCGGCGGCGACCGGGCTGGTGGAGCGGATCGGCGAGCAGAGCAGTCACCACGTACACCATGGTCCGAAGGGTGATTTCGAGGACGACCAACCGGTCGCCAGTCACGAGGAGGCGCTCGAGGCGGCGGTGCGGGCGTTCGACACGCACGGACCTGCGCTGGGTGACGTCGACATCGTGGCGGTCGGGCATCGGGTCGTCCACGGCGGATCGCAGTTCGCGGCGCCGGCCCTGGTCGACGACGCGCTGATCAAGGCGGTGACCGAGCTCGTTCCGCTCGCTCCGCTGCACAATCCGGCGAACCTCGAAGGGATCAAGGTCGCGCGCCGGCTGCTCCCGGATCTTCCGCACGTGGCCGTGTTCGACACCGCGTTTCATCAGACGTTGCCGCCGTACGCCTACCGGTACGCGGTCCCGTTCGACTGGTTGAAGGAGTACGGCATCCGCCGGTACGGGTTCCACGGGACATCGCATGCGTTCGTGTCGGAGCGCGCGGCGCAACTGCTCGGCCGGCGGCTCGATCAGCTCAACGTGATCGTGCTGCACCTCGGCAACGGCTGTTCGGCGGCGGCGATCCGCCGGGGCAATTCGGTCGACACGTCGATGGGGCTGACGCCGCTGGAAGGCCTGGTGATGGGGACCCGATCGGGTGACCTCGACCCGGCGATCCACGGTCACCTCGCCCGGGTCGCCGACCAGTCCGCGGAGGAGACGGACCGCGTACTCAACTCGGAATCCGGGCTCAAGGGGCTGACCGGCGAGAACGACTTCCGCGAGCTGACCCGCCGGCGCGCCGCGGGTGACGACCGGGCCCGGCTCGCGTTCGACCTGTACTGCTACCGGATCAAGAAGTACATCGGCGCGTACTACGCGGTGCTCGGCACAGTCGACGCGATCGTCTTCACCGCCGGCGTCGGCCAGCACTCGGCCGAAGCCCGGGCCGCTGCCCTTTCCGACCTGGACGGCCTCGGCATCCAGCTGGACCCGGTCCGGAACACCGCCACCACCGAGGGCGTGATCTCCGCCGACGACAGCCGCGTCAAGGTGCTCGTGGTGCCGACCAACGAGGAGTGGCAGATCGCCCGCGAGGCCCTGGACGTCATCCACGGCTAGTTGAGGGGTAGCTGACCGGCCTGGGCGGGGTGACTGTTCATTCGCGGCGATCGGAGAGACGCTGGAGATCCGGTTACCCAGAGCACAGGAGGTCACCTCATGTCGTCACAACCCGCTCCCATCGTGATCGGGTACGACGGATCGCCGGGCAGCCGCGCGGCGCTGGACTGGGCAGCGGCGGTCGCGGAGCGTACGGAGGCACCGCTGCGGATCCTTGGCGCCTTCGAAATCATGATCGACACCCAACCCACTCCCGGGTACGTCGTACCGCTCGAGGCCGCCCGCGCCGCCGCCGAGGAAGCACTCATCACGGCCGCGACCGAGCTCCGGGCGGAGCGGCCTGCGTTGCGGGTTGAGAGCGCGCTGGTCGACGGCGGCGCCCCGCAGACCCTGATCGAGGCGTCCCGGGACGCGCGGTCCGTGGTTCTCGGCTCGCGCGGGCTCGGCGGCTGGACCGGTCTCGTCCTCGGCTCGGTGGCGCTCCAGGTGACCGCCCACGCGGAATGCCCAGTCGTGGTGATCCCGCACGGCGTGACCCCGACGGTGCACGACGAGCTGACGGTTGTCGTCGGCGTGGACGGTTCGAAGCCGGCCGAGAAGGCAATCGACTTCGCCTTCGAGCAGGCCGCTGCGGTGCACGCCAAGGTGGTTGCCCTGCACGCGTGGACGAACCCGTTCCTCACGTACGCGAGTGGTGCGGCGATGCTGCAGTTCGATCAGGAGGAAGTCCTGGAGGATTCGCGGCTGCTCGTCTCGGAATCGGTGGCCGGCGCGGCGGCGGAGTATCCGGACGTGGAGTGGACGATCGAGCTTGCCGGTGGCTCCGCGGCCCTCGCGTTGACGGAGCGGTCCGCGACCGCTGATCTGCTGGTCGTCGGCTCCCGCGGACGCGGCGGATTCACCGGCCTGCTGCTCGGCTCGGTCAGCCAAAGCGCCCTGCACCGTACGCGGTGCCCGATCGCCGTCGTCCGCTGATCCGCGATGGGTCAGCCGAAGCGGGTACCGAAGAAGAAGTACGAGAAGGAACTGCTCCGCCTGCAGGCCGAGCTGGTCAAGCTGCAGGAGTGGGTACGGACCGAGCAAGCGCGAGTGGTGGTGATCTTCGAGGGGCGTGATGCGGCCGGGAAGGGCAGCACGATCAAGCGCGTCGCCGAGTACCTGAATCCCCGCATCGCCCGGATCGCGGCGTTGCCGGCACCGACCGAACGGCAGAAGACACAGTGGTACTTCCAGCGGTACGTCGAACATCTGCCGGCCGCCGGCGAGATCGTGCTGTTCGACCGCAGCTGGTACAACCGCGCCGGCGTCGAGCGGGTGATGGGCTTCTGCACGTTCGAGGAGTACGAGCGATTCCTGCAGCAGTGCCCGATCTTCGAGCGGCTGCTGGTCGAGGACGGCGTACTGCTGCGCAAGTACTGGTTCTCGGTCAGCGACAGCGAGCAGGAGAACCGTTTCCGCAGCCGCCTCGAGGACCCGATGCGGCGCTGGAAGCTGTCGCCGATGGACCTGGAGTCGATCACCCGCTGGGAGGACTACTCGCGCGCCAAGGACGAAATGTTCGTCCACACCGACATCCCGGAGGCGCCCTGGTACGTGGTGGAGAGCGAGGACAAACGCTCCGCCCGGCTGAACATGATCGCCCACCTGCTGTCCACGATCGCGTACCACGAAGTCAAGCCACCGGCCCTGGAGCTTCCGGCCCGGCCGCCGTCACAGGGGTACCAGCGTCCGCCCCGGGAACTGCACGCCCAGGTCCCCGACCACGCCGCCGCCTTCCGCCCTAACTGACCCTCAGCACAATCCGCCCCAAACCGGTTTGGGGCGAGCCGACCCCCGGCGGGTTCAGGGGGTGATTGCAACACCTGTCGGTTGAAGGGGTGTTGTGA